>NZ_JBEXSY010000013.1:0-143024 GCF_040613895.1 Nocardiopsis sp. NPDC006198 | reverse complement strand
CTTCTCACCACCCGAGAGCTGGGTGACGGAGGCGTCCCCGGGCGGGCAGCGCAGGGCGTCCATCGCCGGTCCGGGGCCTGGGCAGGCCGGGGAACAGGACCTCGGCCTGCCCCGGGGTCTTCTGCGGGTGGGCGCGGCCGGGTGTCCCGGCCGACGGAGGGCGCCGGACCGGGCCGGGGGCCGGTCCGCCGTTGCGCGGTACGGGCGGGGGTCGTTGCACGGGCGGACACTCCTCGGGGTCCGGGGGCGGTTCCGGTGCTCGTCGGCGGCCGGTCCACGGGGTGGGGCCGGTCTCACCAGAGGACGGGTACGGCGGCGGGCATGATCGCCATCCGGTCGGGGTGCCACTCGACGTCCTGCGGGGGAACGGCGAGCCTCAGCCCCTCCAGGCGGGCCAGCTCGGTCAGGGCGAGCGCCCCGACCCGGCGTGTCAGCCTGGCCCCGGGGCAGTAGTGCGGACCGTGGCCGAAGCGCATGTGCGGGTTGGGGCGGCGGGACGGGTCGTAGGCGTCGGGGTCGGGGAAGGTGGCGGGATCGTAGTTGGCGGCGTCGGTGGAGACCAGCACGAGGTCCCCCGTGCGCAGCCGCCGTCCGCCCAGCTCCGTGCCATCGGTACAGATCCGGGCCAGGGCGTTGCCCATGAGGACGCTGTAGCGCAACAGCTCCTCGACGTGGCCCTCGACGGCTCCGGGGTCGGTGCGGATCCGGGCGAGGGCGCCGGGCATCCGGGCGAGGTGGAAGGCCGCGCCGCCCAGGAAGCTGGCGAGGTCCTCGTAGCCGGCGACGAAGACGACACCGAGCACGTTGGCGAGCTGGTGCGGTGTGAGCGCGTCGCTCCCGGTGTTCATCGCCGCGAGCCGGGGGACGAGGCCCGGGGCGCCGGGGTCACATCGCTGTGCCCGTTCGAGCAGGTGGTCGCGCAGCTGCTCCCAGTTGCGGTGGACCTCCTCGGTCGGCAGGAGCATGGTGAGGTCGGTGTCGGCCCAGTGCCTGAGGCGGGGCAGGTCGCCGGAGGGCAGCCCCATCACGCGGCACATCGCCGGCCCGGCCACCCGCTCCGCGAAGTGGTGCTGGAGGTCGCCCGGCGCCCCCTGCGCCACCATCTCCTCCAGCCCCCGCCGCGCCTCGGCGCGGAGCTCCTCCTCCGGCAGGTCCGGCAGGTCGCTCAGCAGGCGCCGTGCCTCCTCCAGCAGGCCGGCCCTGCCGAGGTAGGCCATGGCGTCGAGCAGTTCGGGGGCGAAGACCGGGACGTCCTGGACGGGGCTGCCCTCGTCGGCCACCCGGGAGCGGCGGAACCGCTCCTCGCGCAGCACCCGGCGCGCCTCGGGATAGCCGGTGACGAGCCACGCCTCGTGCCCGGCGTTGGTGGTCACGCGCGTGACGGGGCAGGTGCCTCGGAGCTCGTCGGCCAGACGGTCTCCCCGGGTGCTGAACGGATAGTGCGGCAGCGCCTGGTCGGTGGTGGTCACGGCGGTGGTCTCCCTCCGGTGGGCGGTCGGATCGGGTGCGGGCCTCACCAGAGGACGGGCAGCCGCAGCGGTGCGCGCAGCGGCGAGTCCTCGTTCCAGGCGAGCCGCTCCGTCGGCTCGGCCGGACGCAGGTCCGGCAGGCAGGCGAGCAGGGTCTCCAGTCCGATGCGCAGCTCCATGCGGGTCAGGTGGCCGCCCGGGCAGTAGTGCGGTCCCCGGCCGAAGACCAGGTGGCGGTTGGGGTCCCGCCCGGGGTCGAACTCGTCGGCGCGCTCGAAGGCGTCGCCGTCCCGGTTGGCGGAGGCGATGACCGGCATGACCGCCTCCCCCTCACGGATGCGCCGCCCACCGATGTCCAGGTCCTCGGTGGCGACCAGGACGACGATGGCGTTCATGAGCGGCACGTGGCGCAGCAGCTCCTCCACCGCCCCGGGGATCTCCCCGGGCCGCTCCCGCAGGCGCCGGACCAGTCCGGGGCGCTCCAGGAGCGTCACCAGCGCGGCCCCGAAGTGCTGGACGTTGGTCCTGTAGCCCGCCATGAGCATGCTGATGGTCACGCTGACCAGGTCCTCGTGCCCGAGGCCGCCCTCGTGGGCGGGGGTGGCGGCCAGCCTGGCGAGCAGGCCGTCGCCGCCCCCGCGCGCACAGGCGTCGACCAGCGCGGCGGCGTGGTCGCGCAGCGCGTCCAGGGCTGCCAGGGTCTTGCCGAGCGGGACCCGGGTGGCCTGCAGGACGGTCTCGATGTGCTCGGCGACGGCGGCGAACCCCGTGTGGTCGATGCCCAGGAACGCGCACAGCACGCGCAGCGGGAAGGGCTCGGTGAAGCCCGCCACCAGGTCGCCCGGCGGCCCCTGCCGTACCAGGTCGGCGGTCAGGTCCTCGGCCAGGGCCCGGACACGGGGCTCGAGGTCCTGGAGGCGGCGGGGTGTGAAGGCGGGCGCGACCGCGCCGCGCACCCGGGCGTGGTCGGCGCCGTTCAGCTCCAGCAGGGTCAGGACCCGGCGGGGCCACTGCTCCCCCTCCCTCGGCGGCCACGTCGCGATGACGGGGCGCACCAGCCGGGGGTCGGCGAGCGCCCGGCGCACGTCGTCGTGCCGGCTGACCAGCCAGACCGGATCGCCCTCGGGGAGCCGCGCGCGGGTCACCGGGCCGTCGGCGCGCAGGGCGGCGTAGGCGCAGGGGGACCCCGGGGAGCCGGTCTCCGCCTCGGGGACCGGTGGCAGGACCGCCCGCAGGCCGGCGGCGTCGTCCATCACGCCCTCCCCCCTTCCGCGAGCCGGCGGTCGGCCCCGGCCGCGGCGGTGGGCCTGGGCCTTCGCATGAACCCGCAGCCGAAGAGGTGGTCCAGGTAGTGGTCGATGAGGGCGTCGTCGACCGGCGGGCAGGCCAGTCCCGCCTCGGCCGCGGCCGCCTCGGCGTTGGTCCGGTCCAGGCGCGGGAAGACCCCCTCCAGGTACAGCTCCTTGACCGACAGGTCGGTGCCCCGGCCCCGGTCCACGCACAGCGACACGAAGGGCGCGGTGGGGCTGGTGGGGTCCTCGGCGACGTGGCGCACCAGTTCGGCGACCCACTCCGCGTAGGGCAGGGTCGTGATCTCGCACCCGGCGGCGCGCATGCGCCGCACGACGTCGGCCAGGCGGCCCGGCGCCGGGTTGGTGAGGTGGTAGGTCCCGCGCGCCGGGGAGGGGCCCGTGGCCACGTGCGCGATGGTGTCGGCCAGGTGGTCCACCGGCACGAAGTCCATCGGCAGGTCGATGTCGGGCGCCGTGCCGGTCTCGGCGATCATCTTGAACATCGAGCAGATCGCGGTCTCGGTGTTGCAGATCCCGCCGCGCCGGTCCCCGGTGATCTCGTAGGGGCGGTAGACGGTCACCGGCAGCCCCGCCCCGGCGGCGTCGCGCAGCACCTGCTCGGCCACCCACTTGCTCTCGGCGTAGCCCAGGGTGAGGCGTTCTGCGTGGGCCAGGGGCGTCTCCTCGCCCACCAGGCCCACACCCGCGCTGCCGAACCCGGCCAGGACGGCGATCGTGGACAGGAAGTGGACGGGTACGCGGCGCGGCGCGGCCAGCCGCACGATCCGGCGGGTGCCCTCGACGTTGGCCGACCGCAGGGCCGAGTAGGGGTAGATGAAGTTGACCTGGGCGCCGGAGTGCACGATCAGGTCGAGCCGGTCGGCCAGGTCCGCCGCGTGGCCGGCGGCCAGTCCGAGCCGGTCGGCCTCCAGCTCGGCGGGGAAGCAGACGAGGCGTTCCTCGTGGTCGCGTGCCGGCAGCCCGTAGCGGGCGAGGTTGGCGAGCACCCTGCGGCGGGCGTGCCGGGGGTCGCGGGCGCGGACGGGGCAGTGCACCCGTGCGCCGGTGCGCGAGAGGAACCGGTCGACCAGGTAGGCGCCGACGAAGCCGGTGGCCCCGGTGACCAGCACGTCCGCGGGGTCGCGCGGGTCGGGGGCCGGGCCGCGCCGTGCGGGCAGCGCGAAACCGAGGCGCCCCTCGGCGCCGAAGTCCGTGGCCTCCCCGGGCTCACGTGCGGCGGGTGCGCCGGCGCGGGCGCGCCGGACGGCCGCGGTGAACTCCTCCACCGTCGGCCCCTCGATCAGGGAGCGGACGAGGGTGCTGCCGTGCTCCGCGCCGATGCCGAGCAGGGCGCGGGTGCGGTTGACCGCCTCCGCCGCCAGCAGCGAGTCCCCGCCGATGCGGAAGAAGTCGTCCCCCGGACGGGGCGTCACCCCCAGCGTCTCCCGCCAGGCCGCGGCGACACCGTCCCGCAGCGACCGGTCGCCGCCCTCCCGCCCGGGGGGCGCGGGCTCGCACGGTTCGGGGGCCGCGGACCGCTCCGCGAGGGCGGACCGCTCGGCGAGCCGGACCCGGTCGACCTTGCCCGCCGAGGAGACGGGGAAGGACGCCCACCGGTGGAACACACGGGGGACGGCCGCCGGGGGCAGCCAGGCCGCGCAGAAGCCCCGCAGGTCGTCGACGTCGACGCCGCGCCCGGGATCGGCCGGGGTGACGTGGGCGGTCAGGCGCGCGGCGCCGGCCTCCACGACGGCCTCGGCGACGTCGGGGTGTTCGCGCAGGCGCGCCTCGACCTCGTCGGGTTCGATCCTCTGCCCCCGGATCTTCAGCTGGCGGTCGATCCGGCCCCGGTACTCCAGGGCGCCGTCCGCGCCCAGGAGCACACGGTCGCCGGTCCGGTAGAGGCGCTCCCCGCTCCCGTCGGGCGCCGCCACGAAGCGCTCGGCGGTCAGGTCGGCGTCGCCCAGGTAGCCCAGCGCGAGGCCGGCGCCGCCGACGAGCAGCTCGCCCTCCTCCCCGACCGGGGCGGTGGTCCCGTCGGCGCGCACGACGCGGCAGGTGGAGTTGGCGATCGGGCGGCCGATGGGCACCGAGCGCGCCCCGTCCGCGAGTCCGCGGACCTTGTGGAACGTGGACACCACCGTGTTCTCGGTGGGGCCGTAGAAGTTGACGACCTCGGTGTCCGGGCAGGCGCGCAGCACGGCCCGGGCCAGGTCCGGGTCCATGGCCTCGCCCCCGGCCGACACGAAGTCGAGGCCGCGGAACGCCCCGGGGTCCGTCCGGGCGACGTGGTGGAAGACGCTCGTGGTGAGGTAGGCGATGTCGACGGCGTCCTCGCGCAGCCGCCGGTGCAGTGCCTCGGGGGAGACCAGTTCCTCCCGGTCGGCGATGACCAGGCAGGCGCCGCCCGTCAGCGCCGACCAGATCTCGATGGTCGAGGCGTCCGAGGACAGGCCGTAGCCGTGCAGGACCCGGTCCCCCGGACCGGGCCGGGGCAGGCGGGGGTCGGACACCGCCAGGCGGACGACCCCCCGGTGCGGCACCGCGACCGGCTTGGGCCGGCCGGTGGAGCCCGAGGTGAACATGACGTAGGCGCAGTCGCCGGCCGCGGCGCCCGTCGGAGGGAGCGGTCCGGCCGCCGCGGGCCCGGCGTCGGCCTCGATCCCGACCCGCGCGGCGAGGCGCCGCACCCGGCACACCGCCCCCGGAAGGACCACCGCGACGCGCACGCCCGCGTCCTCCGCCATCGCGTTGACGCGGGCGGGCGGGTGGTCCTGGTCCAGCGGCACGTAGGCGCAGCCCGCGCGCAGGACCCCGAGGAAGGCGACGAGCGCCTCGGGGGACCGGCGCCCGCAGACGCCGACCGCGTCGCCGGGACGCGCCCCGGCGGCCAGCAGGCCCGCGGCCACGTCCCGGGAGCGCCGGGCCAGCTCCCCGTAGGTGAGTTCGCGCCCCCTGTGGCGGACCGCGGGGGCCCCCGGCTGTCTGGCTGCCCAGGTGGCGAAGATGTCGTGCAGGAGCGCGTCGCGGAGGTGGTCGGTGACCGGACCGCGTAGGTCCGCCTCGGAGGGGGCGTGCGTTGCCGGACTCTTCGTCACGAGGGGTTCCTCTCGTCGAGTCGAGGTCGTGCCGGCGTCAGGTGAACACCGACGCGGCGAAAGAGGAGAAGTCCGCCGTCCGCCAGCGCTCGGGGCGCATGCGGAAGGTGACGTCGTCGTCGAGTTGGCCGGAGGTCGCGGCCAGGTAGTCCCCGGCCTCCCGCGCGCCCAGGTAGCGGACCGCGATGGCGCGGCGCTCGTCCGGGTCGGCGGGGTCGGCGACGTCCACGACCGGCCCCTCCACGCTGACGTAGCGGTAGGGGGGCTCCTCCTGCTGCGCGCACAGGCTGAACCTGCCCGCGGCGCCGAGGAGGCGCGCCTTGAGGGAGTCGCGGCCGGTCTGCACGACCACGTCGCCGCCGGGGGCGTAGGAGTACCAGACCGGCACGACCAGCGGGGCGCCGCCCGCTCGGGGATCGTCGACGCCGAGGACGCCCACGTGGACTCCGGCGAGGAACTCCTCGCGTTCGGCTCGGGTCATGGCAGGGAGCATGTGCGGCCTCTCGGATGCTGCGGGGCTTTCGGGGACGGGGAGGACACGGCGTCGCCGGTGGTGTCCGCGTGCGCCCTGATCATTGCCGGAGACGCCCCGATGGCAAACAGAAAACGGAGCTTTACGCCTTGTGCACAGCGGAGATGGGTGCTTTTGCAGGCATCTGCGACCCGGGGTGGAAGTGCATTGAGGACGAACGCTTACGGACCCGGCCACCCGTCCGAATCGGCGCGGATCACGCCGCCGCGCAGGCACGCGCACATCTGTTCACCGAACGGACACGGCCCGCCCTCCCGCGACCCCCCGGGGGTTCGCCGACCGACAGCCCCGCACGCTCGGCGGTGCGTCCGGGCCGAGTACACCTACGGGCCGGGGCACTGCCGACTGCTCGCCCGGGCCCACGGCCCGGACCGCACAGGGACCGCCGGGAAACCGGGGTCTACCCCTCGCCCAGGTCCAGCAGGCCGCGCCGGAAACCCGCCGCGACGGCGGCGGCCCGGTCGTTGACGCCGAGCTTGCCGTAGATGTGCAGGACGTGGGTCTTGACCGTGGCCTCGCTGATGAACAGGCGGGCCGCCGCCTCCCTGTTGGTGGAGCCGTCGGCGATGAGCCGCAGAATCTCCAGTTCCCGGTCGCTCAGTGCCGCGGCGGGCTCGCGGACGCGGCCGACCAGCCGGGTCGCCACCAGCGGGGAGAGCACGGTCTCGCCGCGCGCGGCCAGGCGGACGGCGCGCATCAGCTCCTCGGGCAGGGCGTCCTTGAGGAGGTATCCGGTGGCCCCGGCCTCGATGGCGGGACCGACGTCGCTGTCGGTCGCGTAGGTGGTCAGGACCAGGACCCGGGCCGGGAGCCCCAGCCGGGCCAGCTCGCGGATGGCGTGCACACCGCCCGTCCCCGGCATGCGCAGGTCCATGAGGACCACGTCGGGTTCCAGGGACCGCGCGAGCTCGACGGCACGGGCGCCGTCGGCGGCCTCCCCCACGACCTCGAACCCCGGGTCGCGGGCGAACATGCCGCGGATGCCGTCCCGGACGACGGGGTGGTCGTCGGCGATCAGGACGCGGACGGGGGCCTCATGCACCGGGGTCCTCCCTGGGAACGGCCGGGACGGAGGCGGAGACCGCCGTCCCGGAACCGGGCTCGGACTCGATCTCCAGTGTCCCCGCCAGGCGGCCCACCCGCTGCCGCATCGACGTCAGGCCGAACCCGCCGTCCGGGCCCCGGCCGTCGGCCCCCGGGACCGGGGGCGGCTCGAAGCCCGCACCGTCGTCGCGCACGTCCAGGACGACCAGGTCCTCCATGTACGACAGGGTCACGCCGACCCGGGCGGCCCGGGCGTGCCTGGCCACGTTGGCCAGCGACTCCTGGAAGGTGCGGAGCAGGACGGCCTCGACCTCCCCGTGCAGGGGGCGGACCGGTCCGGTCGCGGTGAAGTCGGCGCGCACCCCGTTCAGCCGGGACCACTCGGCCGTGAGGCCGGCCAGGGCCTCGGGCAGCGGGGTGTCCTCCAGGGGCGCCGGTCCCAGGGCGTGCACGGACCTGCGCGCCTCCGCCAGGTTCTCGCGGGCCAGGCGGATCGCGTTGGCGACCCGGAGCCGCCACTCGGCGCGGTCCCCCTCCGCTCCGCCGGCGGAGCTCCCTGCGGTCCCGCCGCCCTCCGGCGCGCTCCCGCCCCCTCCCCCGGCCTCGGCCCGCTCGGCCGCCTGGAGCTGCGCGATGATGCCGACGAACCCCTGGGCCAGGGTGTCGTGGATCTCCCTGGCCATGCGCTCGCGCTCGTCGTGCGCCCCGGCCTCGCGTGCCTGCACCAGCAGCTGGGCGTGGAGGCCCTCGTTCTCCCGGATGGTCTCCCGCAGCCGCTCCACCATGCGCCCGCGCTCGTCGCTGTGCTCCGTGGTGACCTCGCCGAGCAGGCTGAACGCCGCGACGAGGACCACCATGGCGGCGATGAAGAACAGGTACAGGAGGACCGACGAGGGCGTGGGATCGGGCAGTCCGCCCATGTAGGCGGCGACCGTGACGGCTGCGGTGGCCGTCACCCCCGCGAACCTCCACCGGCCCCGCAGGAACTGCCAGGAGTACACGTAGCCGGTGAAACCGAAGAAGCCCGCGAACCAGACACTGCGGGTGCTGAGCACGGCGATCATGACGACCAGCACGGCGACGGAGGCGGCCGTCATCCCCGGGCGGGAGGCCGGGTCGGGGTTCAGCGCGGTCATCGCCCACAGGAGGACCGCCGTGAGGGCCGCGAGGCCGAGCGTCTCCAGGAGCCGCGTCCGGGAGAGGTCGTGGGTGACCAGGGTCAGGAGGGTGGAGGCCGCCAGGAGGGCGTAGGGCACGGAGGCCAGGAGGCGGCGCAGCCGCTCCTCCCGCAGGCCCAGGTCGCGCTCGGACACCGTCTCCATACTCACTCCCAGCGGAAGGACCTGGCCGCGGCGAGGCCGAGGACCACGGCGTACGCGGCCATCGTGACCAGGGGCAGCGGGGCGAGGGCGCCACCGCTCCAGGCGTCGTGGAGGCTCTGCCGCAGGGCGCCCATCGGGGTGTACCCCCCGGCGAGCGCCAGGATATCGGGCATGTGCTCCACGGGCTGCATGAGTCCGCCCAGGTAGGCCAGAGGGAAGAACAGCAGCACGCCGAAGCCGTTGGCGGACCGCCCGTTGGGGGCGAGTGCGGCGATGAGCAGCCCGGCGGAGAACATCGCGGCCGTGCCGGCCAGGCAGGCGGCCACGAACCCCGCGGCCCCGGGCGCGTGGGCCCCGAGGAAGCCGATGCCGGCGACGAGCAGCAGGGAGACCGCGAACACGGTGAGGGCCAGCTGGAGCAGGAGCTGGACGGCCAGCAGGTTGCCGGGGCGGACCGGGGTCACCGAGAGCCTGCGCAGGATGCCCCTCTCCCGGTAGGAGGCCAGGGTCGTGGGGAGCAGGTAGAGGCCGATCATGCCGATCGCCAGCGTCACCGCCATCGGCAGCAGGACGGTGTCGCCCTCCGTGATCCCGCTGCCGAAGGCCACGAGGATGAAGAGGGGGATGGCCAGGGCGAACACCGCTCCGGGTTCGCGGACGAGCAGCTTGGTCTCGACGGCGGTGAGCTTGGCAAGCGTCTTCACGACGGTTCTTCCGTTCTCGGGGCCGGGCCGCTCGGGCCCGGAGGGGGAGGCCAGCCCTGGAGGGAGCGGCCGGTCAGGGCGATGAAGGCGTCGTCCAGGGTGCGCTTGTCGATGCGCAGGTCGCGGACGGGCACGTGCTCCCGGGCCAGGGAGGCGGTGACCGCGGTCGCGAAGTCGCCCCGCCCGGCCACGACGACCAGGTCGCCGGTGCGGGACACCGAGGCCACCCCGGGGAGGTTCCCCAGCAGGCCGCCCGGCTCGGGGGCCTCCCCGTCCATGAACCGGAAGCTCATCCGGTACTCGGCGTCGACGCCGTCGATCAGCCCCTCGGGGCTGTCGAGGGCCACGACCCCGCCCCGGTCGAAGACCGCGACCCTGTCGCACAGCTCCTCGACCTCGTCCATGAAGTGGCTGACCAGGACCACGGTCACGCCCTCGGCGCGCACCCGCTTGACCAGCTCCCACGTGGCCCGGCGGGCTTGGGGGTCGAGCCCGGTGGTGAGCTCGTCCAGGAACGCGATCCTGGGGTCCCCGACCAGGGCCAGGGCGATGAACAGGCGCTGCTTCTGCCCGCCGGACAGCTTCGCGAACCGGGCGTCGCGCTTGTCCGCGAGGCCCCACCGCTCCAGCAGCTCCCGCCAGTCGCGGGGCCTCGCGTAGAACGAGGCGTACAGGTCCAGCGCCTCCCACACCTTGATGTTCTCGGGCAGCTGCGTGTGCTGGAGCTGGACCCCGATGTGCTCCCGGAGCTCCGTCCCCTGCCGGACCGGGTCGAACCCGAGCACCCGCACCGTCCCGGAGTCGGGGCACCGCAGGCCCTCCACGCACTCGACGGCGGTGGTCTTGCCCGCCCCGTTGGGCCCGAGTATCCCGAAGACCTCCCCCTCCTCCACGGAGAAGGAGACCCGGTCCAGGACCACCTGCTTGTCGTACCTCTTGCTGAGCTCTGTGACCTCGACGATCGCCATGCCCACAAGCCTGTCCGCCCGGGGCCCGGAGCGGATCGCCCGTCCGGCCCTGATCCCCCGCGCATCCGGCCGACCTCCGGCATCCACCGAACGGTGGATGCCGGTCCTCCCGCGCGCTGGACCGCGGCCCGCCCGGCGGGCGGGTGCGTTGCCCGGCCGTGCTCGTCTCGCAGCCGGCTCCGTCGCCGCACTTCCCGGACGGGGTGCCGTACCGCCCCCTTCCGGGCGCAGCGGGCCCTCCTGCGCCGGAGGTCGCCGGCGCCCGGCGCCATCGGACCCCCTCGCCTCGGGGACCGGCTGTCGGGAGCTCACGCGTCGGAGCGGGCGGACCCGGGCGCCGGTGAACAGGTCCTGGCGCCGACGGACCCCGACGAGCCCGGTGTCAGGTGTGCGCTGACCGCGTCCGGGCCTCCGGAGCCGCGTCCCCCGCCCCGGCGGGAGCGGCGCCGGCGACGTCCACGACGTGTTCGAGACGCGCGAGGGTCTCGGCACGGTGGGAAGCGACGAGGACCGTACCGGGGAAGTCGGCGATGATGTCCGAGATCACTCGCTCGGTGGCGGGGTCGAGGCTGGCCGTCACCTCGTCGACGAGGAGGACCCGCGGCCGCCGTACGAGTGCACGGGCGAGGCACAGGCGTGCTCGCTGGCCCCCCGAGAGGCGTACGCCGGCTTCGCCGAGATCGTCGTCGAGACCGATCCAGTCGGCCGCGCCGACGCGTTCCATCATCGTGTTCAACTCACCGTCCGGCCGCGGGGCGCCGCCGCGCAGCAGGTTGTCCCGGACGGTGCCGTGGAAGAGCACGGAATCCTGGTCGACCAGGGCGACCGACTCGCGTAGAGCGCGGTCGTCGACGTCCGCGACGGACACTCCCGTGCCTTGGGTCGTGACGAGTTCCACGATGCCGGACGAAGGATCCCAGAGACGGGCCGCGAGAGCGATCACGGTGCTCTTGCCCGAGCCGGAGGGCCCCTTCAGCCCCACGTGTGCCCCGGGGGCCACTTCCAGGGACCAGGAGGTGAGAACGGGCGGCCGGTCCTCGTAGGCGAAGCACACGTCGCGAAAGCGCAGACCGAGCGGTCCGGGCGGCAGTTGCCGCGGGTTGTCGGACACCGCGACGACCGGGGGCCGGTTGATCCCGGATGTCACGCGCTCGGCGCCGGCGACGAGGGGGTGCAGCCGTGTGAAGGTGGCGGTGGCGTCCGTGACCGCCGCGACGCCGACCAGGGCCAGGGCGATCAGGGCGGGCAGCTCGGCCGGGGAGAGTCGTGCCTGTGCGGTGTCCGAGAGCACGCCGGCGGCGGCGCTTCCCACAACGATGACGCCGATGACCACTGCGGTGGTGATGGACTCGCGCAGCGAGGTGACCAGTTGCTCGAGCAGTTCGCGGCGGCGCGCGATGGCGGTGGCGCGCGCGGTGGCCGCGCTCGTCTCGGCGACGACCTGCGGGGACAGGCCGTAGGCGAGCACCTCGCGCAGTGCGCCCAGGGCGTCGACGATCCGTGTGGACAGGTCGGATCGTTCCCGCTGCTCCTGCTCCCCCAGGCGTCTGGCCGTTCGCGCCCAGTACAGCGCGCTGCTCGCCAGGACGAGGCTGCCCGTGAAGACCACGATCCCGGCCTCCGGCAACAGGATCGAAGCGGTGGTCAGGGAAGCGGTGAACAGCGTGAGGGAGGCGCCGAGCTGGGCGATCGTGTGGGCGTAGAAGAACTCGAGCTTCTCGATGTCGTCCATCGCCACGGTGGCGGCGCGGCCCGAGTGCTCGCGGCGCCGGCCGGGGACGCTGCGCGCGTACGCGTCGAACAGCGCCATGCGCAGCCGGGCCAGAACACGGTAGGCCAGAGCATGCGAGACGTCCATTTCCCGCCATGTCAGGACGACGCGCAGCAGTACGAGACCGATGATCACGGCCCACCACGCGGGTTCTGGCGCTGTTCGCTCCACGACGGCGTGGCCGACGACCCAGGCGGTGAGGATCGTGGCGCCGGCCAGGGTCAGCGCGCTCGCGGTACCGACGGCATAGCTCCACAGCATTCCGCGCCATTCCGGTCGCAGGACGGGAAGCAGCCCGCGGAAGGTGTCGGCCGCGGAGAGGGTGGTCATGACGGGTTCCTGTCCAGGTGCACCGGGCCGAGGTGCAGTACGTGAGAGACCCCGGTGAGGGATTCGGGACGGTGGCTGATCATCACGACGACGCGGTCGCGGGCGACGCGGTGCAGCGTGTCGATGACACCGGCGGCCCGATCGGCGTCCAACGCGCTCGTGGGTTCGTCCACGAGAAGGACCGGCCGGCGCGCGAGCAGCGCACGGGCGAGGGCGAGTCTCTGGCGTTGACCGCCTGACAGGTTCGTGCCGGCTTCGGTGACCTCGGTGGAGAAGCCGAGTGGAAGACCCCGGATCTCGTCCAGGATCCCGGCGGCCTCGCAGGCGGCGAACAGTTCCGCCTCTTCGGGGTCGCCGGTGACGGCGAGGTTGTCGCGGATGGTCCCGGCGAAGAGCACGGGCCGTTGGGAGACCACGGCGATATCGGAGGTGCGCAGCGGCCGCCCGTCGAGTTCGACGTGCCCCGCACGTGGGACGAGGAAGCCGAGGAGGAGGTCGAAGAAGGTGGACTTTCCCGCCCCGGAGGCTCCGACGACGGCGGTGAGGGTCCCCCTCCGGGCGGTCAGGTCGAAGTCCTCGAGGACGTCCCGGTGGGCGTCGGGGTAGCGGAAGGTCAACCCCCTCACACTCAGCAGGTCCGCCGTACGGTCGGCGGGGGCCCGCCCCCCGGGGCCGGGCGTCGCGACACCCGGAGCGGTGGCACGCGGTTCGGTGAACGCTCCGACGCGGTCCAGGGCGGGGACCGCGGTGAGGCCGAGGAACCCGGCGTGCCAGTGCCGTGAGAGGTCGCGGATGGGCCGGAAGGCCTCCGAGGCCAGGAGGAGGATCAGGTAGACCTCGACGGCCGGGGCCTGTCCTGTGACCGCGTGCGCGGTGGCGGCGATCGCGGCGGCGACCACCCCTGCCTGGACGGCGAGGTCGGTGACGGCCGTTTCGGCCAGGGAACCGCGCATGACGCGTTCGGTGGCGCGGCGCAGTGCCTCCGAACGGTCGTCCAGCCGTTCCCGGGTTCCCGACACGTCGCCCAGGGTGCGCAGGGTGGCCATGCCGCGGAGTGATTCGAGCAGGTCGGCGCTGAGCGCGTCGTAACTGTCCCAGTGGTCGAGCCCGCGCCGGGCCATCATCCGTTTCCAGGCCATGGGGCCCAGCAGAGCGACCACGACGGCGGCGGCGACCAGCAGTCCGGCCCCCGGTGAGAGCAGGAACAGGCCGAACACGGTGATCGCGCAGGTGGGGAAGATGTGCACGACGGCGGGGATGTACTTGGAGACGTAGGCGTCGGTGCCGTCGACGCCGTCGCCGAGGCCCGAACGCATCGACCCGTCGCGGGCGGCCGTGTCGTGCAGGCGCCGGGGTACGAGCGCCGCCGCCATGGCGCGGCTGCGCACCGCTTGTCGGACCCCGCCTCCCAGCAGCGTCGCGGCAGAGGTCTGTGCCAGGGAGAGCACCAGTCTCAGCAGCGCGATGCCGACGATGAGCGCGACCGCCACGAGCACGTCCCGGGGACGTCCGTCCAGCACCGCCGACATCGACCAGGCGATCGCCCCGGCCTGGCCGAGGTGGGTGAGGAAGACGAGTACCAGCAGTCCGACGCTCCCGGCCAGAGCTGCGGGAAAACGAGCTGCCTCCCGCCACAGCTGGGGGACGATCATCATGCGTCCGGCTCCTTGTCGAGGACGTGTCCGGCGGGAGGCATCGTCCGGGCGTGGACGATCCGGCGGTCGTGTGTGGCGACGAACCCCGACACCGGGCGGCGGCGCCACTGCCCGGGCAGGGCGCCCGAACAGCACAGGCCGACGGCGCGGTGGGACCGCCACAGGATCTCGGTGAACTCGCCGGGGGAGGCGCTCGTGGAAACCGACCGCGTCTCCGGTCGGCGGGACCCCGGCAGCCACGCCTGGCCCGAGGCGCGTGCGGCCTCCAGGGCCCCGCTACTCGGACTCCTCGATCTCGGTGACGCCCCGGTCGTTCACGACGAGACTCCTTTTACCGTCGGATCGCGCGCCGGTGCTCCGCACCGACGCGTGTCCGTGGGGGCGAACGCCACACACCGTACTTGAAAACGGTTTTCATTTACAATAGCTTTACCCCATGAATCCCCAGAAGCTCCTTGTGTCCCACCACCGTGCGGGGCGCACGCACGCCGTCAGCGGCGGGGCCGTGAGCGAGCTCGGCGACGCGGCCCCGGCCGAACACGCCGGGGTTCCCGCGCTGCCTCCGCGCGGCCGGGGAGCTCCGCACCGGCACAGAGGCGGGCCGTGGCCGTCGATCCCGGCGGGAGGAGGTTCGCGGTCACGCGGGGCTGCCACGGACAGCTGCACGTGACCGACGGGGACGAACTCGCCACCGTCGCCGTGCCCGGCCCGCTCGCCGAGGGCGGACACCTCCACCGGTGCGGTGGCGGTACCGACACCATCGGGCAGTGAGGAATGAAGGCCCGCCCTCTGGGCCGACGACGGCTCGGTGAGTTCGGTGCCCCGGACACTCCTGAGGGCGTCGAGCACCTGCGCCGGATCTCCCCCGGAACGCGCCATGGCTCTCACCCCCGGCTGCACTCCCCCTCGCTTTCTCGGCGTCGTGCCCGCTGAGGACTCCCGGGTGAACGCCGCCGACACCGCGGCGGTCGTCCGAGCACTGCGGCGCGCAGGCGTCGACGCCACCGTGCGGCACGTGCCGCGCCCCGGCCACGGCGGCAACCACCTCGACAGCCTCCACCTCCTCTGGGCGACCGTCCTCGGCCTCGCCGCCCTGACCGGGTCACGCACGACCGGGTCACAGACCACCTGAAAGAGCAACCACCGCTGATGGCAAGAACAACCACGGGGAGACGCGCGTCGGCCTCCCTCCACCTCCTGCTACGCAAGGCGCGACCGGGGGGTGACGCGCCCGACGGCCTGCGGGGGCCTTCCGGAACCACGGAAGCAGCCGGCCGTCGACGACGCGGCGCCCTCGCCGTTCGCCTTCTCGTTCCGGCCCTCGTTCTCGTCCTGGTGGCGGTCCTGCTGCTGTCGACGACCATCGGGACGATCGCCGTCTCCCCGACGGATGCCCTGCGCATCGTCATCGGCCACCTCGTGCCCGGCATGCCCTGGATGTCCGACGGGTCACTGAGCACCTTGCAGGACAACGCCATATGGCAGTTCCGGCTCCCCCGCGCGCTCCTGGCCGCGACCGCCGGAGCCGCGCTCGCCCTGGCCGGTGCGCTGATGCAGGCCGTGGTGCACAACTCCCTGGCCGAGCCCTACATCCTGGGCGTCTCCGCCGGCGCGGGCGTCGGCGCGGTGTCGTTCATCGTGCTGGGCATCGGTGTCAGTTCCCTGGGGATGGGAACCGCGGCGTTCGTGGGAGCCCTGATGGCCACGGCGGCCGTCTACCTCCTCGCCCACAAGAACGGGCGCATCGCACCACAGCGCCTCATCCTCGCGGGAGTCGCCCTCGGCTCCCTGTTCAGCGCCGTGACCAGCTACCTGACCATCGCCACCGACGCCCAGAACGTCTTCAGCATCATGTTCTTTCTTCTGGGCTCGGTCTCCGCCGCCACGATGGGACACCTCGCCCTGCCTGTGGCGGCCCTGGTCGCCGTGGGACTCTACGCGGTGTTTCGGGCGCGCGCCCTCAACGCCCTGCTCATCGGGGACGACGCGGCCGCCTCACTGGGCGTCAACGTCAACCGGATGCGCAGCGGGGTCCTCATCGCCGCGGCCCTGCTGACCGGATCCGTGGTCGCGGTCTGCGGCGGCATCGGCTTCGTCGGTCTGATCATCCCCCACATCTCACGCATCCTCGTCGGCGCCGATCACCGGAAGATGCTCCCCGTCGCCCTTCTCGGGGGCGCGGCGTTCCTCGCGACCTGCGACCTGCTGGCCCGCACCCTCGCCGCCCCCTCGGAGATCCCGCTGGGCGTGCTCACCGCGCTGGTCGGAGCGCCCTTCTTCCTGTGGCTGTTGCGACGGGACCGCGCGGGAAGCGTGGGGGTGGACCGATGAGGGTGGACATCGAGAACCTGGCCGCCCACCGCGGTGGACGGCCGGTCGTGAGCGACGTGAACATCCAGGTGCCCTCGGGCACCGTGCTGGGACTGCTCGGTCCCAACGGGAGCGGCAAGTCCACACTGCTCCGGGTGGCCTCCGGCCTGGCCGCGCCCTCGTCCGGACGTGTGAGCCTGGACGGCACCGACATCACCGCTCTGAAACGCACGGACCTGGCGCGCCGTGTGGCGGTGATGGCCCAGGAGCACAGCGAGGAGTTCGAGATGCCCGTGCTGGACATGGTCCTGCTCGGGCGAATCCCGCACGGACGCGGATACGGCCGCGACTCCGACCAGGACATCGCCACAGCACGACAGGCCCTGGAACGCGTGGGGGCCGCACACCTGGCGGACCGCTCGTTCTCCGCCCTGTCCGGCGGTGAGCGGCAGCGGGTCCTGTTCGCCCGCGCGCTCGCCCAGGACACCCCGGTCCTGGTCCTCGACGAACCGACGAACCACCTCGACATCGCCCACCAGATCGAACTCCTCGATCTGATCAGGTCCACCGACCGCACCGTTCTGGTCGCTCTGCACGACCTGAACCTCGCGGCGCGCTCATGCGACACCGTCGGCGTTCTCCACCAGGGACGCCTCCTCTCTCTCGGCGCTCCGGAGGAAGTCCTCCACACCGACCTGATCCGCTCGGTCTTCGGTGTGGACTCGACCGCGGTCGCCCACCCCCTTTCCGGACGACGCCATTTCCTCTTCGACTCCCGCAGCCCGGAGAGACCGAACGGCCGTCCCCCGACCCACCAGTTCTCCCGAACCCAGGAAGAGACCGAAGCCCCATGACACATCCCTCGACCGAGACCCCGTCGGTGTTCCGCGGCCGTCTCCCGAACCTCGCGGTCGCGTGCGCCGCGCTCGTGACGCCGTTGCTGCTGACCGCATGCGGCACGGGAGTCGTCAGCCCGGAAGAGACCGCAGGCGCGGAGGAAGCGGTGGTGATCACCAACTGCGGACGCGAACTCTCCTTCGCGACCACGCCCACCAGCATCGTCGGGATGATGCCCTCCCAGACCGAACTGCTCATCCGGCTCGGTGTCCAGGACTCCCTGGTCGGCCAGGCCCAGACCGCCGTCTCACCGTTGTCGGACGACATCGCCGAACACGCGGCCGACGTCCCCGAACTCAGCACCGACGCTCCGCCGGCACGTGAGGACCTGCTCGCCGTCGAACCCGATCTCGTCGTCTCCCCCACGGAGTACGAGTTCACCGCCGAGCAGGGCTTCGCCGGAATCGACCAGCTGAACCAGAACGGCGCCGAGGCCTATGTGGCGACCGGGGGATGCGCGGAGCGCCGCGGCACCGCAGAGGTCACCGACCTGTTGACGGACATCGCCAACCTCGGTGAGATCCTGCGTGTTCCCGACGCCGCGGAGGAGCTCACCCAGGAGTCGGAGGAACGGCTGGCCGACGTCGAATCCGCGATCAGCGGCTCGCCGCGCCCCACCGTCGCCCAGGTCTTCATCGAGGGCAACTCGCTGTCGGCCATCGGCGCCGGCGTCGAGGCGGACATCATCGCCACGGCCGGCGGGGACAACGTCTTCGATCCGGACTCCCCCGAGTTCGCCGACTTCTTCGCCGCCGAGATCAACCCCGAGGAGATCATCAGCCGTGCCCCCGAGGCCATCGTGTTCGGGGTGAGCGGGCCCGGGAACGAGGAGCGGTCGCTCGACTACCTTCGCAGCACCTTCCCCGACCTTCCCGCCGTGGAGAACGACCTCCTCATCGCCGTTCCCTCCAGCGATCTGCACCCCGGCACCCTCGGGAACATCGAGGCGGTGGAGACGATCGCCCAACGCCTCTACCCCGACGCGTTCTGAGCCAGGGTCTCCTGCCGGAGCGAAGGCCGGGCCGTTCCCCTGCGTCGGTGACGACCCGTGGGAGGGCCCGGCCCCTCGCCTTCGAACCCACCGCGTCCGGGAGGGGGCAAAGGCGTCCCCGCGCCCGGGCGCGTCGGCGCCGCACTGCCCCCGCCACCTCACACCCCTGCTTTGCCTCCGGAGTAATCGAACCTTATTATATTCGCATGAGTGAAGGTAAGAAGGTTTGCAGCTTCGGACCGGACAGCCCCTACGTGGATCTCGCGGCAGAGGTGTTCAGACTCCTCGCCGACCCCACCAGAATCAGGATCATCCTGGCCTTGCGCGAGACCGAGCACTCGGTCGGCGAGCTCGCCGAAGCCGTCGGCAAGTCGCCGACCACCGTCTCCCAGCACCTGGCCAAACTGCGCTGGGGCCGGATCGTGGCCACCCGCCAGGACGGCACCCGGGTCTTCTACCGCCTCCGGGACGAGCACGCCCGGGAACTGGTCGCCCAGGCGGTCTTCCAGGCCGAGCACGCCCTGGACGAGACCCCCGCCCACCACCGCGCCGGAGTCGATGGGCGCCCTCACCAGGACACAACCGCCTCCTGCCCCGCCGCGGACACCGGCGACACCGCCCAGGAACAGGCATGACACCGCCCCGGGCTCCGGCCGTCGTCCGGGACCGTGTCCTGCCCCGGCCGCCTTCGGTCCTCGCCACCGGCCTGAGGCTGCCCGAGGTGCGCTGGGCCCTGGCCGCGCTGGCCCTGTTCCTCCTGGGCTGGGGGCTCCAGCTGGGCGGCGCCCCGGCGCCCCTGTGGTGGAGCTTCTACCTGGCCTGCTACGCCACCGGCGGCTGGGAGCCGGCCCTGGCCGGGCTGCGCGCCCTGCGCGGGAAGACCCTGGACGTCGACCTCCTGATGATCGTCGCCGCCATCGCCGCGGCCTCGATCGGCCAGGTCTTCGACGGGGCCCTGCTCATCGTCATCTTCGCGACCTCCGGTGCACTGGAGGTCGTCGTCACCCGGCGCACCGCGGACTCGGTCGACTCCCTGCTGAACCTGGCCCCCGAACAGGCCACCCTCCTGCACGGGGACGGCACCACGACCACCGTCGCCAGCCGCGAACTGGAACCCGGGGAGCGCATCCTGGTCCGCCCCGGGGAGCGCATCGGCGGTGACGGAACCGTGGTCGGGGGAACCAGCGAGGTCGACCAGCAGGCCATCACCGGTGAATCCGTGCCCGTGGTCCGCGGGGTGGGCGACGAGGTCCTCTCGGGCACCGTCAACGGCACCGGGACCCTCACCGTGCAGGTCACCCGGCCCGCCTCCGCATCCGTGATCGCGCGCATCGTCACCCTGGTCGAGGAAGCCTCCGAGACCAAGGCCAGGACCCAGCTGTTCATCGAGAAGGTCGAACAGACCTACTCCTTCGGAGTGGTCGTCGCCACCCTCCTGGTACTGGCCGTGCCGATGCTGTTCTTCGGCCACGCCTTCGAGGACGCGCTGCTGCGCGCGATCGTGTTCATGATCGTCGCCTCCCCCTGCGCGGTGGTGCTCTCCACCATGCCGCCGCTGCTGGCCTCCATCGCCAACGCCGGCCGCCACGGCGTCCTGGTCAAGTCCGCGACCGTCATGGAGGGCATCGGCCGCACCACTGTGGTCGCCTTCGACAAGACCGGCACCCTCACCGAGGGCGCCCCCGAGGTCACGGACATCGGTCCCGTGACCGGCCACGGCGCCGACACGGTCCTGGCCCTGGCCGCGGCGGTCGAGCACTACAGCGAACACCCCTTGGGCCGGGCGATCGTGCGCGCCGCCGCCGAACGCGACCTGCCCCTGGAGGAGGTCACCGGCTTTCGGGCCCTCCCCGGACTCGGGGTCGTCGGCCGTGTGGACGGGAGTACCGTGACCGTCGAGCGGGGCGCCGCCGACTCGTCCACCACCGGCACCCTGGTACAGGTTCGACGCGACGGGTCGCTGATCGGAACGATCACGCTGACGGACCGGCTGCGTCCGGACGCCCCCGCGGCGGTCCGAGCCGCAGCCGGTCTCACCGGGGCTCCCGCGGTACTGCTGACCGGCGACAACCCGGCCGCCGCGGCCACGGTGGCCGAGCGCACCGGCATCGGCACGGTACACGCCTCTCTGCTGCCACAGGACAAGGTCGCCCTCGTCACCGGCCTGGAGGCCCGGGGCGAGAGGGTCCTGCTGGTCGGCGACGGCATCAACGACGCCCCCGCCCTGGCGGCCGCCTCCACGGGGGCGGCCATGGGCCGCCGGGGCTCGGACCTGGCCCTGGACACCGCCGACGTGATCATCGTGCGGGACGAGCTCGGCTCGGTGGCCAACCTGGTGCGGCTGTCCCGCAGGGCCCGCCGGTACGTGATCGCCAACCTCGCCATCGCCGCCACCGTGATCACGGTCCTGGTCACATGGGACCTGGTCGCCACGCTGCCGCTGGCGCTGGCGGTGGCCGGACACGAGGGGTCCACCGTGCTGGTCGCGCTCAACGGCGCACGCCTGCTGCGCCGATCCGCCTGGGAGGCGTGAAGGAGCGGGCCTCCCGGAGGCCCGGTCATCAGGGCGACCGGCTTCCGAGGCGGGGAGGACGGCCGGGACGGCCCGAGGCCCCCCGCACCGGAAATCCACGGAAGAGAACGCTCCCCGCCCGCCGGAACCCGCTGCGGCGCCGTCCGGGAGGCGTTCGTGCGGAGGCAGGCGGCGGCCCCGGAGGTCAACCTGCCAGTTGTCGCTCCAGGTCCGAGGCGTCGTGCAGGGCTGTCATCTGCGCGAAGCGTCCGTCCCGGATCTCGTAGACGGCGTATTCGACGATCTCGAACGAGGCTCCGGTGGGAGCCGCTCCGAGCCATTCCCTCACGGGGGTCCCCGTGTTGATCGCACGGACCGCCGCGCGGTCGCCGTCGACGAGGAACTCCCGGACCTCCCGGTGGAGGTCCGGCACTGCTTCGATGTCCGCCTTCTGGAGCGCGATGACGGCGTCCCGGGTGCCCGGAACACCGTTCAGCACGACTTCGTCGTGGATGAACTCGTCCATGCCGTCGAACTTGTGGGCGTTGAGCTCCCCGACATAACGACGGTAGAACTCGTGGATGTCAAAGTCGGCCATGATCTCTTCCTCTCCGGGCCCGGTCGGGAGCCGCACCGGAATCCTGACGACTCGCGACGCCCTCCGCGGACCGGCCGTGACGGCGGTCGCTTCTGCTGCTCCTCCGGGGTCCGCACGTGCTCACCAGGGCAACTCCCCGAATTCGTCCTGGAAGGTCCCGGTCGGGCCGTGCGCGTCGAGACTCGCCAGACGCACGACGGCCCTCGCGCTCTCCGCGGGCGGCGAGAATCCAAATGAGATGAGCTCTTACGAGGTGGTGCGTGTTAGCGGGTGAGGCACGGTGAACCCGCTCGTGGTGCTGGTCAGGTGTTCGCGGTGCGGTCGGAGACCGGCCCGGCGATGGCCCGATGGGTACCGGGAAGGTTCTCGCGCCGGTGCGTCTGGTGCGTCAACTGCTTCCAGCGCTTGTGGTCGGCCGGGGCGTGCTCGGCGGTGATTCGATCTGCCGCATGCGCGTGGCGGTGGTGCTTCCACTGCTCGTGGAACTCGGGCAGAGCACTCTTGTTCGGTTTGCGCGGCGGAGTGGTGGCCTTCCCCGGGTGGTCGCGTCACGGTCCGAGGCAGCCGTCGCCGAGCAGTACTTCCACCTCGGGGAGATGCCTGGAGCAGGGGTCGATGCCCTCGGTGCACACCGCGGTGGCCTCGTGCGTCCGCCCGGTCCGCATGGCGTCGGTCCACAGCGTGCACCCGAGGTGGTGAGCCACGACGGTGGTCTTCATCGTGCTTGTGCGTCTTCTTGCCCGGGACAAACGCCCGCCGGCCGCCCCGCTCGGGGCGGCCGGCCCTGTACCTGGGTGGTGTCCAGCCGCGGTTCCACGCCTTGGGCCCGGGGATGGGCGAAGACGTCCTGCACGGTGCGCAGGCGCACCCCCGTACGGTTCGGGGCCGCGTATCCGCGCTGGGCCGACAGGGGGCGGATCCGGCCGGCGGCGCGGGGGAAGAGTGGAGCGGTCCACACCGAATAGCAGGTCCAGGACCGTGTGCGGCGGGTCGTGGCGCAGGTGGATCGAAGTAGCCGCCGGCGGTCGGTGAAGACCAGGCGGTGTCGAGCGCCAACCCTGGCGCCCCGTTTCCTCGGCTCGCTGCGGACCTGGTCCCGGTGGGCTTCAACGGCCGTCTCCCAGGGGGCCAGTTTTTCGACGAGTGCGGCCAGGTGGTGTCGGGAGGCGCCGGTGAACCAGGGGTGGGCCAGGACCGCGCGGTTGAGCTTGATCGCCAGGGCCAGGGCATGCCACGGCCCTCCAGCGAAGCCTCACCCCCTATCACACACCAACTCGTTAGAGGCCCAGAGCCAACGCTTCGGTGTCCGATGACACCAAGTCCCGATAGTAGAAGTGATCCTCGAACTCCGCCGGTGGGACCAGGCAGCCCCGGTGGGCTCCGGGTTCACCCTTGGCGCGGATCGAGTACCGGCGTTCGCGGGGTGACCGCGAGATAAGTGCCCTTTCCGACTGCCTCGAGCATCCCTCCTCCAGTTATGTCGACCGGAGGTTCGTTTTTCAACAATTCACTCCAAGGGAGTTCACGACCGACATCATACGCCTCTCGGACTTTTCCACGAAGCCGGACACCGCGTTCCCGTTCCAAGGCGTGAATCCGTCGAGCCCGGGCCGTGAGTTGCTCTCGGCCTTCCTCGGAGTCGTGTTCTTCGGGCAGACGGTCCGCAAGTCCGAATTCCTGGCTCTGCGAAGAGGTTGCGAAGTCCTGCGTTTCCTTCACGAGGATGGCGATTTCCCTTCGCAGCTGCTCGCAGGCGGTGAACAGTCCTCGGGAGAGACCCACCTTGATACCGGTGTCGTACAAAGGAGCGGTGATGAAGTCATCCACGTTCTCCCGCCCCATGAGGTCCCGCGAGTTGACCGGAGGCCGGTCGCGCAGTCGCGCACGCATCTGCTCGGTCATGGAATCCCGTTCCACCAGTGTGAGGCTGCTGCGTGATCGACCGGGGGAGTCGGATCGACTCTCCGCCACAGGGACCACCGTGAGTCGGTCTCGCTCCAAACTGCTGAGGTACAGGTAGATCAGCATCTGGGAACGGGCAAGCTCGACCAGCGCTGCGGGATCGGTCAGTCCTGACCTCGCCCCCGAACTCGGACCTGACCCCGACCTCGCCCCCGAACTCGGACCTGGCCCCGACCTCGCCCCCGAACTCGGACCTGGCCCCGACCTCGGCCCCGAACTCGGACCTGAGGGGCCGGGGTCAGGGGCAGGCCAACTACCAGGGCCACCGGTGGCGATGTCGTCCACGGTCATGAACACCTCTTCCTCGACGCTGGCCCCGCACAGAACAAGCCGGTGGGGTACGTCCTTGACCAGTGTGCTTCCGGCCAGGAGTTGGTCTCGCCCCTTCCGCAACTGCGGCAAGCCGATCCGTCGGGCGGCTTTGGCTTCCACGAGCCACAGGCGCTGATCCACCGGGTGGATGCCGAAGAGGTCCGGGAGGCTGCCCACAGCGAACCAGGCATTCGTCGCCCCGGGCGGTTTAGCGGACTCTGCGTGCCTGGTCGGTCCGAGTCCCATGAGGCCGCGGCAGGCCCACTCGGTCATGGTCATCCCTAACCGATAGGCGAAAGCACCCTGAGCACTGCGCTCAGCACCCTGGCTGTAGGCGATGCTGGGCACCAATCGCGGGCGTGCCTTGGGAAGGTTCGGGTCGTGTTCCCTCCTCAGGTAGGCGGTGAGTGGTGTGGTCCTGGCCAGTAGTTCGTGAACGGCCCGATGCGGCCGATTGACCAACCACGGGGTCAGATCACGTCCGACTGCCATGGCCGCGTGAAGGATGTCCCGCCATGTCGTCTCCACCAGGTATTCCCCGGTTCTCGGGATCGTGCCCGAAGCGGGCCAGGGCGCTGTCGCCGTGCTCCACTGCGCGTATCGCCTTCTGTCAGGGGCATCACGCACGATCACGGGGATGTACAGGGAGTCGTTCGGTACCAGGATCGGGTCATGAGGAAGAGGGGACATGGGGGATATATTCTCATCTGCGTCCTGCTGGCCTTCCCACTCTGGGAAGTCGCTGCGTCACCCGATTCCACCCACGTTGGCCCTGTCCCCCAGTAGCGTCGAATACACACCCAGGGTGAGAAGCGAGGCGATGACCGATGAGCGTGACCGTGTACGGTACCCCTGGTTGGAGTCTGACCAGGTCAGGGAGCGAACGTTACGGATCCAGCGCGCGCAGGGGCGCCTTCCACGAAAAGCGGGTGGCCCAGGCTCTGGAGCTATGGCTGAGCGAACGCCCCGGCCACTTTCACCTGTTCCACGACCTAACCGGGTTCGACAAGGAGACCGGGGTAGGACCGGATCCCCTAGATCTGGGCAGCACCAACATTGACCACGTCGTGCTCAGCGGGAACGCTTGGCTGATCGTGGACTCCAAGGGATGTGGTTCCGGGACCCTCGGGCTGGATCAGCGGGGCAAGGGAGTCCTGGTCAAGGAAGACGGCACCACTGTAGCCCAGGAGTGGCTCGACAGCAGGCGCTCCTATGCGAGTGCGGGACTGCTGTACCGGCTCACCGACGGGATCAAGGGGCAGGCCGTCTGGATCGTGCCCGACACCACGCTGCTGCACCCCACCGTCCAGCAAGCAGCCTGTGTCCGGAAGGGCGGGCTGGTGCTTCCACTGCGGGCACTGACTGACGGTTTCTTCGACGACCATTTTTCCGCTTCGCAGTCGGTGACCGCACCCGAGCACGTCGCCTGGCTCTCAGAGCACCTCAGCTCGCACGAGCGTTCCTCCGGAGGGGGGAAGCCAGATCACGGCCAAGAGGCAGCGTGCCCCACAGGCAAGACTCCTTGAAAACGGCGAACTCCACCTCCTTATCGAGCCAGTGGTACGCCTGGGTCGGCAATTTTCGAAACCGTTTCCTCTGACGCTTGTTCAGGGCCGACCATATGCGACCCGCAGGCCCCGCAAGCGATGAGCGTTTTACTCGGACTCACCGAAGTCACCACCGAGGGAGTATCCCGCACTTCTTTTCCTGCCCCAAAAGCTCGTCACAAAGAACCATTGGGGTAGTTTTTTACGAGACGGCTTCGACGCGGACAACTGTTCAAGCTTAGGTCCTACTCTCGGGACGGGTGCCGATATGGGGAGGAACCTCGTTTCTCCAAAAGTCAACCCTGTCGCTCTTTGCGACCGGAATGATCGGCAGAAGGGCTCCATCCCGATCACCCTGCCCGCTGACCGAGGCAACGTCGCGACACGGAAGCCACCTCGACACGGCAGAGGTCACCGGCTCCCGGGTTCCCCGCCTCCCTCCCCCTCCCCTACCCGGGGCGGGTCGCGGACATGAAGCGGGCGGAGTAGTACGGCCCCTCGACGGGCTCGACGCGGATGTTCGTCCCCGAGCGGGCGGCGTTGACCATCGTGCCGTCGCCGGCGTAGATGGTCACGTGGGAGGGGGCGGGGCCGCTGCCGGTGTCGTAGAAGAGCAGGTCGCCGGGGGCGAGGGAGTCGAGGGCGACCGCCTTCCCGGCGTCGGCCTGGTCGGTGGTCACGCGCGGGATCCGCACCCCGGCGGCCTGCCAGGCCTTCATGACCAGGCCCGAGCAGTCGAACCCGTCGGGGCCCGTCCCACCCCACACGTAGGGCTTGCCGACCTGTTCCAGGGCCCATGCGGCGGCGGTCCGGCCCTTCTCGCCGCCGGATCCGCTCACGGCGTGCCCTCCGTTCGCGGCGGTGTCGAACTCCTCGTACTCGGCGATGTTGGCCAGGACGTTCTCAACGTAGGTGTCCCAGGGGTTGTAGCGCGAGAGCGCGTCGGTGAGCTGTTCCTCGTGGGTGAAGTCCACCGTCGCCAGGGGGTGGCCGGTGCACAGTTCCGCGGCGGTGGAGGCGGTGGCGTCGTAGACGTTGTGCGGGTCGGCCTCGCCGTCCCCGTCGCCGTCCACTCCGTGCTCGGCCCACCACGCCGGCAGTAACTGGGTTACCCCCACCGCGGCGTCGTACTCCGTGTCACCGTCCCAACGTCCCTTGTCACTGTCCGTGTGGGCGGTCCGGTTGCCACCCGCTCCGGTGCCGTCAAGCCTCGGTCCGACGACGGGCGGGTCGGTGTCCCCGTCGGGCGCGATGGTGTGGCCGGCGGCGTGGTCGGACTCCTCCCGGCCGATGCCCGCCAGGACCGTCCAGCTCATCCCCGTGCAGCCCGGGTGACGTTGCTCCAGGCCGCGGGCTGCGCGCCGGTAGGCGTCGAGGAGGACCGCGGGTATCCCCGGCGCCTCCCCCGCCCGCGCCCGCGCGTCCTCGACGCGTTCGCGCTCGCCGCTCCCCGTACCGACCGCGCCGAGCACCGCGACCAGCACCATGACGAGGGCGGCGGCCCCGACGACCGGTTTGAGCACCGGTCAGGCGAGGTCGACGAGCGGGCGGACACCGCAGTCGGGGTCGCCCGCCCTGCGCCAGACGGGGCGGGTGGGGCCGGGGTAGGCGAGCCGGGCGTGCGTGGTCACGTGGACCGGTACCTGGGGGCCGCCGTCCAGGACGCGGCACAGGCTGGTCAGGCGCCTGGGGCCGGGGACGACGAACAGGACCGGGGTGGCCAGCCGTGTCTCCACGGCGAGGTCGCGGTAGCGGCTGATCTTCTCGGTGAGGCGGACCAGCGGCTCGGTGCCGGTGTCGTACTCGACGAAGGCGTCCAGGGTGGTTCCGTCCTGGCGCCAGCGCAGGTAGCCGTCGGGGCAGACGCGGTGCCCCCAGGCGGTGCGGCAGCGGGCCTCGGACCACCAGCGCTGGAGCGTGGCGCCGGGTGTGGCGCGGGCGGTGGTGGCGAAGCGCACGTAGGTCTGGGCCAGGCCGGTGGCGTGGCCGAGCCGGGTGGAGGCGCGCAGGCGCAGGTGGGTGTCGGGCCGGTAGCCGATCTGCTTCGGGGTGAGGCCGAGCCGGGTGGCGACGATCCGGGCACCCTCGGGTCCGAGTGTCCAGTGGTGGGGCGCGTTCCAGCCGTGGTGGCGGGGTGTGAAGCGGTCGGCGAGGTCGTTCTCGGCGAATCCGAGCAGGCGGCGCTGTGCCGCGCGCGAGGCAGTGCCGGAGAAGAACAGTTCGCCGATCTGCGGGGTGGTCAGGACGCGGTGGAGGTGCAGGGTGTCCAGGATGCGCAGGTCGCGCTCGGTGAGTCGGATGGTGGCCATCAGCGGTGGTGCTCCTGTCGGCGCGGGTCGGTACGTCGGGTGCGTTCGGGCTGCGGGGCGAAGCGGCGGGCGGCCTTGCGGACCTGGCGTGCGCGGCCGTTGACGGGTTCGGGCAGGGGCTCGGTGCGCATGGTGGACGCGGGCAGTTCGGCGGCGCCGTGCAGGGTGCGCACGGCGGCCTGGTGGGGCCCCAGGTGGGAGAGGTCGTGGGCGTTCAGGTGCGGGAGCGTGTGCTGGGCGAGCGTGGCGGCGTCGTCCGGTGAGGTGGTGAAGAAGACCTTGGTGCGGCAGTTCGCGGCCACGGCGGCGCGGGTGGCGGGCGGGAGCTGGCCGAGTTCCTGGTGGGCGATGACCATGGCGGTGCGGTAGCCGCGGGCCTCGGCGAGCATGTCGGCGACCGAGCCGGGCAGGCGCAGGAAGTTCGCGGCCTCGTCCAGGTAGAGGCAGGTGTCCGGGCGCCGGTGCTCGGGCGTGGTGGCGCGGGCGGTGACGGCGTTCCAGGCGGCGGCCAGGACCAGGGTGCCGACGAGCGACGCGGTGTCCTCGCCCAGGCGGCCCTTGGGCAGGCGCATGAGGATCAGGCCGCCGTGGTCGAGCAGGTGGGGCAGGTCGACCGTGGAGGCCCCGGAGGCCAGGACGGACGCGGCCCAGGGTCGGAGCAGGATCGCGCGGAGCTTGTTCAGGAGCGGGTCGGTGGCGGCGGCGCGCATCTGCGGCGACTGGAGCGCGTACCAGTGCCAGAAGTCGTCGAGCGCGGTATCGGGGCGCTGTCCGGTGAGGACTCCCGCCCGGAAGGCGTCGTCGGCCAGGAGGCGCGGGATGTGCCCGATGGTCAGGCCGGGGTCCTGGGCCCGGGCGAGGGTCAGGGAGGTGGCCCTGAGGATGTCCTCGGTGCGCGGCCCCCAGGAGGAGGCGTGGATCCTGCGGAAGATGCCGGTGAGGGTGTCGGCGGCGTGCTCGGGGGTGCCGAGGCGCAGGACGTTGAGCCGGGGCGGCGGCGTCGGGTCGGCCGGGTCGAACAGCACGGTGGCGTCGACGGAGCGTCTGGGCAGGCGGTCGAGGACGTCCAGGACGAGGTCGCCGCGCGGGTCGAGGAGCAGGGCGCTGCGTCCGGCCTCGGCGTCCTGGAGGACCATGCGCGCCAGGAGCGTGGACTTGCCGGAGCCGGTCTTGCCGATGACGTGGGTGTGCTGGCGGGCCTCCGCGATCCCCGTGGCGACGGGGCGGCGGGGACCGGCGTCGGCCTCGCCCAGGACGCGGCCGGCGCGGGGCACCCGCGGGTCGGGGGCGACGCGGCGGGCGCCCGCACGGGTGAGTCCGGGGACGGCTGCGTCGGTGGGCAGGTGGGCGATGGCGGCGAGTTCGGCTGTGCTGAGCAGGGAGCCGCGGGCCAGGTGGCGGCGGCCCGTCCACAGGCCGGGGAAGGGGGTCCACTGGCGGCGGAACCCGTTGAGGCCGGAGGTGTAGGCGGACAGGAAGGCGGTGATGCCCTTGGCCCGGGCGCGCAGGCGTCCGGCCGCCGGGCGGCCGGGGTGCTCGGTGCTGGTCAGGACAATGACCTGGCAGGCCAGTCGGGGTGAGGCGGCCTTGGTGAGGATGGCGCGCACGTCGTCGGCGGTCCCGGGGTACAGGGTGGTACGGCCGCCGCCGCGGAACGGCGTGCCGGTCGCCAGGAGCGGGGCGCCGAGGCCGCGCAGGCGTGCGGCTGCGGTGCGGGCGCCGGCCGCCCGGCGCGGTCCGGCGGGGCGGGCGCAGACGCGGACCACGGCGTGCTGGCCCGGGGTGAGGTCGGAGAGTTCGCCGAACAGGTTGCGCAGGGGGTCGTCGGTGAAACCGGTGCGGAGCGGGTACTGATCGCCGCGGGCCAACCGCTGCCAGCTCCCGGTGACGTGCTCGCCCCGCGGGACGGCGGCGGTGGCGCGGCGCAGGCGGGTGGTGGCGCCGGGCCAGTCGGCGGCCACGGCGCGGGCGAGGGCGTGGGCGTCGACGGTGCCCGGGACCCAGATCTGGATGCGCACCCCGTCGGCGGAGGCGACGTACTCCCAGGCCAGGTGGGGTGGGACGAGTCGGTGGGTCCAGCGCGGGCGCAGGAGTCCGAGGGTGTGGGTCCAGAAGGCGAGGGCGTGGTCGACGGTGGTCCGGGGCGGCGCGTGGATCTCCAGGGTGTGGGCCCCTCGGGAGAGGTAGGCGGTGCGCGCGAGGCGCAGGGCGATGACGGAGGCGGCCCACAGCAGCAGGGCGGCTCCGGCGGTGGCGGCAGCGGTGGCCGGGAACAGTGCGCTCATCGGTCTTCGCCTTCCAGGTGCGCGAGTTCGGCGGGGTCGGTGGTGATCAGCCGGTGTTCGACGGGTGAGGCGAGGGCGCGGAACACGGCGCGGTGGCGGCCGGCGGCCAGGAGGGCGCTGCCGCGTTCGGCGGTGGCGACGATCCGGCGCTCTCCCCGGGAGAGGTGGAAGGACTCGCACACGGCGTCGAGGTTCTGCGGGGCCTGGCGGAGCAGGATCTGGGTGGCGGCGTTGGCGGCGACGGCGCGGCCGAGGTCGGTGGCCAGCAGGTCGGCGACGTCCTGGGTGACGAGCGTGAGCCCGGTCCAGTGGCGGCGGGCGTTCTTGGCGAGGTCGAACAGGTAGCGGGCCCCGACCGGGTCGCGGAGCAGGGTCCAGCCCTCGTCGATGGTGATGAGCCGGGGCCTGCGGTCGGCGGGGTCGCGGGCCCGGCGCCACAGGGCGTCCAGGATCAGGAGCAGTCCGACGGTCTTGAGCTCCTCGGGCAGGTGGCGCAGCGAGACGACGGTGAGGTGGCCCGTGAGGCGGGCGGTGGTGGGTCCGTCGAACAGGCCCCGGCGGGAGCCGTGGGTGAAGGGGCCGAGCCTGGAGGCCAGGGTGCGTGCGGCGCCGGCCTGCTCGGCCGGGCCGGTCCGGTCGCGCAGGGCCGCGCCCAGGTCCGCCATGACCGGTGGTGTGCGGTGCCAGGTGGCGGGGTCGGGGGTGATGCCGCGTCCGGCGTAGGCGTCCAGGACGGCACGGTCGAGGACGGCGCCCTCGTCCGCGGTCAGGGCGCCGACCATGGCGGTCACCAGGGTGTGCAGGAACAGGGCCCGGGTGGTGAGGGCCCGGTCCTCGGCGGCGGGCAGGTCGAAGGGGTTGAGGCGGCCCCCGGGCAGCCCGAGCCGGACGCGGTCGCCGCCGACGGCCTCGGCCAGGCGCCCGTACTCGTCGGCGGGGTCGATCACGCTCGCCTGCACACCGGTGTAGAGGGAGCGCAGGAGTTCGAGTTTGGCGAGGTAGGACTTTCCGGCGCCGCTGCGGGCGAGGATGACGGCGTTGCCGTTGTCCAGGCCGCCGTGGAAGCGGTCCCAGACCACCAGCCCGCCGGAGTGGGCGTTCTCCCCGTGGACGACGGCGGTGCGCCCGGCGCCGGTGGGGAGTTCGGCCCCGGCGAAGGGCATCAGCGCCGCGACGGCCTCGGTGTCCACGGTCCGCCCGGTGCGCAGGGTGTCGGTTCCCAGGGGCAGGGTGGAGCGCCATCCCTCCCAGGCGCGGTAGGTGGCGGGCGACAGGTCGACCAGGATCGATCCGGCCAGCGCCGCCAGGCGGCGCACGTCGGCGTCCAGCTCTTCCGGTGTGGGCGCGTGCACGGTGGCGTAGACGGCGAGCCGGAACAGGCGCGTCTCCCCCAGCGCCACGCGTTCGGCCAGGTCCGCGGCGTCCTCGGCCGCGGCGGTGCGCTGGGGGTCCTCCAGGCGCCCGTGGGCGGTGTCGGTGCGCCACGCCGATTCCAGGCGTGCGCGGCGCCGGCGCAGGCGTCGGGCGGCGAGCGGTCCGGGCACCGGGGTGAGGTGGCAGGCCACGTCCACCCTGCCGGGGAAGGACAGGAGCGGGTCGGCCCATCCGGCGCGCACCTGGTGCGGGTAGCCGGTGACGACCATCGTCCGGGCGAACCAGCCGTCCGCGTCCAGGCGGCGCGGGCGCAGGCGGATCTCGGGTGCGGTCACCGGTGGGCCCCCTCGGTGTCGGCGGTGGGGAGGGACTCCCGGATGAGCCGTTCGGCGGTGGGTCCGTCGCAGGTCAGGGCCCGGACGTCGAGCGCCGCCAGGTGGGAGGCGGTGTCCTCTGCTCGGCGCAGGAGCGCCTCCCCGGCCGTCTCCGGGGCGCCGTCGGAGGTGAGGACGAGCAGGACGCTGTGGCGGGTGGGTTCGTGGCGGGCCTGCAGGTCGTCGAGGAACGCGGCGTGGGCCAGGGCCGCGCGGCGCAGCCCCGCAGGGAGTCGCGGGACGTCGCGGCGCAGCCGCCGGGCGTGCGGGGCCAGGTCCGTGGGGCGCCGCCGGACGAGGATCTGGACGGGTTCGGCCAGGGAGTCGAGCAGGGCGGCGAACGTGGCCAGGGCCCGGCCCTGCTCCTCCCCGGAGAGGAGGTGGAGCGGGACGCTGGTGCAGGCGAGGACGACGGCGGACCTGCCGCCCAGGTCCACCACCCCGTCGGCGCCGACCGCGGGCAATGCCTCGTCCGCCCGCCGCGTGCGGGGGGCGGTCCTCCAACGCAGGGCCGACCAGGCGAGGCGGTCGAGGCCGACGCCGTCCCTGCGGCCGCACGCCAGGGCCCAGGCGGGGCCGAGCAGTACGGCCGCCGCGGTCCCCAGCAGCCACGCCGGCAGGTGTCCGGATCCGGCGGAGAACACGGCCCAGGAGGCCAGTGCCGCGGGGGCCATGAGCAGCAGTTGGCGCGCGGTGAGGTTCCACAGCACGGGTTCGGGGCGGTCGATGTCGGCGGGCACGCGTGCCCGCCAGGTGGAGGCGTCCTGCTCCATGGGGCCGTCCTTCGGTGTCGGTTCAGGTTTTGCGCCGCGGCCGGTGCCGGGGCGGAACGGGTCGGCGGTGCCCGGGCTCGGCCCGGGGCCGTGCCGGCCGGGCGCCGGGGTCCGGAGGGGTCCGCCCGCGCCGCGGCTCGGCGCCGCGGTCCCGTGGCGGCTCCGGCCGGATGGCGGAGGCGTCGGCCCCGGTCGCGGGCGGTGTGCCCGGGCGGCGCGGGACGGCCCGGGGCGTCCCTCCCCGTCTGTCCGGCGGTCCTGCGGGCGGCGGGGCCGGGGCGTTGCGGTGCCTCCGGTGCGCGGCCGCGTCCGCAGGCCCTCCCCGTCCCCGTGGCGGGGCGTGCGCGGGACCCGGTGCGCTCCGGGAGGTGGGGGCGGCGGCCGGCCGGTGCGGCGCGGAGGACGCGGAGCCGGGGGAGGATCCGGAGTCCGGGGTGCCGAAGCGCCAGGTGCGCACGCGCCTGGGGAGGGCGGGGACGCTCGCCTCGGCGCGCGGGCGGCGCTCGACCGCCCGCAGGAGCGCGCCGGTCCGGCCGCCCGTGCTCCGGGCCGCGGCGGCGAGCACCCCTCCCCCTCCGGTGGCGGCCGTGACCCCGACCAGGACCGCGGTCGAGGCCAGGGACCTGGCGGCGTCCGCCGCCGGAGACCTTCCGGCCGGCGGGGACCACACGGCCCTGTAGGCCCACACGGGGATGCGGATCTGGACGTAGACGAGCACCAGGAGCAGGAAGAGGTCGAAGAGGTCGGCCTCGCCGCGCACGATGTGCACGACCCCGAACAGCGCACGGGTGTCGCCCTCGAAGAAGACGCGGGTCAGCGCCACGAACGCGATCGCCTGGGCGACCGGGACGAGGCACACCGCCGCCAGGGTCCGCCACCACATCTGCGCGACCCGGTTGGTCTGCGGCAGCCCGTGGAACATCAGCATGAGCGGGCCGCCGACCATCAGCAGGATCACGATGACCACGCGGACGATCTCCACGATCACCCACAGCACGAGCAGGACCACGAGGACCAGCAGGAACAGCACCACCGCCGAGGTCTCGTCGGCGAGGAAGGGGGTGGACCTGCTGCTCAGGTGGCGGGCGGCGGCGCCGGCGTCGATGCCGTCGTCGCCGACGGCCCGGGCGACGGCGGTGGAGGCCTCCGCCGCCAGGCCCACCACGTTCAGCGACGCGTTGGAGGCGACGAACCCCACCACCAGGCGCGGCAGGACCTCCCTGGCCCCGTACTGGGCCTGGACGCTGTGGTGCGCCATGAGGACGAACCCGGCCGCGAGGACGAGGAGCAGGTAGAGGGCGTTGGCCGTGGCGGACACGCCCTCCCACACGGCGGTCACCCCCGCGGTCGGCCCGGGAGTCGCGAACAGCTTTCCGGCGACCCAGCCCAGCAGGGGGTCCAGGACACCGACGGCCAGCCCGTGGAACCACTGGGTGATGTGGCAGGAGACCTCGAGGGCGCCGCAGTCGAAGACCTCCGCGTAGGTCTCCTCCGTGGCGGCGTCCCCGTGCTCCTCCGGCTCCCCCGGCCTCACCGGCGCCCCCGTCACGAGTCGTAGCCGTTGACGTAGTCCAGGGCCAGGAGGATCACCTCGCCGGAGAAGGCGACGAGGTAGCCCATGCCCGCGCCGGCGAAGGCGCGCTTGGACTTGTCGATCTCCCCCGGCTCGCCGCCCGCCAGGATCCAGCGCAGACCGGCGACCACGGTGAACAGGACGGCGAAGGAGACGGCGATGCTCTGCCCCACCCGGGTCAGGCGCCGGACGACCTCGTTGATGTGGACGGTGTAGGCCTCCACCTCGGCCGCGGCCGGGTCGCCGCCGAGGGCGACGAGCGCCAGGGCCGCTCCCGCCGCGAGGACGCAGGTCCGTGCCGCCGACAGGTGCCGCGTCCGTTTCGTACCGCGCGGATCCCCCATCCCGCCCCCTTCCGCTCGCCTACTGGGAAAGAAGCCGGTGGAGGGGCGGGATTGGACCGGGTAAAGGCGTTCCTTTACCCGGTCCGGACCCTCAGGCCGGCGCCGGGACCGGCGAGCGGGCGGCGACCCGGCCGGAGCGGACCGCGTCCGCCAGGCGCTTCTCGGCGCGGGAGCGCCGCTTGGCGAGCTTCCAGTACGCGGTCCCCCGCTCTCTCGCCAACCGGGCCAGCGGGACGCCCTCCAGCCGGGTGAGGCCGATGACGTACACCTCCGACTCGCTGAGCACGCCCTGGCGGACGGCGTCCCGGAGCACCAGGTCGGGGCTCCCCGGCGGTCGGGGCGCGAGGGCGCCCCGCTCGGGCCCCGCCCCCGCCACCGGGTGGGCGAGGGCGTCACGGCGCGCCCGCAGGCCGGCCCGCTGGGCGCGGCAGCGCAGCATCCACGGCAGCCGGTACCAGCCGGTGTCGATCTCGTGGACGGCGGCGATGAAACCCGCCAGGACCTCCCCCTGGACGTCCTCGGCCGCGCGGCCGTCCAGGCCCTCGCACAGCCGCCGCGCGCACGCCTTCAACCCGGGCACGGCCAGGCCGATGGCGGCGACCATCCACTCCTCCGACAGGCGGGCGTCGGTGATCACCCGCCGCCAGACGGCGTCGCGCACCTGGCGCGCGACCGCGCCCGAGAGCAGGGCCTCGCGCACCTCCAGCAGCGTCGCGGGGCGCGGATCGGTGAACGGTTCGAGCAGGGCGGCGAGTTCTCGCGGGTCCAGGTCCGAACGCAGGAACTCGCGTTCGGCGGTGTGCAGCGGTCCGGTCCACATGGTGTGTCTCCCTCGGTGGGCGGTCGGGACCAGGCCACGAAAGGAGGGGCCGCCCACGCGGGGCCGGCACCGGTCCCGCCGGGCGCACGCGCAGCGCGCACAGCGGGCCGGCCGACCGCTGACACGGGGCCGACCGGGGGCGCACAGAGCCGCGTCGGGCGCCCGTACGGCGGTGAGGCGGCCGGGCCCCGGAACCGCCTCGGTGCGGGGGCTGGGGGCGGGGCGGCCGGGACCGCGCCCGCCGACGGCGGCCGGGGCGACCGGAGTTGGGCAGAACGTGGCCGGGTCTCCCGGAACCCGGGCCCGGGGAGTCACGGTCGCCCCCGCCTGGCCGGCCCCGTCCGGCCCGGGGCGTGCGGGACCCGGGGTGTTTGCCGTACCCGGACGGTCCATGGAACCGGCGGGGACCGCGACCGGGTAAGCCTGGTCCCATGGAAAACCACGACGACCGCATCCGGGTGCGCGGAGCCCGCATCCACAACCTGAAGAACGTGGACGCGGAGCTGCCCCGCGACGCGCTGGTGGCCTTCACCGGCGTCTCGGGGTCGGGCAAGTCCTCGCTGGCCTTCGGGACGCTGTACGCCGAGTCCCAGCACCGGTACCTGGAGTCCGTGGCGCCGTACGCGCGGCGCCTGCTCCAGCAGCTCCCGGCCCCGGAGGTGGACGACATCACCGGCATGCCCCCGGCCGTGGCCCTGGCCCAGCCGCGCACCGCGCCGTCGGTCCGGTCCACCGTGGGCACCCTCACCACGGTCTCCAACACGCTGCGCATGTTGTTCTCCCGCGCCGGGACCTACCCGCCCGGCGCGGACCGCCTGGACTCCGACTCCTTCTCCCCCAACACCGTGGCCGGGGCCTGCCCCGTCTGTCACGGGGAGGGGGTCGAGCACGAGGTCACCGAGGAGTCGCTGGTGCCCGACCCCTCGCTGAGCATCGCCGACGGCGCCGTCGCCTCCTGGCCGGGGGCCTGGCAGGGCAAGAACCTGCGCGACATCCTCGACACCCTCGGGTACGACATCCACCGACCCTGGCGGGAGCTGCCCCGGGAGGAGCGCGAGTGGATCCTGTTCACCGAGGAGCAGCCGGTGGTGACCGTCCACCCGGTCCGGGAGGCGGGCCGCGTGCACCGCAGCTACCAGGGCGAGTACAGCAGCGCCCGGCGGCTGGTGCTCAAGGCGTACGCCTCCTCGGCCAGCGAGGCGCGGCGCCGCCGGGCGGCGGGGTTCATGGTCGACCGGACCTGTCCCGAGTGCGGCGGGAGGCGGCTGCGCCGGGAGGCACTGCGGGTCACCTTCGCGGGCCGCACCATCACCGAGGTGGCGGGGCTGCCCCTGACCGAGCTGGCCGCCCTGCTGCGCCCCTGGCGGGAGGACGCCGGCGCCGCCGGGGCGCTGGCCGGGGAGATCACCGGCCGGGTCGAGGTGCTGGAGGAGCTGGGCCTGGGCTACCTGAGCGTGGACCGCCCGGCCCCGACCCTGTCCACCGGCGAGTTCCAGCGGATCCGGCTGGCCACCCAGCTGGGCACGGGCCTGTTCGGCGTGGTCTACGTCCTGGACGAGCCCTCGGCGGGCCTGCACCCGGCCGACTGCGAGGCGCTGTCGGGGATCCTGCGGCGCCTGCGGGACGGGGGCAACACCGTGTGCTTCGTCGAGCACGACCTGGACATCGTGCACGGGACCGACTGGATCGTGGACGTGGGCCCGGAGGCGGGCGAGCGCGGCGGGAGGGTCCTCTACAGCGGTCCGGTGGCGGGGCTGCGCGACGTCCCCGAGTCGGTGACCCGCCGCTACCTGTTCCACGACGCCCTGCCGGAGAGGCGCCCCCACACGCCCCGCGGACACCTGGAACTGCGCGGGGTCACCCGCAACAACCTCAGGGAGCTGGACGCCGACGTCCCCCTGGGGGTGTTCACCGCCGTCACCGGGGTCTCCGGTTCGGGCAAGTCCACCCTGCTGGCGGCGGTCGCGGACCGCGCCGCCGGGCACGGGCGGGTGGTGTGGGTCAGCCAGCAGCCGATCGGGCGGACCCCGCGCTCCAACCTGGCCACCTACACCGGGCTCTTCGACACGGTGCGCAAGCTCTTCGCCGCCACCGAGGAGGCGCGGGCCCTGGGCTACGGGCCGGGCCGGTTCTCCTTCAACGTCGTGGGCGGGCGCTGCCCGACCTGTGAGGGGGAGGGGTTCGTGTCGGTGGAGCTGCTGTTCCTGCCCACCGCCTACGCCCCGTGCCCGGCCTGCGGCGGGTCCCGCTACAACGAGGACACCCTCCGGGTGCGGTACCGGGGGCGCACCGTCGCGGACGTGCTGGCCATGTCGGTCGAGGAGGCGGAGGGCTTCTTCACCGGGGAGCCGTCGGTGCGGCGGTCGCTGCAGACCCTGGCCGGGGTCGGGCTGGGCTACCTGCGCCTGGGCCAGCCGGCCACCGAGCTCTCCGGCGGCGAGGCCCAGCGGATCAAACTGGCCACCGAGCTCCAGCGCCGCCGGGTCGCCGACTCCGTCTACCTGCTCGACGAGCCCACCACCGGGCTCCACCCGTACGACACCGACGTGCTGATGGGCCGCCTGCACGACCTGGTCGGGGCCGGTGCCACCGTCGTGGCGGCCGAGCACGACATGCGGGTCGTGGCCACCGCCGACCACGTCATCGACCTGGGCCCGGGCGGCGGCTCCGAGGGCGGCCGGATCGTCGCCCAGGGGGATCCGTCGAGGATCGCCGCCGCCCCGGACAGCCGGACCGGCGCCTATCTGAAGGGACTGCTCTGATGCGCCGCGCGCTCTACCTGCCGCCGTTCGGGGAGCTCGCCCACCCGGGCGTGCTCGCCGATCTCGCCGTCCTGGCCGAGGAGGCCGGTCTCGACGGCGTCTTCCTGTGGGACCACGTGGTACGCCCGCTCAACCCCGGTCTGCCCGTCTGCGACCCCTGGATCGCGCTCGCCGCCATGGCCTCGCGCACCGGGCGGATCACCCTGGGCACCCGGGTCACCCCGCTCTCCCGCCGCCGGCCGCAGGTGGTGGCACGGCAGTCGGTCGCCCTCGACCAGCTCAGCGGTGGGCGCTTCGTCCTCGGCGTGGGCCTGGGCGGGGACAACGGCGGTGAGCTGGGACGCCTGGGGGAGGTCACCGCCGCACGTGACAGGGCGAAGATGCTCGACGAGGGCCTGGACCTGCTGCGGCGGCTCTGGAGCGGCGAGGAGGTCCACCACGAGGGTCCGCACTACAGGGTGGACGGGCTGCGCTTCCTCCCGCCGCCGGTACGCCGGACGGGCATCCGCGTGTGGGTCGCGGCCCGGTCCGCGAAGGAGGCCCCGCTGCGCCGCGCGGCCCGGTTCGACGGCCTGTGCCCGGAGGTCCCGCCGGAGGAGCTCCGCGAGATGCTGGCCGTCGTCGCGGAGCACCGGGGCGGCCTGGAGGGTTTCGAGGTCGCCGCGGGAGGCCCGCCCGGTGAGGACCCGGAACCCTACCGGGAGGCCGGGGCGACGTGGTGGCTGCACCAGTTCCCCGAGGTGACCGCGCGCCGCGAGGTGGAGGAGGTCGTCGCGGGGGCCGCGCCCGGCGGAGCGGCCTGACGCCCGCCTCCCGACCGGTCCCGGAAAGGGGAATGCACACGGCATTTCCCTTTCCAAGGACACCGCGTTTCCCGGGGAATGCCCTTCCATTGCCTTCTTTGCCGCCACCCCGGACATTTTTTGCCACCCGTCCATCATTCCCGGCGTGGCCGACACCACCTGCGGGAACGCTGCCCCCATGCCGAAAAGCGCAGTCACCGGTCCGGCCGCGGACGAGGGTACCCCCGTGGACGTCGCAGCCCTCCGGAAGGAGTTGCGCCGCCGCATGGACGGGGAGGCGCGGTTCGGCCCGGGCAGCCCGGCCGTCTGCTCCACGGACGCCTCCGCCTACCACCGGGTGCCCCTCGGGGTGGTGGTGCCCCGCGACGCCGGGGCCGCGCGGGTCGGGCCCGCCTCCGGGGAGCTGGAGGAGCCCCTCCCGGCCGCCGTGTCCGGCACGGCGGCCGACGCCCGGTACCGCGCACGGCGGCGGGCCTGACCGGCGCCCGCGCGCCACCGGTCCGCACGGTCGCGGCACCTGTCCCACCACCAGGAAGACGAGGGAACCCATGGCGGTCAAGGTCTCGGACCACGTCCTGCAGCGGTTGCGCGAATGGGGCGTCGAACACGTCTTCTCCTACGCCGGCGACGGCATCAACGGCCTGCTCGCCGCCTGGGGGCGGGCGGAGGACGAACCGAAGTTCATTCAGGCCCGGCACGAGGAGATGGCCGCCTTCGAGGCGGTCGGCTACGCGAAGTTCTCCGGCAGGGTCGGCGTCTGCGCGGCGACCTCGGGGCCCGGCGCCGTCCACCTGCTCAACGGCCTCTACGACGCCAAGCTCGACCACGTCCCCGTCGTGGCGATCGTGGGGCAGACCGACAGGAGCGCCATGGGCGGCTCCTACCAGCAGGAGATCGACCTCCTGAGCCTCTACAAGGACGTGGCCTCGGACTACTGCGCGATGGTGACCGTCCCCGAGCAGCTGCCCAACGTCCTCGACAGGGCGATGCGCACCGCGTACGCGAGGAGGACGGTGACCGCCGTCATCATCCCCGCCGACGTGCAGGAAATGGACTACTCGCCGCCGACCCACGAGTTCAAGATGGTGCCGTCCAGCCTCGGCCTCTCCTCCCCCGTCCCCGTCCCGAGGCCCGCGGACCTCTCCCGGGCCGCGCAGGTGCTCAACGCGGGGAAACGGATCGCCGTCCTGGTCGGCCAGGGGGCCGCGGGCGCACGCGCCGAGGTCGTCGCGCTCGCGGAGCGCCTGGACGCCGGGGTGGCCAAGGCCCTGCTGGGCAAGGACGTCCTGCCCGACGACCTGCCGTACGTGACGGGCTCGATCGGCCTCCTGGGCACCCGGGCCTCCTACGAGCTCATGCGGGACTGCGACACCCTGCTGGTGGTGGGGTCCAGCTTCCCGTACTCGCAGTTCCTCCCCGGGTTCGACCAGGCGCGCGCTGTGCAGATCGACATCGACCCGCACATGATCGGCCTGCGCTACCCGTTCGAGGTCAACCTCGTCGGGGACGCGAAGGAGACCCTCGCCGCCCTGCTCCCCCAGCTCAAACGCGACAGGAAGCGCAAGGCCTGGCGCAGGAAGGTCGAGAAGGACACGGCACGCTGGTGGGAGGTCATGCAGCGCCGGGCCGCCGTGGAGGCCGATCCCCTCAACCCCGAGTACGTCGTGCACGCCCTGGACGCGCTCCTGCCGGACGACGTGATCCTGACGGCCGACTCGGGTTCGGCGGCGAACTGGTACGCACGCCACCTCCGGATCCGCGGAACCATGCGGGGGTCCCTGTCGGGCACGCTCGCGACCATGGGGCCGGGGGTCCCCTACGCCATCGGCGCCAAGTTCGCCCACCCGGACCGGCCCGCCGTGGCGCTCGTGGGCGACGGGGCCATGCAGATGAACGGCATGGCCGAGCTCGTCACCGCGGCCAAGTACCGGCAGGAGTGGAAGGACCCCAGGCTGGTCGTGGCCGTCCTCAACAACCACGACCTCAACCAGGTCACGTGGGAAATGCGCGCCATGTCCGGCGCACCGCAGTTCCTGCCCTCGCAGTCCCTGCCCGACGTGCCCTACGCCGACTTCGCGCGCCTGATCGGCCTCGACGGGGTGCGCGTGGAGAGGCCGGAGGACGTCCTGGGCGCCTGGCACAGGGCGCTGGGCGCGGACCGGCCCTTCGTCATCGACTTCCGCACCGACCCCGACGTCCCCCCGATCCCGCCGCACGCCACCCTCGAACAGATCGAGGCCGCGGCCTCGGCGGTCCTCCAGGGAGACAGCGAGAGCGCCGGCATCGTCAGGCAGGGGGTCAAGGCCAAGATCCAGGACTTCCTCCCGGGCCGGGGGCGCCACCACAAGCGCGGCTGAACGGCCGGAGGGCCGGCCGGGTGCGGGGGACCGCCGTGCCGGACGCGGCGCCCGGGACGAGGAGACCATGAGGAACGTACACGGGAGGCCCGAGCCGCAGACCCTGCGGGACTACGCGCTGCTCGCGGACGGCGAGCGCGGGGCCCTCATCGGCCTGCACGGGGAGATCGTCTGGATGTGCGCCCCGCGCTGGGACTCCGGCGCCGTCTTCGGCGACCTCGTCGGAGGGCCCGGCCACTACACGGTCACCCCGCGGGGGCGTTTCGTCGGCGGCGGCCACTACGAGCCCGGCACACTGGTCTGGCGCAGCCGCTGGACCACCGCGGCGGGCATCACCGAGTGCCGTGAGGCGCTGGCGTTCCCGGGGGACCCGCACCGGGCCGTGCTGCTGCGGCGCATCACAGCCGTGCAGGGGGACGCCCGTCTCGACCTGCGGCTCGAACCCGCGGCCGACTTCGGCCGGAGCGGCGCGCCCTCGTTCCACCTGGAGGAGGGCGTGTGGACGGCGCGGTCCGGCGACCTGCGCCTGCGGTGGAGCGGGGCGCCCTCCGCGCACCCCGTGCCACGCGGCGGGGAGCCCGCCGGCCTCGCGGCCGAGGTCTCCCTCTCGGCCGGCGAACACCACGACCTGGTGCTGGAGATCTCCGACGGCCCCCTCGGCGCCGTGGTGGACGCCTCCCGCGCCTGGGAGGCGACGACGGCCGAGTGGTCCAGGACGGTCCCCGCCCTGGACCACGGCCTCGCCCCGCGGGACTCCCGACACGCCTACGCGGTCCTGCGGGGGCTGACCAGCAGCACAGGGGGGATGGTGGCCGCGGCCACCACCAGCCTCCCCGAGCGCGCCAGAACCGGGCGCAACTACGACTACCGGTACGTCTGGATCCGGGACCAGTGCTACGCGGGCCTGGCCGCGGCCGCGGCCGGGAGCTTCCCCCTCCTGGACTGCGCGGTGGATTTCGTCTCGGCTCGGCTTCTCGAGGACGGCCCGCACCTGGCCCCGGCCTACACCGTCGCCGGGGAACGGATACCCGACCAGGAGACGCTCGGCCTGGAGGGGTACCCGGGCGGTTTCGACCGCGTCGGCAACTGGGTGAACCGGCAGTTCCAGCTCGACGCCTTCGGTGAGGCGCTGATCCTGCTGGCCACCGCCCACCGGCACGGTCGGCTGGAACCGGAGGGCTGGCTCGCCGCGGACGCGGCGGTCGGCGCCGTCGCCCGGTACAGGAGGAGGCCGGACGCCGGCATCTGGGAGATCGGCGACAGGGCGTGGACCCACAGCAGGCTCATCTGCGCGGCCGGGCTCCGGGCCCTGGCCGGTGCGGCCCCCACCGCGGGCCGCGTGAACGAGTGGACGCGCCTGGCCGACTCCATGGTCGCCGAGACGGCCGCCACCAGCCTGCACCCCGGCGGCCGGTGGCAGCGCAGCCCCGAGGACCCGGGCCTGGACGCCTCCCTGCTCCTGCCCCCGCTCCGGGGCGCCCTGCCGGCCGGGGACCCGCGGACGGTGAACACCCTCCGGGCCTTCGTCCGCGAACTCACCCACGACCACTACGCGTACCGCTTCCGGCACGACGGGCGCCCGTTGGAGGAGGTCGAGGGGGCCTTCCTCCTGTGCGGGTTCGTGACGGCCCTGGCCGAGCACCAGCAGGGCGAGCACGGCGAGGCGCTGCGCTGGTTCGAGCGCAACCGCGCCGCCTGCGGGCCGCCCGGGCTGTTCGCCGAGGAGTACGACATCGGCCAGCGCCAGATGCGGGGGAACCTCCCGCAGGCGTTCGTGCACGCGCTGATGCTGGAGTCCGCCGTCCGGCTGGCCGCCCCCGCCGGGTCCGACCGGGTGTTCCACTGAGGGGGTGCTCCCGCGCGCCTGCCCGGCACTCCGGACGGCCAGGGGACGCAGAGGGCCCGGGACGGGGCCGGGCGGTGTCGGGAACCGGGTCAGCGGGTGGCCGGGGGCTCCTCGGTGGAGAGCCGCTCCTGGTCGGCCGCCCAGGAGGCCAGCAGCTTGAGCCCGTCGGCCGCCGGTGAGTCGGCCGGCGCGGTGTAGACGTTCAGCTGCAGGCCCGGCTCGGCGGGGAGTTCCATCGCCTCGAAGTCGAGTTCGAGCAGGCCGACGGCCGGGTGGAAGAGCCGTTTGCGCCCGGAGCGGTGGAAGCGCACGTCCTGGGAGGCCCACCTCTGCCGGAACAGCTCGCTGCGGGTCGAGAGTTCGCCGACCAGGGCGATGAGCGACTTGTCGTGCGGGTTGCGGCCCGCCTCCAGGCGCAGCATCGCGGCCGCGTCGCGGACGATCTGGTCGTAGTCGACGAAGAACTCCCGGGCCGCCTCCGGCTGGAGGTAGACGAACCGGGCGGTGTTCGCCGGACGCCGCGGGTCCGCGAGCACGGGGGCGTAGAGGGCCCGGGCGAGCCGGTTCATGGCAAGCACGTCGTGGCGGCCGTTGCGGATCCAGGCCGGGGCGTCGGTGATCGCGTCGAGGACCTGTCGCAGCGCCGGTCGGACGGTCGCGGGGGCGCTCCGCCCGCGGCGCCCGCTCCGCGCGCCCGATTCCCGCGCGAGGGAGAAGAGGTGTTCGCGTTCGGCCTCGTCCAGCTGCAGCGCCGAGGCCAGGGCCTCGAGCACGCCCTCGGAGGCGCCGGCCAGGCTGCCGCGCTCCATGCGCACGTAGTAGTCCACCGAGACCCCGGCGAGCATCGCCACCTCCTCGCGGCGCAGCCCCTTGACCCGGCGGTTGCCCCCGTACGCCGGGAGGCCCGCCTGCCGCGGGGTGATGCGCGCCCGCCGCGAACTCAGGAATTCGCGGATCTCGCTGCGCAGGTCCATCGTTGCCATGCCCCCACGGTAGGCGCACCGCCCGCGGCGTGGGAGGTACTGCCGTTACCCGGAACGGCCGCGGGACGGGGACCCGCCCGGCCGGGGACGCGCCGGTCCGGCCGCCGGATCCGGTGCGTGGGGGGCACTGCGGGTACCCGGATCACCAGGTACTCCTCCGCAGGTCACCCCTGATCTAGCGTGGCGTACATGAGCATTCCGAGCGTCACTCTCAACAACGGCGTGGAAATGCCGGTCCTCGGTTTCGGCGTCTACCAGACCCCGCCGGAGCAGACGATCACGGCCGTGGAGACCGCCCTGTCCACGGGCTACCGGCACATCGACACCGCCGCGGCCTACGGGAACGAGCGCGAGGTGGGCGAGGCGGTGCGCCGCTCCGGTCTGGCGCGCGACGAGGTCTTCCTCGAGACCAAGGTCTGGATCACCGACTACGGCTACGACGAGACCCTGCACGCCTTCGACAAGTCCGCCGGCAAGCTCGGCGTCGAGCAGCTGGACATGCTGATCCTGCACCAGGCGCTGCCCGGCGAGTTCGAGCTGACCGTCCAGGCCTACAAGGCCCTGGAGAAGCTCTACGCCGACGGCAGGGTGCGCGCGATCGGCGTCTCCAACTTCATGCCCGACCACCTCGACCGGCTGCTCTCCGGGGCCGGGATCGTGCCCGCGGTCAACCAGATCGAGGTCCACCCCTACTTCCGGCAGTCGGAGCTGCTGGAGTACGACGGCGAGCGCGGCATCCTCAACCAGGCCTGGTCGCCGATCGGGGGCATCACGTTCTACCGCGACGGGTCGAAGGGCTCCACCCTGGAGGACCCGGTGATCGGGCAGATCGCGGACGCGCACGGCAAGACACCCGCACAGGTGATGCTGCGCTGGCACATCCAGCAGGGCCGCCAGGTCATCCCCAAGTCGGTGACGCCGTCCCGGATCGCGGAGAACTTCGACGTGTTCGACTTCGAGCTCACCGGCGAGCAGCTCGCCGCCGTCGACGCGCTGGACACCGGCATCCGCGGCGGCCCCGAGGCCGCCGACATCACCCGCGAGAACTTCGGCATCGAGATCCCCGAGGCCTGAGGAGGCCGCCATGCACACGCGCACGCTCGGACAGGGCCTCGAGGTCTCCGCCGTCGGCCTCGGCTGCATGGGCATGTCCCAGAGCTACGGGCCCAACCCGGGGGACCGCGACGAGATGGTCGGCGTGATCCGGCACGCCGTGGAGGAGGAGGGCGTCACCTTCTTCGACACCGCCGAGGTCTACGGGCCCTACGCCAACGAGGAACTCGTCGGCGAGGCGCTGGCGCCCCTGCGCGACCGGGTCGTGATCGCCACCAAGTTCGGCTGGGACATCCGGGACGGCAGGATGGTCGGGACCGACTCCCGGCCCGAGCAGATCAGACGGGTCGCGGACGCGTCGCTGCGGCGGCTGGGCACCGACGTGATCGACCTCTTCTACCAGCACCGGGTCGACCCCGACGTGCCGATCGAGGACGTCGCGGGGACGGTCGGCGAACTCGTCGCGGCCGGCAAGGTCCGCCACTTCGGGCTGTCCGAGGCGGGCGCCGGGACAATCCGGCGGGCCCACGCGGTCCACCCCGTCACGGCGGTGCAGAGCGAGTACTCGCTGTGGACCCGCGACCCCGAACCGGAGGTGCTACCGGCCTGCGGCGAACTCGGCATCGGGTTCGTCCCGTTCAGCCCGCTCGGCAAGGGCTTCCTGACGGGGACCGTGGGTTCCTCGACCGAGTTCGCCGAGGGCGACATCCGCTCCACCATCCCCCGGTTCGACGCCGGCAACATCGACGCCAACGGGGCACTGGTGGGACACGTCAGCGCCCTCGCCGAGGCGAAGGGGGCCACGCCGGGGCAGGTCGCGCTCGCCTGGCTGCTCGCCCAGCACCCGTGGATCGTGCCGATCCCCGGCACGCGCCGCCGGGGCCGGGTGGCGGAGAACTCCGGGGCCACCCGGATCGCGCTCTCCGCCGACGAGGTCGCCGACCTGGACGCACTCGCCGCACGGGTGGGCGTCCGGGGCGACCGATACAACGCCCGGGGGATGGCGATGGTCGGCCTCTGACGCGCCGGCGGTCGGGCCGGCCGGGAGTCCCGATCGGCCCGACCGCCGCGCGGTGGACGGTCCGGGCGGCGCGGCGCCCCGGCGGGCCCCGTGGCCGGGTCCGGACACCTCTTGCCCTCGCGCGCCGCCGTCCGCCTCCGGTAGCGTCGGCCTGGTCACCCTTCGGGCGAACGGGAAGGCGCGAGCGAAGATCGAGGCACTGGCCCTGAGCGTTCTGGCTTCGTCTTTCCGGAGCCGTCACAGCTGGCGGAGCCTGCCCGGAAACTCGCCCTCCAGCTCGGCCCCGGCACGCTCCTCCAGTTCCTCCTGGTCATCGCCGTGGGCCTGTTCACCTGCAAGGTCGCCGCGGGAACCGCTGACCTCCTCGTGAGGGTCCTGACCCACAAGGCCGCGCAGAGGTGGCCCGGACTGGAGCGGGCACAACCCCGGCGCGGCCCGGCCGGGACGGCGCCTCCCGCCACGGAGCCCCTCGTCAGCCGAAACGGGTTCCACGGCGACGGAGCGGGCACCGTCGTCCAGGCCGGACGGGTAGGCGAGCTGCACATCCACTCCTCCGGGCACGGTGGCGCCGGGGCAGCTGTCGGGGACGGTGGCGGCTGAACGGTCGGGCCCGGCCCCCATGAGCCCTGTCGGCGGCGGAGTGCGCCCGGAAGCGTCCACGGGCGCGGCGGAACCGCACCGGCTACACTCCCCGCGTGCGCAGCGTGTTCGTCTTCCCCCCGGGCGAGCGGTCCGTGACCGTCGCCCTCCTGGACCGGAGCATGCCCGGGCAGCGCGAGCCGTGGATCCTCGACGGCGCCCTCTACATCGACATCGACGACGAGGAGACGGGCCACCTGTTCTCCGACTGGGACCCCGACGACGTGGCGGTCCTCGCGACAGCGGTCGGGCGCCGCCCCGCCTGGGCGGTGCAGATGGACGTCTCCGGGCGCGTGGACGGCATCGCGGAGGTCCACCGGGCCGTCGCACTGCTCCTCGCGCACGGCGGTGTAGCGGTCGACGACCACTCCGCCCACCCGTGGACTCTGCGGGAGATCGAGGCCGGGGCGGTGGTCGACGGCCGCCGCTTCTTCCGCCCCCGCTTCACCCCTCCCGGTCTGCACGGGCGATGAGGGCTTCGCCGCTTCCGCGCCGCAGCTCGGGGGACCCCGTTTTCAGCTGCGCCAGGACCGGGCGTCAACGTCTCTGAAGCCGACCAGCCTCGAACGGTCGCCTTCGATCAGGTCCAGGACATCCAGAGCCCGCTCACCCGTCTTCCATCGACGACCTTGGCGACGAACTGCGGATCGGTGGAGAGCCTGAAGGCATCCTGCAGGTGCGGTTTGAGGTCGAAGCGCTTCCAGATCCGACCGATGGTCGACCTCGACAGCCCGGTGCGCTCGGCCATCGAGGCCCGCGACCAGTGCGTGTCCAATCCGGGTGTGGACTCCAGGGTCGCCACGAGCACGTCCTCGACCTCATCGAGCAGGACCGAGGGCGGCCACCCGGGACGGGGCTCGTCGTGCAGGCCCTCCAGACGCCGGGCGGCGAACTTGCCGCGCCACTTCCTCACCGTGGCTGCCGTGACGCCGACCTGGGTCACCACACGTGCGTTGGGCGCCCCGTCCGCGCACGCCAGCACGATGTGCGCCCGTTCTGCGAACCGGGGCGCCACCGCTCCACTTGCACAACGGAACAACTCCGCGCGTTCTTCAGCGGACAGGACAACTTCAACAGCACGAGGGCCTGGAGACATGACAACAGGGCAACAACTTAGCCTTCAAATTTCAGACGCAGGACACTAGGTCTCGAGATCGGCAGTAACCAAACACGGCCCCCTACCGCGCGTGTCCACTACAACACAAAAATCTTTGCAGCACCAAAAAAGATTAATAGCTAAACAGAAATCATTCCCCTGATTTTCTCAACATCAGCAAGAGCCAAACCCCTCTCCTTTTCATCAATCCAACTATCCCAATACCAGCCAAACTCACGATCGACCAAATTTAACGCCCGAACGGAAAGGGTCTTAAGATCATGCTGCACCCTTCCGCAAAGCCAGGATCTCATTCTTGGATAATCTTCCTCCCCCGAGAACCTGGGACCCTCTGAAACATTGACGGCAATCACCGCAATTCCCGCTAGCACTTCAGCAGGATCAACCTTACGCCTAAGATCATCCTCCGAGGAATCAGGAATCGCGAGCACCCTCCTTAGGACCTCAGTTCTATCTTCAGCCTTCACGGAACCCAGTTCATCCAAGAGATCCTCAGCTGCATCGTTTTCAAAGACTCCAGCACCCCAAGTCCCCAAACCGTCAACCCCCTACAAAAAGTAATCTCCCATTGGAATCTGAATCTCGGGATCTCTTCTGTTCACAACAGTTACACCTCGAGACTTCAGCCCTTCCATGGTCGTCTGCTCCAAACGCCTAGTGGCCTGACTTGACACACCCGACAACAAAGAAACATGAGTAACATTGTTTACATCACCATGCGAATAACCAGCCCTTCGCACAGCATGCTTGGATCGCATAGACTTATTTACTCTTTGCCTCATGCTGGAAGTAGAACTTCCTACATACTTATTCCCGTCTTTAAGGCGGATGGTATAAATACCAGGTTCATCTGGAAGATCAAATTGAGTACCAGGACCACAGTTGGCGTTGTGGTTGAGGACGTTCAGGTCCCCAACGGCCACGTGGAACGTGTGGACGCCCTGGACGGTCAGGTTATGGACCGTCGCGGACTGGGTCCAGGCCCGGACCGCGGAGACCTGCACCCACGTGCCCGACGAGGTCTGCAGCCACGTCCCCGGGGCCAGGTCGACCGCGTCGACCCACTGTCCCAGGTCGGGCACCCAGAACGGGTGCTCGTCGGTCGCGATGACCACGTCCCCCGCCGTTACCGGACCCGGGATCCCTGCCTGCTCGATCTGCTCGCCTTCAGCTTCGGAGCCGGCGTCCTCATCAGCCGCTTCGCGCTCGGTGGTCGGATCCACCATGATCTGCACCAGGTGCTTGGCACCCGACCCGATGATGGTGGCCAGCACCGTCCGCGCGGTCCGCTCACCGGTCTCCGGATCGGTCGCCAACACCTGGTCCCCGACATCGACCTCTTCGATGGGTCTGGGCGACCCGGCGGCCATCACCACCCGTGTACCGGGCACGAAGCTGTTACCGGGTGCGCAGAGGTTGTCGACCTTGCGGTTGGCCCTGATCAGGCCGTTGACCCCGTCGATCAGCTCACCGCCGAGATCGGCGATCCTACGCCCCAGTTCTGCGGCCTTGCCCCATCTGAGCCCGTACTTGACGGCGATCTTGCCCGCCAGGCCACCCACGAACATCGACGCGCCGTTCAGCGCCGTCTCGCCGCACGCCCCCAGATCACCCGTGGTGAAGCACTCCAGGCCGGCTGTGATCCCCAACTCGTCCGCGACCAGCTGCGCCAGCCCCGCCGCGGCAGCGATCAGCTTGTTGCGGGCCTCGACCTTCTCCCCGCGCCCGACGCTTCGGGGGAACGCCGGATCCCGGAGCCGCCGGGTACGCGGTCGGATACCGGAAGGGGGTGGGCCGCCGTCCCGCTCCGGGGACGGCGGCCCTGCGCTCACGCCTCCTGGTTGATGCGGGCGATGAGGGCTTGGAGCTCCTCGCGCCCCACCGGCCCGAAGGACGCGAGGCGGCCCAGCGGGATCGAGGCCATCATGCGCACCATGTCCATGCCCAGCGCGGAGGAGTCGCCGGAGGCCAGCGGCGAGGAGGAGAGGGCCTCTCCGAGAACGGCCGCCACCTTCGGGTCGGCCATGACCTCGCCCAGCGTCGAGTCGAGCGTCACGGGAAGCCGCAGCTCGTCGCCCTCGACGGTGACCGCGGCCTCGGCTCTCAGGTCGCGGCTCGAAGCACCGGCCGACACCGTGTACTCGCCGCCCTCGACCACCCAGCGGTCGGCCCGCACCTCCCAGTACGCCAGGTCCTCACGGGCCAGGAGCACGGAGACCCTCTCGCTCTGTCCGGGCTCCAGGGTCACGCCGGCGAAGCCCTTCAGCTCGCGGGGCGCCCGTGACACGGCCGAGTCGGGCTTGGAGACGTAGAACTGCACGACCTCGCGCCCGGCCCGGTCGCCGGTGTTGGTCACGGTCACGCTCGCCGTGACGCCGGTCCCGTCCTGCTCCAGCCGCAGGTCGGAGTAGGCGAAGCTCGTGTACGACAGCCCGTGCCCGAAGGGGAAGGCCACCTCCGTCTCACGGGCGTCGTACCAGCGGTAGCCCACGTACAGGCCCTCGCCGTAGAGCACCGCGGAGTTCTCCCCGGGGAAGTTCAGGTACGCGGGGGTGTCCTGCAACCGCACCGGCACCGTCTCGGCCAGCCGACCGGACGGGTTGACCCGGCCGAACAGCACGTCGGCGATCGCGCCGCCGCCCGCCTGGCCGAGCAGCGCCCCGTCGAGGATCGCCGGGGCGAGCTCGGCGACCGGGGCCAGGCGCAGCACGCCGCCGTGGGAGAGCACGACGACCGTGCGGGGCTGCGCGCCCACGACGGCGGCGAGCAGGTCGAGCTGCTCGGCGGGCAGTTCGATGTGATCCCGGTCGAAGCCCTCGGACTCCTGGTGCTCGGCAAGGCCGAGGAAGACCACGGCGGCGTCCGCGTTCTCCGCGTCGCGCACCGCCTGCTCGCGCAGGCCCGCGTCGCCGTCCTCCCCATCGGTGTACCCGTGGGAGAAGGTGACCGTGCCGTCCCCCGCCAGGGCGCGGATCTCCTCCAGGGGCACGTCCAGGCGCGTGGGGTTGACGTGGGAGCTGCCGCCGCCCTGGTAGCGCGGGTTCTGGGCGAACCCGCCGATGACGGCGACCGAGGAGCCCGGCGCCAGCGGCAGGAGTCCTCCCTCGTTCCTGAGCAGGACGACGCACCGCGCCGCCACCTCGCGGGCGAGCGCGTGGTGGGCCTCGGCGTCCTGCGCCGTGACCTCGTGGGTCCCCGACTCCCGTGCCGCACGCTCCCCGCGGGCGTGGGCCGCCTTCGCGGCGAGCGCGGCCACGCGGGAGGCGGCCGTGCGGACGTCCTCCGGGGAGCAGGAGCCGTCCTCCACCGCGGCGACCAGCCGCGCGTCGCTCGCCCCGCCGTCGCCGGGCATCTCCAGGTCCAGCCCCGCCGGGACCGAGGCGGAGCGCTCCCGCACCGCGCCCCAGTCGCTGACGACCACGCCGTCGAAGCCCCACTCCTCGCGCAAAACGGTGGTGAGCAGCCAGTGGTCCTCGGAGGCGTAGACGCCGTTGATGCGGTTGTAGGAGCACATCACGGTCCACGGGGCGGACGTGCGCACGACCTTCTGGAAGGCGCGCAGGTAGATCTCGCGCAGCGTGCGCGGGTCGACGTTCGAGCTGGAGCGCATCCGGTCGTGTTCGGCGTTGTTGGCGGCGAAGTGCTTGAGCGAGGCGCCCACGCCGGCGCCCTGGAGCCCGGTCACCCAGGCGCCGCCGAGGACGCCGGCGAGGAAGGGGTCCTCGGAGTAGTACTCGAAGTTGCGTCCGCCGCGCGGGTCGCGCTTGATGTTGATCCCCGGGCCCAGGAGCACGTCGACCCCCAGGGCGCCGGCCTCGGTCCCGAGGGCGGCGCCCACCCGCCGGACCAGGTCGGGGTCCCAGCTCTGGGCCAGGCCTACGGCCGGCGGGAAGCAGGTCGCGGGAAGGCTCTCGGCGAGCCCGAGGTGGTCGGTGGCGCCGGCCTGGCGGCGCACCCCGTGCGGCCCGTCGGTGAGCACGAGGGAGGGGACCTCCCCCACGGCCTTGGTGCTCCAGAAGTCGGCGCCGCCGCTCAGCGAGGCCAGCTCCGCGAGAGTGAGCCCGCTCAGGTCGGGGACGGGTCCGGGGTGTGCGTTCAAGGCGCGAGCTCCTTCGTGTCGGTCATGGGTCCCCTCGCGGGGCGCCGCCCGGACCGTGCCGGGGCCGGACGTCGGGCCCGGACCGTCCCGCGCTCCGCGGGCGCGGGACGGCGGTGCCGCCGCCGTGCGGTGGACGCCGCGGGACGACCCACCAAAACTGAGTGAATATGTGTTTTCGCGAGAGATCCGCAGCATACCGACCTGATCGAAGTCGAGACAAGGGCAATGCTTCGAGTAAATTCGAGTCGACACCGGTTTTGGGGGAAGCCTAGAGTGATCACCATGAGCACCACCTCCACCGGGTCGCGCGGCCCCTACGCCCGTTCGACCGAGCGCCGCAGGAGCATCGCCCGAGCGGTGCTCGACACCGTGCTCGAGGAGGGCCACGAGCGGGTCACCACGGCCGGGACCGCCCGGCGGGCGGGGACCAGCGAGGCCACCGCGCTGTACCACTACCCCACCAAGGAGCACCTCCTCGTCGCCGCCCTGGAGCTGTCCGACGAGGAGACCGCGCTGCGCCCCTTCACGTCCGACCCCGCCATGGGCCTGGACGACCTGCGCGCGTTCGTGGACACCACGGCGGAGCGGACACACGTCATGCGCCTGCACACCGCGCTCCTGGGCCGCGCCACCTCCCCCGACCACCCGGCCCAGGAGTTCCTCTCCCGCCACAACCGGGAGGCCGTGGCGCACTTCGCCCGGGTGGTGCGCCACCGCCAGCGCGAGGGCACCGCCCACCCCGGCCTCGACGCCGTCGGGGTCGCGCGCCAGTTCCTCGCGACCTGGGACGGCCTCCAGGCCCAGTGGCTCCTGGACCCCTCCTTCGACTTCGGCGACCACCTCGTCCAGGCGTTCCGCCGCCTCACGGGACAGAACTGGATGGAGGGCCGGGCCGTGCTCCTGGACCCCTCCGTCGGCGTGTGACGCGGGAGGACACGCCGACGCCCCGGTGACCGGGGCTGCGAACCTCCTGCGACCAGGCGCCCGTCCCCCACGCAATGGCCCGCCTCACCCACCCGGTAACTCGAGGCCCCTCTTCCCGACCTGCCCGCCCCGCTCCCCTCCACAGAGACCGCCGGACACCCGTTTTTCCGTGGATTTGTCCTGCCCTGCCCCGACCTGGGACAACACCCGCCCGCCGGCGGAGCCGACGGCCCGCTTCGGATCCTCTGCCGTTGACATCACCCACTCTTTGGTATCTACTTTCCAAAAGGAAAGTAGATACCAAAGAGGAGACAGACATGGCCAGCACGCCCGAGCTCGACCAAGTCGCCGAGGCCCGTCGCAGGATCGCCGCCCACACCTCGCCTCCCGGCTCCTACTGGGTGGTCTTCGCGGTGGTGTGCGTACTGCTCGCGGGCCTTCCGATCTGGAGGACGCTCCTCCCCGCCGAAGGCGCCTACCTCGACTGGACCCTGGTCGCCGTGGCCGCGGCGTCGGCGGTCTACGCGATCGTCCGGCGGCGGCGCACCGGCGTGTACCTCCCGCGCCACGTCGCCTCCTACCCCGGCGCCCGGACCCTGTGGATCGCCGTCCTGGCCGCCACCGCCGCCGGCTTCCTCGGCATCCGGGCCCTGGTCGACCACGGACACACCGGCCTCGCGCTCGCCGCGCTGCTACCGGTCGCGGCCGTCCCGCTCGTGGGGTACATGCGCGTCCGCGCGGCCATGCGCCGGAGCATCGAGGCCGGCCGGGTCAAGCCGTGACCGAGCCTGACCACCCCGGCGACAGCGAACCGGGCGCGAGCGCCACCGGTCGCCGACCGATCCTGGAGACCGGCCCCCGGCTGGCGATGTGCGCGCTCCTGCAGAGCGCCGACTGGGTCGACTTCGCCACCGTCCGCGACCTGCTCGGCGTCAGCGACCCGATGGTGTCGAAGCACAGCCGCACCCTGGAGACCGCGGGCTACCTCGACGTCCGCAAGGGAGCGGTCGGGCGCCGTCCCAAGACGTGGTTCCGACTGACCCCCGAGGGGCGCACGGCCCTGCGGAGCCACCTGGCCTGGCTGGCCGAGCTGGCCTCGGCCGTCGACCGGACGCTCAACGGGGGCCCCTCGGACGCCTCCCCGGCCGAACCCGCCCGCGAAGAGGACCCGAGTCGGCGGTGACCTCCCCCGCGGCCCGGCCCGACCGGTAGGGCCGCCCGGCCCGCCGCACCCGCACGAGAAGCCCCCGCTCCCCACAGGACCCCCGGTCCGGAGCGGGGGCTTCGTGCTGCACGCCGCCCCCGGACCGGCGCGGGCAGCGGAGGGCCCCGGCGTCCGGACCCGGCCGCACAGCACCGACGAACCACCCCACCCCCGCAGACGGGGCCGTGGACGCACCCCTCCGAACACCCTGTAGACTTTCGGAAACGATAATCGTTTTCACTTCCTTGGTGGAAGCCCCTACGGGAAGGAGGGCACATGCGCGTGGTCCTGGTCACCGGTCTGCACCGGTCGGCACGTGGACTCTCGGTCGACGAACTGCTCGCCACGTCCCCAGGATCGGTGTCCGTGCACCACGACCTGGAGGAGATCGGGGAGGGGATCGTTCACCGCGTGGTCCGGGACGCCACGGGACGGGTCGAACGCGAGCACGTCGACCTCGTCCACGCCTGCGCCTCGTGCACGCTGCGGGAGGACCTGATCCCCTACCTGCTCCGCATGGCGGCGGAGGATCCGCCCGGCCTGTGCGTCGTAGAGGCCTGGGACGGCGTCGAACCGAAGCTGATCGCCGAGGCGATCGCCCACGAGGGGGCCCTGCGCCTGGTCGCCGTCGTCGGCGCGGTGGACTCCGGCCGCCTGGTCGAGGACCTGCTCAGCGACGACGACCTGGGCGACCGCGGCCTGGACATCGCCGAGGACGACAACCGCACCGTGAGCGAGGTGCTCACCAGGCAGATCGAGTACCCCTCGGTGATCGACCTGTACGGGACCGACGCCGGGAGCGAGGCGCACGTCCTGGTGGAGCACCTCAACCCCGCGGCGGTCGTCGCGCTCCCCGGGTCCCGGGCGATCGACCCGACACGGGGCCTCTTCGACCCGGGGGCCGCCCACGCCCGGTCCAACCCGGCCTGGGCCCAGTACGGCGACCGCCTCGACGGGCGCGTGCGCACCTTCACCTGGACACGCACCCGCCCCCTGCACCCCCAGCGGTTCGCCGACGCCCTCGAACAGGTGCTGTCCACGAGCGTCCGCGGCCGGGGGCGCTTCTGGCTGGCCAGCCAGGCCGACTCCCTCCTCGTCTGGGAATCGTTCGGGGCGCTGCTCCTGGTGGAGGACGGCGGCCCGTGGATGGACGCCCTGCCCCCGGCCGCCATGGACCTCGCCCCCGAGGCCAGGCGCGTCTCCGCGCTCCTGGACTGGGACCCCGAGGCGGGCGACCGGCGCCAGCACCTCTCCTTCGTCGGTGTCGGCCTCGACACCGCGGCCCTGGAATCACTGCTGGACTCCTGCCTGGTCACCGACGAGGAGACGGGCCAGGAATTCAGCACCGACCCCTTCGCGGAGTTCTCAGAAAGGTGAGCATGCCCGCTTCAGCACGCCGTTCCGACAAGCGCAAGACGTCGCGGACCTTCACGAACCCCCTGGGCGAACAGGACTACGTCGACTACAAGGACACCGCCCTCCTGCGCAAGTTCATCTCCGAGAAGGGGAAGATCCGCAGCCGCAGGGTGACCCGGGTCACCGCACGCCAGCAGCGGCTGATCGCCGCGGCGGTCAAGAACGCTCGCGAGATGGCCCTGCTGCCCTACCCCTCCAACACGCCGACGCAGAAGGCCTGAGAAGGACCGGAAACGGTCCTGGAAAGACAAGGAGTCACCATGTCCCGCGTATGCCAGGTCACGGGGAAGTCCCCGTCCTTCGGAAACGCCGTCTCCCACTCCCACAGGCGGACCAAGCGCAGGTTCGACCCCAACATCCAGAGCAAGCGGTACTGGCTGCCCGGCGAACAGCGCTTCGTCAAACTCCGGGTGAGCACGAAGGGCATGAAGGTCATCGACGCGCGCGGGATCGAGCGCGTCGTCGCGGACATCCGCGCCCGCGGGGAGAAGGTCTGAGATGGCGAAGAAGAGCAAGATCGCCCGCAACGAGCAGCGCAAGGCCGTCGTCGCCCGCTACGCGGAGCGCCGCGCCGAGCTGAAGCAGCTCATCAAGAACCCCCGCACCGACGAGGACGTGCGCGCCGCGGCCCTCGCCGAACTGCGCCGCCAGCCCCGCGACGCCAGCGCGACCCGGGTGCGCAACCGCGACTCGGTGGACGGCCGCGCGCGGGGACACCTCCGCAAGTTCGGCCTCTCCCGCATCCGCTTCCGGGAGATGGCCCACCGCGGGGAGCTGCCGGGCATCACCAAGTCCAGTTGGTAGCGGAGAACCCGTGGGCGTCCCCGCTCCGGCTGTCCGGCCGGAGCGGGGCGCCCGGCCCCGGCCGGGCCCGCCGGAAGGGCCGCGGGCCCTCGGGAGCGGCCACGACCACCACCCCGACCAGGGCGCACCACTTCGGCGAGGAGACGCACCGTGCCTGAACACAACGACCCCTACGCCCGTTCCGGGCAGTACATCGACATCATGATCGCAGGCTGGTGGGAGCACCACGGGGACACCCTCGTCGAGGCTCTGGGGGAGCTCCCCTCCGACGCCGGCCCCGTGGTGGACGCCGGCGCCGGAGGGGGCCACGGGACCCGCCTCGTGGCCGCCGCCCTGCCCGGGGCCCGGATCCTGGCCGTCGAGCCCTCCCTCCCGCTGAGGACGGTGCTGCTCTCCCGGATCGCCGAGGACGCCGACCTGCGCGACCGGGTGACCGTGGACGGCGACGACCTGCTCTCGGCCCACCTGCCCGACCGGATCGGCGGGATGGTGATGGCCAACCTCATCGGGCACTTCAGCCCGCACGAGCGCGACCGGCTCTGGGAGGACCTGGCCCCGCGCCTGGCCCCCGGGGCGTTCATCCTGCTCAACCTCGCCGCACCGCTGAAGCCCGAGCGGGTGGAACGGGCGCGGATGAGCGAGGTCCGCCTCGGCGACCGCTCCTACGTCGGCTGGGCCGCCGCCGAGCCCAGCGGCCCGGAGCGGGTGAACTGGCACATGACCTACGAGGTCCACGAGGGCGGGCGGGTCCTCGCCTCCGACGACGTCCGCTACGACTGGTGGACGATCACCGAGGACGCGCTGCGCGCCGAGACCTCGCCCCACCGCCTGCGGGCCGTGCCGCACGGCCCCTCCGAGGCCGGGCTGTACAAGCTCCTCCCGGAGGGCTGAGGCCATGAGCGCACCCGACGGGCTCCCGGTGACCGTGCTGTCCGGTTTCCTCGGCGCGGGCAAGACGACCCTGCTCAACCACCTCCTCGGCAACCTGGACGGCCTGCGGGTGGCGGTGATCGTCAACGACATGAGCGAGATCAACATCGACGCCGAACTGGTCCGGGGCGAGGGCCACCTGTCCCGGACCGACGAGCGCCTGGTGGAGATGACCAACGGCTGCATCTGCTGCACCCTGCGCGACGACCTGCTGGAGGAGGTCTCCCGTCTCGCGGAACAGGGCCGCTTCGACCACCTGCTGATCGAGTCCAGCGGCATCTCCGAACCGATGCCGGTGGCGGCGACCTTCGCCGTCCCCGGCCCGGACGGACGCCCCCTCCTGGAGGGGGCGCGGCTGGACACGATGGTGTCGGTGGTCGACGCAGCGAACTTCCTCACGGAACTCGACAAGGGCGACGACCTGGTCGAACGCGGACTCGACGCCTACGAGGACGACGAGCGCACGGTCAGCGACCTGCTCGTCGACCAGGTGGAGTTCGCCGACCTCCTCCTCGTCACCAAGACCGACCTGGTCACCGCGCAGGAGGCCGAGCGGGTGGAGGCGGCCGTGCGCAGGCTCAACCCCCTCGCCCGGGTCCTGCGCGTCACGCACGGCCGCGTCGACCCGCGCGAACTGGTGGGGGCGGACCGGTTCGACCTCGAACGCGCCTCCCGCGCGCCGGGGTGGGTGGCCGAGCTCAACGGCGACCACGTCCCCGAGACGGAGGAGTACGGGATCTCCAGCCTGGTGTTCCGCGCCGACCGCCCCTTCCACCCCGGACGGCTCTGGGAGCTGGTCTCGGCGGGCTTCGACGGGGACCGGCACGGCACGATCCTGCGGACCAAGGGCTTCTTCTGGCTGGCGACCCGCGCCCGGACCACGGGACTGTGGTCCCAGGCGGGGCCGGTGGCCCGGTTCGAGCCCGCGGGGGTGTGGGACCCGGCCGACGGGGCCGCCCTGGGCTACGCGCCCGAGGACCTGGCGGACAGCGAACCGGTGGAGCCCCGCCAGGAACTGGTGTTCATCGGCACCTCCCTGCGGCGCGACTCCCTGGACCGGGCCCTGCGCTCCTGCCTGCTCACCGACGACGAGCTCGCCGCGCCCTGGGAATCGCTCCAGGACCCCTTCCCCGAATGGGACGTCCACGGCCTGCACGACCACGCGCACGCCCGCGCCTGAGGCCCCCGGGACCGCCGTCCACGGGCACACGCCGTGCCCCGTGGGCGGCCCCGGGCCGCCCGACCCGGGTCCGAGGGAGTTCCGGCCGCGTTCCGGAACGCCTCCCGGCGATCCCGCTCCTCCCTTCCGCCCCTACCGGAGAGGCAGAGGGAGGCCCTTTCCCGACGTCGTCGGGGCGTCGCGCACATCCCGGCCGTTTCGGCGGCTCCCTGCGGGGCAGTTACATGCACGACCGCCCCCGGGCGCGCCGGCGCCGGGGGCCGGAGGCCGGACGGCGCGACCGGTGCGCGCTCCCCCGCCCTGCCTCCGAAGAACCGGGAGAACCCCGTGCCGCGCGGGCCCGCTCTCCGCAGGGCCCGACATGGCGTCGGCCGTTCCGTACGAACCGAGGGGGAGGATGTGCGAGGAGACTTCCTGAAGAGGGCCGTGGGGGCGAGGGGCTCCGGCGAGCGGGCGGGATCCGGGACGGACCGGTACACACGGGTCCGGGTATGGCTGTCCAGGTCCGCGGCCTCGGGGAGCTACGAGCGGCACACCCTGGCCCTGGTGGCGAAGGGCGCCCTCGCCGCCACCCTGGCGTGGCTGGTCGCCCACCACCTCATGGCGGCGCCGAGCCCGGCGTTCGCCCCGTTCTCCGCGGTGCTGATGGTGCAGGTGACCGTCTACCAGTCCGTCGTGCAGTCCCTGCGCTTCGTCTGCGCCATCGTCCTGGGGGTCGCCCTCCAGGCCGTGTCCGCGCTGACGGCGGGCCCGGACATCCTCACGTTCGTCCTCGTGGCGCTCGTCGCCCTGGGCGTGGGGCAGTGGCGTGCCCTCGGCCAGTACGGGACCCAGGTCGCCACCGCCGCGTTCTTCGCCTTCGCCACGTACGTGTCCGCCTCGGGAACGGTGGAGCGGCTCTCCCAGCTCGGCCAGATCGTGCTGCTGGTCCTCGTGGGGAGCGCGATCGGCGTGGCCGTCAACCTCCTCGTGTTCCCGCCCCTGCGGTTCCGCAGCGCCGAGTCCGCCCTGCAGACCCTGGTCGGCTCCTTGCGCCACCTGTGCGCGGACATGAGCCGGGGCCTGCTGGAGGGGCAGATCGACGAGTCCACGACCGCGTGGTGGAGGCAGCGGGCCAACGCGCTCGAACCGGCCGTCCGGCAGGCCCGGCTGGCCGTCGGGACCGCGCGGGAGAGCGTGTACTACAACCCGCGCCGGGTCCTGGGCGGGCGGGGGCGCTCGGAGCCACGGCCGCAGTTCTACGAGCAGCTCGTCGACAGCCTGGAGAGGGCCGTCAGACAGGTCGAGTCCCTGGCGCGGGCCCTGGACCGGTGGCAGAAGGACGATCGCACCGATCCCCACTGGGAGTTCCTGGTGCGGTGCGGCGAGCTCGTGCAGGCCGTCGCCTCGGCGCTGCGCGTGCTGGAGGAGCCGGACGGGTTGCGCACGCGTGCGCACGCGGAGCGGTTCCACGAGGCGGTCGAGGGCGTCCGGCGGCACGAGTCCGCGCTGGAGGGCGTCTGCGCGGACGGCGGCGACCGCACCCCGCCGCTGGGCGACCCGACCCGGCCCTACGGGGTGTTCCTCATCGAGACACAGCGCCTGCTCGACGAGTTCGAGTACGTCGACGAGCTCCTCGGCGGGACCCGGCTGCGGGCGTCGGGCTGAGGGCGCGGTCCGAGGGGGCCGCCCCCGGACGGCCCCCTCCCGCGCACCCCCGGTGGAGGGGCGCCCGCATCCGGCCCGCGCCACGGTCCCCTCATCCGACGTGGCGGCGGGCTCTCGCGCACGGTCCCCTCACCCGACGTAGCGGCGGGCCCGGGAGCGGCTGCGCGGGCCCTGGAGCAGCCGGAGCCCGCTCTCGACCTCGGCGGGCAGCACCTTCCGCTCCCGGGCGACCCATCCCGCTCCCCCCGCCGCCGCCAGGACCGCCCTCAGGGTCGAGACGTCGAACGGGGCCGACCGGAGCACCCACCACGTGTGGCGCAGGGCCCCGCCGGCGGGGCGGCGCAACCATGCCGTCCACAGCGTGTTGCGCAGCCCCAGGCGGCGTCGTGCGGAGGAGTCGCGCACCGGTGAGGCGGCGTGGTGGACGACCATGCCCTCGTCCCAGCACATCCACCACCCGTCCGCGGCCATGTCCAGTGCGAGGAGCTCCTCCTCGCCTCCCAGCCACAACCGCCGCGAGAAGCCCCCGGCCCGCCGGAACGCGATGGTGCGGAAGACCGTGGCGCCGGCGAGGACGCCCAGGAGCGCCGGTCCCGGGAGCCAGGCGGGCGCCGGGACCGGAGAGTCGCGGAGCTCGGCCGTGATGGGGTCCTCCCGCCCCCCGGGTTCGACCAGGATGCGCGCGGTCACCGAGCCCAGGCCGGGGTGCGCGTCCAGGAGGTCCGCGGCGCGCCCCAGGGAGCCCGGCTCCCACCACGTGTCGTCGTCGCAGAACGCCACGTAGGGCGTGTCCAGGGCCTCCACCCCGATGTTGCGCCCCACCCCGCCCAGGTTCACCCGGGCACGGACGAGCACCGCCCACGGGTGCTCCCGGGCGACGGCGTCCGGGGACCCGTCGGCGGAGGCGTTGTCGACGACCACGACGGGAGGCCTCGGCTCCAGCTCCTCCAGGCGCCGGAGGGTGTGGAGCAGGGTGTCGCGCCGGTTGTGCGTGATGACGACGACCCCGATCCGGGGCAACCCCCCGCCCGTCATGCCCGCTCCAACAGGGCCAGGTCGCGTTCCACCCGGACCGGCAGCGGTCGCCGCCGCCTCACCGCGGAGGGCAGCCGCGCCACGGCGCCGGCCAGCCCCCGGCGGCAGGCGGGGTCGCGCAGTGAACGCGCCGCCAGGCGCGCGGTCCGGGCGAGCACGGTCCCCGGGCTTCGGCGCAGCCAGACGGTCAGCAGCGCGTTGCGCTCCTCCAGGGACCTGCGCCACACCCCCGGCGGCCGGACCGCCGAGGGGTGGTGGTGGACGAGCACGTCCCGGAGGTGGCACAGCTCCCAGCCGGCCGCCGCCAGGTCCTGGGCCAGCAGCGCCTCCTCCCCTCCGAAGAACAGGAGCGCGTCGAAACCGCCGACCTCCTCGAAGGCACTGCGCCGGACCACCGCGGCGCAGGCCAGGAAGCCCAGGATCCTGGGGCCCGGCAGGCCCTCGGACCGCGGCAGCGGGCTCCGCAGCAGGTCCTGGTTGACCGGGTCCGGCCGCTCCTCCTCCCCCACCGCCACCGAGGCCGCGACGAGTGCCAGGCGGGGATGGGCGTCGAGCGCATCGGCGGCCCGCTCCAGCGCTCCCGGGGCCCACCAGGAGTCGTCGTCGCAGAAGGCCACATAGGGCGTGTCCGCGTACAGGACGCCCGTGTTGCGGGCGACGCACCCCGTGTTGTGCGGTCTCCTGACGAGCAGGACGTCCGGGAAGGCGGAACCGACGGCCTCGGCCGTGCCGTCGGTGGAGGCGTTGTCCACGACCACCACGGCGGGCCGCGGGTCCAGCTTCTCCAGGTGGCGCAGTGTGCGCCGGAGTTCGTCGACACGGTTGCGGGTGGCCACCACGACGGTGACCCGCCCCCCTTCGGCGTTGCCCATCGCCGTTCACCTCGCCCGGTCCGTCTCGTTGACGGGCATGGCCCGCTCGACCCAGCCCGCCACGCGGACGTCCTTGTCCAGGAAGTAGGCGATGGTGCGTCTGAGCCCCTCGTCCAGCCGCAGGAGGGGACGCCACCCCAACAGGTCACCGGCCAGCCGGATGTCGGGGCGCCTGTAGTGCGGGTCGTCCTCGGGGAGGTCGACGAAGGTGATCCGGGACCGTGCCCCCGTGAGGTTCAGGACGGCGAGCGCCAGGGACTTGACGGTCAGCTCCTCGTCGCTGCCGATGTTGACGGGCCCCGTGGCGTCGCTCTCGGCGAGGGCGATCAGGCCGCGCACCGTGTCGTCCACGTAGCACAGCGACCTCGTCTGGTGCCCGTCCCCGGCGACGGTCAGCGGGCGCCCCTCCAGCGCCTGGTTCACGAAGGTCGGCACCATGCGCCCGTCGTCGGGGCGCATGCGGGGCCCGTAGCAGTTGAAGATCCGCGCGATGCCCACGTTGGCCCCGTAGGCCCGGTGGTGGGCCATCGTCAGGGACTCGGCGTAGCGCTTGGCCTCGTCGTACACGCTGCGCGGTCCCACGGGGTTGACGTTGCCCCAGTAGGTCTCGCGCTGTGGATGCTCCAGCGGATCGCCGTAGACCTCGCTGGTGGAGGCGAGGACCAGTCGCGCTCCGTGCTCCCGCGCCACCGCCAGGGCGTTGCGGGTGCCCAGGCTCCCCACCTCCAGTGTCTCCACCGGCATGCTCAGGTAGTCGGGCGGCGAGGCCGCCGAGGCCAGGTGGAAGACCGTGTCGACGGGTGTGTCGAGGGTGAACGGCTCCGTCAGGTCCGCCTCCATCAACTCGAACCAGGGATGCCCGGCCAGGTGCTCCACGTTCTCCGCGCGCCCTGTGGCGAAGTTGTCGAGGCACACCACGCGTGTCCCCCTCTCCAGCAACCGGTCGCACAGATGGGAACCGAGGAATCCGGCTCCACCGGTGACCAGGGCCGTCTTTGTCGATACGGGCTCTCGCATTGCTGCCCACCTCCTCGAAGGGTCGGCCCCGCCGTCATGCGCGGCGGGGAGCCAGGCACTGCTCCCGGGGTCCCGCGGCCGGTCCGGCGGCGCCCGCCGCACCCGGTCGGCGGCGGGGCGCCCCCTGCGCGGACGTCCGGCACGGTCCCGGAACGGTCCGCGGGGCGCGGTCCGCGGATGTCCCCGGCCGGTCCGGCGCCCGCGTGGGCCGGCGCGGTCCCGGGAAGATCCGCGGAACACGTCCTAGGGCCACGAGGACTCCTCGGAGGAGCACACGACCATCTCGCGGACCTCGCAGCCGGGCGGCTGGCGAAGCGCGAACAGCACCGTCCGGGCCACGTTCTCCGGGGTGTTGAGCTTGGCGTCCGGCCCCGGCTTGTACTGGTCGGGGCGGTCGTCGAAGAAGGAGGTGCTCATGCCGCCGGGCACCAGGAGGGTCACCCCCACCTGTCCGGCGAGTTCGGCGGCCAGCGCCCTCGTGAAGCCCACGACCCCGAACTTGGAGGCGCAGTAGGCGGTGGCGTCGCTGAGCGCGCGCAGCCCCAGCGTGGAGGCGCAGTTGACCACCGTCCCCCGGGAGGCGCGCAGGTGCGGCAGGGCCGCCCTGGTCACGGAGGCGGTGCCGATCAGGTTGACCTGGACGACGCGTTCCCAGTCCTCGGCCGACACGTCGAGGAGGGTGCCGCAGGCGTCGGTCCCGGCCGCGTTGACCAGTGCGTCGATGCGTCCGTGCTGGACGGCGACGCGGTGGACGGCGCGTTCGACGCCCTCGCGGTCCGCCAGGTCGACCTGCTCGAAGGGCAGGTCGTTGCCGGGGTGCTGCCTGTCGAGGACGATCGGGCGGCCGCCCTCGGCCGCCACGGCCTCGGCCGTCGCGGCTCCCAGGCCGGACGCTCCTCCGGTGATGAGGGTGTTTCCGAGTGGACGCATCTCCTGATCCCGTTCCTTTCCTGTGGGTGCTCCGTCGTCGCCCTGTCGGGCCGTGGCGCGGCCCGTCGCGGCCGGCCGCGTCAGCGGACGGCGGCGCCGTCGCGGCCGCCTCCGCGTATACGGGTGATCAGCTCCGTCGTGGAGTGCCCCGGCACGAGCGGGACCGTGACCACCTCCCCGCCGAGGCTCCTCACCAGGGGTGTCTCCGGCAGGTCCTCCACCTCGTAGTCCCCTCCCTTGACCCAGGTGTCGGGCCGCAGCCGCTCCAGGGCCCGCAGGGGCGTGCTCTCGGAGAACACGACCACCTCGTCCACGCAGTCGAGCGCCGACAGGACCCTGGCGCGGTCGTGCTCACCGACGACCGGCCTCCCCGCGCCCTTGAGGCGCCGCACGGAGGAGTCGCTGTTGAGCAGGACGACGAGCCGGTCCCCGAGTGCGCGGGCCCTGTGCAGCAGGTCGATGTGGCCCGCGTGCAGGACGTCGAAGCAGCCGCCGGTGGCCACGACGCCCCCGCCCCGGCGGTGCGCCGTCCCCGGTCCGGGAGCGGTCCCCGGTCCGGGAGCGGTCGGCTCCCGCAGCGGCGCCCCCGGGCCTGCGGCGGGCACCGCGCAGGAGGAGGCCCCGCCCCCGCTGACGAAGGCCGACGCGGCCAGGACCGCCTCCCGTACCGCGTCCCCGGGGCCCGCCCCGGCGGCGAGGGCGGCGGCGCACGCGGCGGCGAAGGCGTCCCCGGCGCCGCAGGTGTCGGACGGCGCGCGCACCGGCGCACCGGGCACGAGGGCGCCGGACCCGTCGCCCCCGGCCCAGACCGCTCCGTGCTCGCCGAGGGTGACCGCGACGGCGCGCGCCCCCCACCGCCGGGCCAGTTCCGCGGCCCTGCGCAGCGCGTCCCCTCCCGCGGCCTCGGCAACCCCCGCCTCGGCGGCGTTGGGAGTGACCAGGCGCGACCCCGCCAGCGGCTCGGCCCCGCGCGGGTGCGGGTCCCACACGAGCGGGACGCGCTCCGCGCACGCGGCCAGGGCCGCGCGCACCGCGCCCTGGCGGGTGAACCCGTGGCCGTAGTCCGCCACCAGCACCGCGGAGGCCCCCTCCAGCGCCCGAGCCACCGCCCGGGCGGACGCCACCCCCTCCACGCCGTCGCAGCCCTCGTCGATCCTGGCCACGGTACGGCCGTCGGCCCGGACCCGCGTCTTGGTGGGCGTGCGCTCCATCAGCGGCAGTCCGAGCAGGGTGACGCCGTCGCCCAGGAGCGCGGCCAGGTCGCCGGCGGCGGCGTCGCGGCCCACCGGTGTCAGCAGGACGACGTCGCGGCCGTGGTCGCGGACCCGTGTCGCGGCCAGGGCGGCGCCGCCCGGACGGTGCCAGGCGGAGACGCCCTCCAGCACCGGCGCGGGCGCGTCGGGGCAGTCGCGTCCGGACGAGCCCCTCAGGTCGACGTCCAGGAGGGCGTCCCCGACCACGACCACGGGGCCGGTGGCGGGGCTCACGTGGCCGCCCTCCCCTCCGGGACGAACACGGTGTGTCCGGCGACGCGGAACTCCGCGTCCACGGACGCGCAGAACACGTGGACCAGCGCCAGGTGCACCTCCTGCACGGTCGAGGTGCTCGGCGCGGGCACCGCCACCGTCTCGTCGCTGAGCGCCTCCAGGGCGCTGGGCCCGGGGCCGGTCAGCGACCAGGAGACGACGCCGAGCTCCCGCGCCGCCTTGGCGGCGGCGACGACGTTCTCGCTGTCGCCGCTGGTGGAGAGGCAGACCAGGAGGTCTCCCGGTCGGGCGTGCGCGCGCAGCTGGCGCGCGTAGACCTGTCGGTAGCCGTAGTCGTTGGCGATCGCGGTGACGCTGGACGTCTCCGCGTGCAGGGCGATGGCCGACAGCGGGGCCCGCTCGTCCTCGAAGCGCCCCGTCAGCTCGGCGGTCAGGTGCTGCGCCTCCGCCGCGCTGCCGCCGTTGCCGCAGGCGAACAGGCGCTGCCCGTCGCGCAGCGCGCGGGCCGCCCGGCGCCCCCACGCCTCGACGCGGGCCGCGTCCGTGCGGTCCAGGACCGCGCTCAACTGCCTCAGGTGCGTGTGCATCACTTCTCGCCTCCCAGTGCCGTGGTCCCGACCGGGGCGGTGTCGGCCTCACGCGGCGCCGGCACCGCCGTCCGCCTCCGTGCGACGGCCCCCAGGTAGCACTCCTCGGTGCGCCGGGCGACCTCCTGCCACGAGTACCGCTCGCGGGCCCGCTCCGCGGCGGCCTCCGCGAAGGCAGCCCTGGCCGCGTCGTCCGACAGCACCCACCGCGCGGCGGCGGCCAGCCTCCCGGGGGACCTCGGAGGCACCAGGAGCCCCGTCCGGCCGTGGTCGACCGTGTCCATGTGCCCGCCCACACGGGAGGCGACCACCGGGACGCCGCAGGACATCGCCTCGACGGTGGAGATCCCGAAGGGCTCGTACCAGGGCACGTTGACGGCGACGTCGGCCGACCTGAGCAGCGCGGGGACCTCCTCCCGGGGGACGCACCCCAGGAAGCGGACGCGGTCGGCGACGCCCATCCGCTCGGCGACCATGCGCAACCGGACGGCCTCGGGCTGGGTCCACAGCCGTTCGGCGTCCGCGCCGCCCGCGATCACCAGCTCGGCGCCGGGGATCTCGGCCAGGGCGCGGACCACCGTCTCGATGCCCTTGCGCTGGACCAGGCGTCCCAGGCTCAGCAGCCGCGGTCCGTCACCGCGCGGCGCGCTCGGCCCCCCGGGTGTGAAACGCTCCGTGTCGACCCCGCAGGGGACGACCTCCACGCGCTCCGGCCGGACCCCCCATCCGCCGAGCTCCTCCCGCTCGTCGGTGGAGGTGGCCACGACCAGGTCGCACCGGTGGGCCACCGCGCGCTCGGTCGGTATCCGCTCCCCGGGGCTGGTGTCGGCCGCACCCTGGTGGCGGCGCTTGACGGTGCCCAGGGCGTGGAACGTCTCCAGGACGGGGACGTCGAGGCCGTGGGCGGCCCGCAGCGCGGCGAACCCGCTCATCCAGAAGTGGGCGTGGACGACGTCGGGCCGGTCGGTCCGCCAGTGCGCCCGGAGGTTCCTGGCGAACTCGGGCATGTACCGGGGCAGCTCGTCCTTGCTGATCGGGCCGGCCGGCCCCGCGCGCAGGTGCGTCACGTACACCCCCGGGCCCAGCGGGACGGTGTCCGGGAGCCCGCCGTCGGTGCGGCGCGTGTGGACGACGACCTCGTGACCGCGTGCGGCGAGCGCCGTGGCGAGCTCGGCCACGTGCACGTTCTGGCCCCCGGCGTCCTCTCCGCTGATCGCCGCCAGCGGACTGGCGTGTTCCGAGACCATGGCGATCCTCATGACGTCACCTCCTGTAGCACGCGGTCCCAGTCGTCCAGGAACCGTGTGAGCCCGTAGCGGTCCAGAGCGGCCCTCCGGGCCGCCGCACCGGTGCGGGCGGCCAGGGCGCGGTCCCCGTTGAACGCGCGCAGGGCCTCCGCGAGCACTCCGGTGTCGGTCGAGACGACCCCCGCCCCGGACGGCACCGCCTCGTACGCCTCGGTGGTACCGAGGGCCACCACGGGAAGACCGAGCATCATGGCCTCGATGAGGGAGAGCCCCAGCGAGGTCCACCGCAGCGGGTGCGCGTAGGCGCGGCGCCGCGCGAGCTGCCCGTGCATGGCGGACTGGGGCAGGTCCTCGTGGGCCCGGAGCCGCGACTCCGGGAGCCCCAGGCGCCCGGGCACGTCCGCCACGCCCATGCCGTACAGGTCCAGGGGCGCGGCCTCCGCGAGCCGCGGGAGCAGGTCGGTGCCGGTGAAGCGCCAGCGGCGCAGGGGTTCGTTGAGCACCACCCCCGCCCGCGGCACCTCTCCGGTGTAGCGGTGGCCCGGGTCCGGGACCCCGTGCTCGACCACCCTGGTGGGCGCGCGCCCGCAGTCCCAGAACAGGTCGTTGAAGCGGGTGACGTGCACGACCGGGATGTCGTCGCGGTCCGCGAGCGGGTGCCGGCTGACCGGCACGTCGTCGCGCGGGGTGTTGTGCTCGACGTAGACGGCGGGCAGTCCCCTGCCGATGGGGCGTCCCAGCAGCCGTGCCGCGAGCTCCACCTCGTGGGGGCGCTGGAGCACGACCAGGTCCGGTTCGCAGCCCCGGATCTCGCCCCAGGGCAGTTCCACGGCGTTGGAGGGCCAGTCCCATGTGCGGGCCCGCCCGCGCCCGTCGGGCCCCCGGTCGGGCGTCACGGGCAGCAGGCAGGTGTGGCCCCCGCGCAGGAAGGCCGTCGTCCACGACCCGTGGACGTGCCACATCAGCACGCGGAGCGTCCTCCGCGGGACGCGGACCCCCTCGTCCGCCCCGTCCGGGGCGCGACGGGAGAGGTGCTCGTCTACGGTCATCACTCTTCCCCTTCCTCGAGCAGGTCCTCCACGGCGGCCAGGACCTCGTCGGCCGTGACCGAGGTCAGACAGGGGTGCCCGGGCACGGGGCACACGCGGGCCCGCGTCCCCGCGCAGGCCTCCCCCTGGTCCCCCAGGACGCGGACCCGCGGGCCGTGCGGCGCCCAGGCCGAGGCGGGGACGACCGGGGAGAAGAGCGAGACGACGGGCGTGCCCACCGCAGCGGCGAGGTGGGCGGGGCCCGTGTTGCCCGCGACCAGGACGGATGCGCGGTCGAGCACGTCGGCCAGTTCCGCCACGGTGGTGCGGCCGGCCAGGCTCGGACCGCCGGGGCCGGCGACCTCCTCCGCCCTCCCGGCCTCCCCCGCGCCGCCCGTGACCAGGACCCGGTGGCCGTGCCCGGCCAGGGCCGCGACGGTCTTGGCGGCCAGCGCGGGCGGTATCTCCCGTGAGGGCGCGTCCGCTCCGACGTGCACCACCGCGTAGCCGTCCGGCCCCGTCAGGCGGCGCGTGTCGGGCAGGGGCCGCCGCACCGCGAGGAGTCCGCGGTCCTCCGGGGACGGGGGGAACCCCGCGGCCCGGGCCAGGGAGACCATCCTCTGCGCCTCGGGGCCGCCGTGTCCGACGCGGTGGCGGACGTCGAGCAGGCTGCCCGGGTAGTCCTCGCTCGTCGCGCAGACGCGGGGGACCCCCGCCATCCGCAGCAGGAGCGCCAGCGGCAGCGGCGACTGGTGGAAGGACGTCAGGACGACGGCCTCGGCCACGTCGAGGGCGGCGATCCGCCGGACCAGGCGGGTGACGTCCTCCGCGTCGACCGGCGGCGGGTCGGCGGCGATCCAGGGCGCGCACCAGGTCAGGACGCGGTCCACGCCGGGGAGCAGTGCGGCCGCGTCGGCGCCGCGCGGACCGGCGAGGTAGACCACCTCGCGTCCCCCTCGGGCGACGGCGCGCACGGCCGGCCCCGACAGCAGGACGTCGCCCATGCTGTCCAGGCGTGCCACGAGCACGCTGCGGCCGCTCACCGGGGTGCCCCCGCCAGGAGCCGGAGGACGGCCGACTCCAGGTCGGGGGCGGTCTCCGCGGCGGCCTCCGTCTCGTCCTCCCGCGTCTTCGCGGTGGGGACGAGGATGCCGCGCGCCCCTGCGGCCGACGCCGCGTCGGTGTCGGCGCCGATGTCGCCGACCAGGGAGCACTCGCAGGGGAGGACGCCCAGTTCGGCGGCGGCCGAGAGGACCATGCCGGGTTCGGGCTTGCGGCAGTGGCAGCCGTCGTCCTCGCCGTGCGGGCACACCCTCCACAGGTCGAAGGGGCCCAGCAGTTCGTCCACGCGCCGGTTGACCGCCTCCACCTGTGCGGCGGAGAGCAGGCCCCGGGCGACGCCGGACTGGTTGCTGACCACGCCGACGGCGAGCCCGGCCCGGCGGGCCAGGGCGACGGCGCGGGCGGCGGTGGGCATGGGGCGCACCTTGTCGGGGTCCCCGTTGTAGGGGACGTCCTCGACCAGCGTCCCGTCCCGGTCGAACAGGACGGCCCGGACCGCCGGTCCCGGCCCCGCGCCGGCGTGGCGGACCTCGCCGGTGAGGCGGTGCCAGCAGGCCAGCGGCGGCACCAGCGCGCTCGTCAGGGCCATGTCGGCGACCTCCTCCGCGGTCCACGGGCCGGGAGCCAGTCGGCGCAGGGCGAACAGGGCGGTGCGGGCCGTCCAGGCCGCTCCGAGTACGCCCGCGGCGGCACGGCGACCGGTCAGCCAGGACAGGATCGCGGCCAGGAGCACGCCCGTGGTCACCGCGTGGGCGCGCAGTCCTCCGGGGTGCTCACCGGTCCGGCGCCGCCAGCCCGGGCCGTGGACGCGGCGCATCAGGGCGTTGTCGGCGTTGCCGCGCTGGGCGGTGAGGCTGAGCCTGCGCTCCCCCTCCCGCAGGGGGTGGACGCACTCCCGGTCGCCGCCGACCAGGACGAACCCGGCGTCGATCATCCGCAGGGCCAGGTCCGTGTCCTCCCGGTAGGCGCGCGGGAAACGCGTGTCGAACCCGCCGACCGCCTCCAGCGCGCTCCTGCGGTAGGCCATGTCCGCCGTGATCCAGCGGGCGTCCTCCAGGGCGACGGTGGCGCGCTCCGCGTCCGTGGGCGCCCGCCCCTCCGGCCTCGGCACGGTGATCCGGCCCTGGCTCCCGGCGACCTCCGCGGGAAGCGCGGCCAGGTCGGAGCACAGCCGGGCCGGCCAGTCGGCGGGCGGCGCGACGTCGTCGTCCAGGAAGGCGATCCACTCGCTGCGGCAGGAGTGCCATCCGGCCTGCCGGGCCGCCGCGGGACCGCCGCCGCCCGTGCGCAGGACGCGCACGCGGGCGTGGTCGGCTCCCGGGAGCGGGCCGTGGGAACCCGGTCTCCGGTCGTCGGCCACGACGATCTCCTCCGGCGCCGCTTCCGGCGGCGCGTCGAGGAGGACCTCCAGCACCCGGGCGAGGCTGGGGCGGCCCACCGTGGGGATGACGACCGCGTACCCGGGGCCGCTCACCGCTGCCCCGCCCGGGCGTGGCGGCGCACCAGGAAGGGGCCGATCGCGAGGATGTCCACCGGCGCCGACCCGAAGCACTCCAGGGCGTCGCGCGGTGAGTCGACCATGGGCCGCCCCGCCGTGTTGAGGCTCGTGTTGACCAGGACGGGGAGGCCGCTGCGCTCCTCGAAGCGGTCCAGCAGCCGCGCGGTGAGCGGGTCGTCCTCGGGCGAGACCGTCTGCACCCTGGCGGTGCCGTCCACGTGGACCACCGCCGGCAGGCGCTCGCGCCAGGAGGGCTCCACCTCGTGGACGAAGAGCATGTAGGGGCTCGGCAGGGGGCCGCCGGAGAAGATCTCCCCCGCCCTGCGCTCGGCCACCATGGGTGCCACGGGCCGGAACTGCTCGCGCCCCTTGACGTTGTTGAGCCGTTCGAGGTTGCCGGCGTTGAGCGGGTTGGCGAGCAGGGACCGGTGGCCCAGGGCCCGCGGGCCGTACTCCGACCCTCCCTGGAACCAGGCGACCAGGGCGTCGGCGTCCAGTTCCGCGGCGACGGCGTCGGCGAGGTCGGAGGGGCGCTCGAACTCGACGTCGGCCTCGTCGAGCAGGGCCCGCAGCTCCTCCTCGTCCCAGGAGCGGCCCAGTTCGGCCCCGGGCATGGGCTCGACCGCCTCCCCTGCCAGCGAGGCCAGGTGCATCGCCCCGCCCAGGGCCGTGCCCGCGTCCCCGGCGGCGGGCTGGACCCACACGCTGTCGAAGGGCCCCTCGGCGGCGATGCGGCTGTTGGCGACGCAGTTGAGCGCGACGCCCCCGGCCATGGTCAGGTGCCTCTTCCCCGTCCGCAGGTGCAGCCAGCCGAGGACGCCGAGCAGCGCCTCCTCCATGGCGGCCTGGACGCTCGCGGCCAGGTCCGCGTGCTCCCGGGTGGGTTCCTCGCCCTTGCGACAGGGCTCGGTGAGGGACTTCCAGTCCACGCCCGACGCCCGGACCAGCCCCTCCCCCTCGTAGCCGATGCGCTCGCGCACGCGGTCGAGCATGGTCGGCGAACCGTAGGAGGCCAGGGCCATGACCTTGTACTCGTCGCTGGAGCGGTGGAACCCCAGGTGTTCGGTGAGTTCCTCGTAGACCAGTCCGAGGGACTCCGGCAGGGGCTGGCGCGCCAGGACCTCCAGGCGCCCGTCCGTGTAGGAGCCGGCCAGGTGCGAGGTCGCCTCGCCCCGGCCGTCCGCCACGAACACCGCGCAGTCCCCGCCCCCCGCCTCCGGTGGGGCCGCGAGCCCGGCGGAGGCGGCGTGCGCCACGTGGTGGGGGACGTACACCACCTTCGCCGGGTCCAGGCCCGGCAGCTCCGAGGCCAGGAAGTGGGGCGCCCGCTCGACGTAGAACAGCCGCAGCTGCTCCCAGCCCACGTCCTGCCCCGGCCCGGAGGGGTCGGCCAGGGCCGGGTCGTAGGAGTAGGAGACCGCGTCCAGGTCGGCGGGGCGCAGTCCCGCCCGCTCCAGGCACCACCGCATCGACGCCGACGGCAGCTCCCAGGTGGAGAAGGGGACGGCCTCCTTGCCGTGCTTGCGCCGGGAGAACCTCTCCTCCTCCGCGGCGGCGACGGTCCGCCCGTCCACGACGAGCGCGGCGGCCGGGTCGTGGAACACGGCGTTGACCCCGAGGATTCGCATGCGACCGCTCCCTCCGAGACTGGGGTGTGATGGCGAACGCATCCTGTCGACTACCGAAGGCGGTCACCGGTAAACATGGCCGCGAGGCGGGTCCGCGCCCGGTCGGCTCCGCAACCGCGCGGCCGCAGCGCCTCCGGCCCTCCATGTTTGTTCTCGCGCCGACGGGTTAGTGGCGGTGCGGCCGGGAGGCGCGGGTACGCGGACGAGGGGAGTGCGACCGTGGTGGGATCCGTGGGCGGGAGGACCGGCGGGCAGCCCTCCGGGGGCGCCCGTCGGCGGACTCCGCGTGCGGAGGGGGGACCCGGTTCCGGCCGGAGCCGGCACAGCGCTCCCCCGTCCGGGCGGCCGCCGGTGAACGGGCTCCCGTTCCCGCCCGGGCGGAAGGAGGCGGACGGGCACGGCCCCGTGCTGCTGGCGCTGAGGGCGCTCGGCCTGGGCGACTTCGCCACCGCAGTGCCCGCGCTCCGCGCGCTGGAGAGGTCCGCCCCCTCCTGGCGCCGCGTCCTGGCCGGCCCCCCGTGGTACCGCGACCTGCTCGCCCTGGCCGGGCTCTCCTGGGAGGTCCTGCCCACGGAGCCTCTGGCCGTGCCCGGGTGGGGCTCCGCGTCGCCGCCGGACCTGGCGGTGAACCTGCACGGGCGCGGCCCCGAGAGCACGGCCGCCCTGGCCGCCCTCTCACCGCGCGTGATGTGGGCCTTCGGGCACCGAACGGCGGTCGACCGGGAAGGCCCCGACTGGCCGCCCGGCGTCCACGACGCGGAGGTCTGGTGCCGTCTCCTGCGGGAGCACGGGACGGCCGCCGACCCCACCGACCTGCGGTGGCCCCGGCCCGTGCGGACGACGCGCCTGCCGGACACGGTGATCGTGCACCCGGGGGCGGCGGCGCCGTCCCGCCGCTGGCCCGTGGAACGCTTCGCGCGGGTCGCCCGGCGCCTGGCCGGCTCCGGGCTGCGGGTACTGGTGACGGGTTCGCGGCAGGAGCTCTCCCGGGCGGAGGCGGTGGCGGTGGAGGCGGGGCTCGGCCCCGGATCGGTCCTGGCCGGCCGCACCGGTCTCGTCGAGCTGGCGCGGCTGGTCGCCGGCGCCGGACTGCTCGTGTGCGGGGACACGGGCGTCGGACACCTGGCGACCGCCTACTCGACCCCGTCGGTCCGCCTCTTCGGCCCGGTCTCCCCGGAACTGTGGGGGCCGCTCGTCGACCGGGACTCCCACCGCTGCCTGTGGGCGGGACGCCGCGGGGACCCCCACTCCGAGCACCTCGACCCGGGCCTGGAGTCCATCGGGGTGGAGGAGGTCCTGGCCGCCTGTGCCGCCGCGCTCGACGCCCCCGCGCCGTCCCCGGTGTACGGGGAGGGACCGGGCGGGTAGCGCCCGGCGCCGTTCCCCCGGCCCGCGTCAGGGCGCGGGGTAGGGGTTCTCGTGCAGGCTCCGTGCCAGGTGGGCCGCGTTGCGGGCCAGGGTGGCCGTCGTGGAGGCGACCGCCTCCGGGGTCTGCTCCAGGTCCTTGTAGTCCTTGGGGTTCATGGCCTCGTTGTTCCAGTAGGTGCCGCCCTGGGCCGGAATGGTGAAACCCGTGTCCCCCAGGGCCTGGAACAGGTCCGCGGTGATCTTGTGCGCGCCGTCCTCGTTGCCGACGACCGCCGTCACGGCGACCTTGCCGAACATGGACGGCCGCCCCTGCTCGTCGGTCTCGCTCAGTTCGGCGTCGAGCCGCTCCAGGACCCGCTGGGCGACGCTGGACATGTGGCCGACCCACGTCGGCGTCGACATCACGAGTATGTCCGCGGCCAGGATGCGCCGCCGGATGTCCGGCCAGGCGTCGCCCGGGCCCATGTCGGTCTCCACGCCGGGGCGGACGTCGTGGTCCACGACCCTGACGAGGTCGCCGGCGACACCGTGGTCGGCCAGGGCGTCGAGGACCTGCCGCGCCATCAGTTCGCTGCTCGACGGGGCGGGCGACGGTTTGAGGCTGCACACGAGAGCCAATGCGTTCATGGGGACCATGCTGGGCGAGTCCCGGTGCCGGCACACGCAGGCGCGCGGGCCGGGTCTGCCCCGGGGCCGGATCGCCCCCGCGGGGCTCAGCGCTCCGGCTCGGCGGTCCTGCGCGGATCGTCCGCCAGGACGAGGGCCGCCAGTCTCCGCACCTGCTCCGCCACGGGGCGGTCACGGTCGACGAACAGCGTGTACCGGTAGGCGTCCGTCCGCTCGCCCGCCGCCCCGGCCCGGTGGAACCCGACGTCCACGCCCTCGGGTTCCCGGAGCTCCTCCGGCAGACCTGGCTCCTCGCGCCGCGGTGAGACATCCGTGAGGACGCAGCCCCAGCGCTCGAACCAGCGGCTCTCCGCGAGGGTCCGCCCGAGGAGCCGGGCGGCGGTGTCCACCGGTTCCTCCCAGCTGCGGTCGGCGGCGGCCCGTGCGAGTTCGGCCTCGTACCGGGCGGCGTCGAAGCGGAGGTCCGCCGGCACTGCGGAGCTGTTGCCCGTGTTCTCCCACGAGTCCCAGACCACCCGGCCCCCCTCGCGGCGCATGGTGGCGTACAGGGCGCCGCAGCAGCCGGCCGTGCAGGTCGGCTCGGTGATCATGGTCCTGCGGGGTTCCTCCGTGACCGCCAGCGGCCATCCGGCGGCCGGCCCGGTCCAGAACCGGCAGCTGCGCGCCCTGCCTTCCGGGTGGACCTCCGCCAGGACGTCGACGCCGTCGACGAGGGGCCGCACCTCGGCCCAGGGGTCCGCCGCCCAGTCGTCCGGGATCCTGTGGCGCAGGGTCAGGGTGCTGACCGCCGGCTGATCGCTCATCGCCCCATGATCGGCTCCCTCCGCGCGGCGGTCCACTCGTTTTTCGGTCCCGGGGGATCCGCGCCGCAGGAGCGGATCCCCCGGGACCGGGGCTGCGCCGCCCTCCGTCAGCGCCCCCCGGACAGGGCCGTGTCGACCGCCCGCGCCACCTGCTCGGCGGCCTTCTCCGGGCGGTAGGAGGAGTCGTAGAGTTCGTGGGCGCGGTCGGCCATGGCGCGGGCGGCGGAACGGTCGGAGAGCAGCCGCACGCACTCGTCGGCGATCGCCTCCGTGGTGTCGGCGATCCCGCAGTGCTCGCCGGCCCGGACCTCCAGCCCCTCTGCCCCCACGGTGGTGGAGACCACCGGCACCCGGTGGGCGAAGGCCTCCAGGATCTTGATGCGCGTGCCCCCGGCCACGCGCAGGGGCGCGACCACCAGGTCCGCCCGGCGGAGGTGGGGCGTCATGCTGGGAACGGTGCCCGTGACCTCGACCCCCGGGGACCGGCCGAGTGCGTCGATGCGCGGCGAGGACTGGCCGGCGAGCAGCACGCGCAGGTCCGGGAACTCCTCCCGGACCAGGGGCGCGATCCCCTTCACCAGCCATGCGGCCGCGTCGGCGTTGGGGGCGTAGGACAGGACCCCCTGGAAGAGGAGGGTGGGCCTTCCCGGCCCCTTCTTCTCCGCCGCTTCCGCCCCGCCGTCCCCGGCGGGAGGCGTGTACGTGTTGGGGACCACCAGCGAGTTCGGGAAGCCGGAGCGCAGGAGGTCGCCCTGTCCCGAGTAGATGAGCACGTCCGCCCCCTGCGCGGCCTGGCGGTGGATACGCCGCCAGCGCGCGATGACCCGGTGCATGTCCAGTCTGCGGACCGGGGTGAGCTCCATGCCCCGGTCCGCCTTGCCGATGGAGAGCCAGCGGGCCAGCAGCACGTCCCTCAGGTCGTCCACGTCGATGACGGAGGGCGCGGAGACCAGGCCGCGGGTCATCAACCAGACGTGTTCGCGCATGTACCAGACGAGGTCGTACCGGGTACCCGCCAACCAGTCGGGAGCCTTCTCCAGGACGGCCTTGCGCGTCTTACCGATCTGCGCGGCGAGGGTGCCCCTGAGGAGTTCGGTGACCCGTCGCGCCGGTGACCTGGCCTGGTCCAACGGGGAGAACTCCTGCGGCACGGTGAGCACCCGGTCGAAGACGGAGTCCGCGGGCGGCTCCTCGTGCTTCCCGTCGAGCGGCAGCACCAGCAGGTCCACGGTGCCGAGCCCGGCGAGGGCGCCGGCGATCACCTTGGTCCGCATGGCCCCGCCGAACGGGTCCCAGGGCCTGATCCCGCTCACCAACAGAATCCGCAACGCCATCCGCCCTCCGCTCCTCCTTCGGCCACCGCCCATCCTCCACCCGTCCGGGCACGGCCCGTCGGCAGCGGGGGCACGCCGGCCGGCGCGGGCGGCCGACCGGGGGCGGACCCCCGTCCCGCGACGACCACGGGGAACACGGCACCCGTCCCGGTCCCTCGCGTCCGCCACCGGCCCGGCCCCTGGCCGGACGCCCCGCCCCTGGCCGGATGTGGCCAGGGTTTCCTTCTGTTCACCCTGGGATGGAAGCGCTCCCACGTCAAGCGGGTCCGGTCGACCGGAACGGACTCCGACGGCGGTCCTCCACCGGGGACGGACCCCGGACACACGGTGATCTGTGGCCTACGATCTGGAGCCGTCGGCCGGAAAGAGGCCTGCCGCGCGCCCCGCAGACCCCACGGGCAGGAGCACGCCGTCTCCTCCAGCTCCCCACATCCGTCGACCCGACGACGCGGGCCCCGAGGCCGCAGACCCGGGCCCCGTCCGCGCCACCCCCGTCTGGAGCCGCCCATGAGCAGTGGGAACCGAGAGCACGCACCCCCCTCCCGCACGTCCTCCCCGGCCGGGACCCGCGACCGGCGTCCGGGCGTGGAACGCTGGTGGGACGAGGCCGTCCTGGCCCGCGTCCGCATCATCCGGGCGATCCCCTCGACCGGCCCGGCACTGGCCTCGGCACTGCTCCTGGTCAACGTGGTCCTGGGCGTGCTGCCCGTCGCGTTCGTCGTGGCCACCTCGGTCGTGATCGGCCAGGTGCCCGCGGCGGTGGCGGCGGGGGTGGGGTCACAGGCCTGGTCCGCGCTCGTGCGGGCCTTCCTGGCCGCCGCCGCGCTCTTCGCCCTCCAGACCCTCCTCACCCCCGTGCAGCACATGCTGGGCGAGCTCATGACCCGGCGGATGGACGGCCTCCTGCAGCAGCGCCTCATCCGGGCGTCGCTGCGCAGCACCGGCATCGGCCCGCTGGAGGACCCGGCCGTGCTCGACTCCCTGGACGAGGTGAACCGCTGGTTCGAGGCCCGTGCGCACACCCCGGGCGGCGCCTGCGCCGGAATGCTGGCGCTCGTGGCCCGCTACGTGCGCCTCGCCGCCCTGACCGCCCTCCTGGGGGCCGTGGCCTCCTGGGCGATGGCGGTGGCGCTCCTGGTGGCGGTACTCGTCTTCCGGACGGGGCAGCGCGGCGGCCTGCGGGTGCTGTCCCGTGTGTACGACACCGGGGTGGGCGCGGTGCTGCGCCGCGCGAACCACCTGCGCGGGGTGGCCATGGGCTCCCGCGACGCCAAGGAGCTGCGGCTGTTCGGGCTCACAGCCTGGTTCACCGACCGCTACGTCGACGAGCACACGAGGGCGCACGACCGCGTGTCCCGGGCCAGGCGCCGGGTGTTCCTCGTCCCGTACCTCGGCTACACCGCCCTGGGGCTGCTCGCGGTCTGCTCCGTCCTGGCCCTGCTCGCCTCCGACGCCGCGCAGGGGGCCGTCTCGCTCACCGGGCTGGCGCTGGCGCTGCAGGCGACCGCCGCGATGGTGATGTGCGGCGCCAACTACCCGGAGGCCGACCTCCAGACCTCCCTGGGCATGCGGGCCTGGCAGTCCCTGGACACCCTGGAGGAGCGCATGTCGCGGGCCGAGGGGCAAGCGGCGCCCCCGGAGGCCGCGGGCGCCGTGGAGGAGCCCGTCACCGGCCCCGCGCCGGTGTCGGTGGAGCTGAGGTCCGTGCGCTTCTCCTACCCGAACGCGGGAGGGCCGGTCCTCGACGGCCTGGACCTGTCCCTGGCCCCCGGCCGCTGCACCGCCGTCGTCGGCGTCAACGGGGCCGGCAAGACCACGCTGGTCAAGCTGCTCACCCGGCTCCACGAACCCGACGCGGGCGACATCGTGGTGGACGGGCGCGACGTCCGCCGGACACCGGTCGAGATCTGGAGACGGCAGGTGAGCGTCGTGTTCCAGGACTTCGTGCGCTACGAGTTCTCCGCCGCGGACAACATCGCCTGCGGGGCGGTCCACCTCCCCGTCGACCGGGAGGGGGTGCGCGACGCCGCGCGGCGCGCGGGCGTCCTCGACACCCTGGAAGCACTGCCGCACGGCATCGACACCGTGCTCTCCCGCAAGCACGAGGGCGGGGCGGAGCTCTCCGGCGGGCAGTGGCAGCGCGTCGCCATCGCCCGGTCCCTCTACGCCCTCGACGCCGGCGCGAGGCTGCTGGTCCTGGACGAGCCGACGTCGGCCCTGGACGTGCGCGCGGAGGCGGCCTTCTTCGACTCCTTCATCGAACTGACCGCGGGGGTCACCTCGGTCCTGATCAGCCACCGGTTCTCCAGTGTCCGCAGGGCGGACGGGATCGTCGTGGTGGAGGGCGGGCGCGTGGTCGAACAGGGCACGCACGAGGAGCTCATGGCTTTGGGGAACCGCTACGCGCACATGTTCCGGCTCCAGGCCGAGCGCTTCGACCCCGCCGGCCGCGGCGAGGGAAGGAGCGTGGCGCGATGAGGGACACCTTGTGGGCCGTGTGGGAGCTCACCCGGCTGTCGTGGTCGGCCGACCGGGCGCGGTTGCTGGGAGCGGCGGCGCTGATGCTCGCCGCCGCGGTGGCCCAGCCGCTCACGGCTCTCGCCCTGGGGGTGCTCACCGACGCCGCCGTGGCCGGGGAGGCTGCCCGGGCCGGGTGGACGGGCGCCCTGGCGGGCCTGCTGATGATCGTCGCGTTCGTCGGCGCCCACTTCGCCCACGTCCTGTACATGGAACTGGGCGACAAGGCCTTCCTGCGGCTGGACAGGGAGCTGATCGGCCTGTCGAACGGCTCCGAGGGACTGGAGCACCACGAACGGCCGGAGTACGCCGACCGGATCACGGTCCTGCGCCAGGAACTGAGCAGGGTCTCCACCAGCGGGATGACCGCGCTGATGTCGGGCCTGAGCCTCATGTGCGGCCTGGTGATCACCGTCGTGCTCCTGGTCGATCTCAGCCCCTGGCTCCTGCTGCTCCCCCTGGCGGCCGTGCCGCCCCTGCTGACCGGCCGGTACGCCGAGTCGCTGATGGGGGAACGTCGGCGCCGGGCCGCTCCGCACACCAGGGGCGCGCAACACGTGCTGGAGCTGACCGGGGACACCGCGACGGCCAAGGAACTCCGCGTCCTGGGCATGCGCGACTTCGTCCAGGACAGGCACGCCGAGCACTGGCGGGCCGCCACCCGGCTGCTGTGGGGCGGGGAGACCAGGGCCGTCCTCGTGCGTATCGCCGGCCAGCTGGTCTTCGCCTCGGCCTACCTCGCCGGCACGCTGCTGGTCGTACGGGAGGCCGTCGCCGCCGAGCGCACCGTGGGCGACGTCGTCCTGGCCGTCGTGCTCGCGGCCCAGGTCAGCCAACAGGTGTCCGGGGTGGTCGCGCTCCTCCAGGAGCTGCAGCGGCTCTCCCGGACGCTGGCGGACCTGCGCTGGGTCAGAGCCCTGATCGGACGCCGGGAGCACCGGGGCGGGCAGCCACCGGCCGAGGTGCCCGCCCGGCTGTCCGGCGGCATCCGCTTCCGGGGGGTCTCCTTCCGGTACCCGGACCGGGAGAAAGCGGTCCTGGACGGCGTGGACCTGTGGATACCCGCCGGGTCCGTGGTGGCCGTCGTCGGGGAGAACGGCGCCGGGAAGTCCACCCTGGTCAAGCTGCTGAGCCGGTTCTACCTCCCCACCGCGGGGACGATCGAGATCGACGGCACCGACCTGCGCCGCCTGCCGGTGGAGCGGTGGCGCGCGAGGATCACGGCGGGATTCCAGGACTTCTCGCGCTTCGAGCTGACCGCAGGGGAGACCGTCGGCGTCGGGGACCTGCCGCGCCTGGCGGACGCGGACGCGGTGGACGCCGCCCTGCGGCGGGCCGGGGCCGGGGCGGTGGTCCGTGACCTGCCCTCCGGAGCGGCCACACCCCTGGGGCACAGCCTGCCCGGAGGGGTGCAGCTGTCGGGCGGGCAGTGGCAGAAGCTCGCGCTGGGCCGGACGATGATGCGGGAGGGACCGCTGCTGCTGATGCTCGACGAACCGACCGCGGCCCTGGACGCCCGGGCGGAGCACCAGCTCTTCGAGGGCTACGCGCGGGCCGCGAGGGCCGAGGGGCTGCGGAACGGCGCCGTCACCCTCCTGGTCAGCCACCGCTTCTCGACCGTGCGCACGGCCGACCTGATCCTCGTGCTGGCGGACGGGCGGATCGCGGAGTCCGGGAGCCACGACGACCTGATGGGGAGGAGGGGGCTGTACTCGGAGCTGTACCGGCTGCAGGCCGAGCAGTACCGCCAGGGCCCGCCGCCCGGGGCGCCGGGGCCGGGCGGGCTCCGGCAGCCGGAGCGATGACCGCGTCCTCCCCGCGCCGGTGTCCCCGCCCTACCGGGTGTACCGCGCGGCTGCGGACGACCGCGGGATCCCACGACCACACCGTCATCCCCGGGTCCGGGGATGCCCTTCCTTCCACCCATCGGGGGCACTGATGTCCGGCGTCCACCTCTCCTGCGCGATCATGGCGCACCCGAAACGCTCCGCGGCGGCCCACCGCCTGGCGGCCTCCCTCCCCGGGCTCTCCCCCCGGGTCGTCCTCGACCCGGAACCGGACGGCCCGCCGGCGACCCTGCGGACGGCACGTGCCGCCTGGGCGGCGGCACCGCCGGGGTCCACCCACCACCTGGTGCTCCAGGACGACGCCGTACCGGTGGCCGGTATGGCGGACGTCCTGGCCGGGGTCCTGTCCGCCCACCCGGACCTTCCCGTCGCCCTGTTCTGCGAATGGGGGTCGGGGACGGGGTCGATGGCGCGGTGGGCGTCGATGGGCGGGTTCGGCCTCGCCGAGTGCGTCGACGCCTTCGTGCCCACCGTCGGCCTGGCCCTGCCCGCGGCGACGGCCTCCGCCCTGGTCAGGGCGATCGACTCCCACGATCCGGCCGAACACGACGACGAGGTGGTCGCCCGGTTCCTGGAGGAGCGGGGCCGGAGCGCGTTCGTCACGGTGCCCAACCTGGTCCAGCACGACGGCGACACGAGCCTGGTGGGCAACGACCACGCGATGGGCGCCCGGCGGTCCGCCCTGCTCGCGCGCCCCGGGGAGGCCGTGGCCGGGGACGTCCTTCACGCGCCCGGGCTGGTGCCGTTCGTGAGCTGGCGCCGTGCCCGCGCCGCGGCGATCCGCTGGGACACCGCGGCGCACCGCTACGAGAGCCACGTGGCCCTGATGCGGGAGGAACTGCGACAGGCGGGGGTCGAGCACGCGGACCTGTGCGGGGCGCTGGACCGGTGGGCGGCCTCCCCCACGGGCCGCACCCTGGAGGGGGCGCTGGGCTACGGCCTGCTCCACGAGCTGTGGACGGTGGCCGCGGCCCTCGCCGTGTTCGCGCCGTTCCCCCTCGGGACTCCGGCGTCCCCTCCGTCCCCGGACCTGACGAGGGCGCTGGCCTCCCTGGGGCCGGGAGGGCTGCGCACCGTCACCCCGGACGCGGCCCAGGACCCCCGGACGGTCGAAGCCCTCGGGGAGCTGGCGGCCGCGGGCTTCGCCTTCGGGGCACGGGCGGCCGCCACCGCCGCCGGGGGCGCCGCGGCCTCCCACTCCTGAGCGCGCCGAGGCGCCCCGCTCACCGGAACGCGTCGGCCCCGACCGGCAGGGGTCTGCCGCCGCCCACGGGACCGGCGCGCCCCCCGGCCGTCGAACCGGTCCTCTCCGGCGGCACGGCCTCCACCTGCGGGCCCGCACCAGGTATCGCCCGGCCCGCGCCCTCCCGGGCGTCGGAGCCGAGCCCGGGACACGCGAGGAAGGAGGGACGGGAACGTTTAGGCGTCGGGAAGTCGGCTAGGGCCCTGTGCGAGGCCGGTAATCGTGAGAGGAGCTGACCATGGCGGACAGTATCGCCGAAGTGATGAGCGAGACCGTTCACACGGTCGCACCGGAAACGACCCTGCGCGAGGCCGCCAGGATCATGCGTGACGAGGACGTGGGCGATGTCGTGGTGACCGACTCCGGGAGGATCCGCGGGGTGCTCACCGACCGGGACATCGTGGTGCGCTGCGTGGCCGACGAGGGGGACCCGGACAGGGTCACGGTCGGCCAGGTCTGCAGCGCCGAGGTCGTGACCGTTCCGCGCCAGAGCAGCCTCCGGGACGCCGTCCACGCCATGCGCACGTCCAGCGTGCGCCGCCTGCCCGTCGTCGACGGGCCCGAGGTCGTGGGCATCGTGACCATGGGCGACCTGGCGCGGGTGGTCGACGAGGACTCCGCGCTGGCGGACGTGAGCGCGGCCCCGCCCAACCGCTGACCGGACCATCACAGGAGAGAAGCCCCGCCCGGGTTGGGGAGCCCGGGCGGGGCTCGTCCGTGTCCGGCGGCGCGTCGGGGGCCTCCCGTGCCGTCGGCGGCAGGCGGCCCCGGGGTGCGCGGCGACCGGGAGCCGCGGGCGGAGCGGCCGTACCGCCCGGAGCGGTTCGGGGCTCCGGACCCCAGGTATGACAGGATCACCGCGTCCCACCCCGCTGCCGCGTGCGCCACGGACACCGCCGTCCTCCGCGTGCCCGGTCCGGCCGCTCCCCGCGGTCCGCGGAACACACCCGGGACGCACCGACCCGAGAACCCGGAGACGGCATGACCCTCGACCCCTACCTCGCCGGCAGGCTGCACCACCTCGAAGGCCTCGGCGACCGCGCCATGGCGCGCTCGGACCCCGAGGCGGCACGGTGTTTCGCCGAGTACCACCGCGACCCCGCCGAGTGGCGGATGCCCGACGTCTCGGTCGAGGACCGGACCGTCCCGGGCCCCCACGGGGAGGTCCCCGTACGGATCTACCGGCCGCGGGAGCAGAGCGGCCGCGCGCTGCTGTGGCTGCACGGCGGCGGGTTCATGGCCGGGGACCTGGACATGCCGGAGGCGCACACCGTCGGTTCGGAGCTGGCCGCCCGCGCACAGGCCCTGGTCGTCTCCGTCGGCTACCGCCTCGCCGTGGACGGCGTCCGCTATCCGGTCCCCGTCGACGACGCGTACGCGGCGTGGACGTGGCTCGCCGGAACGGGCTGGGCGGAGGCCGGCGCCGTCGCCCTCGGAGGGGCGAGCGCGGGTTCCGCGCTGGCCCTGTCCACGGCGCTGCGGCTGCGCGACCGGGGCCTCCCCCTCCCCCGCTCGGTGCTGCTGGCCTACCCCTTCGTCCACTTCCCGACCCCGGCGCTGGACGCGGACGGCGCGGCCCGGATGGAGGTCCTGCCGCCGGTCCTGCGGTTCACCCCCGAGTCGATCGAGGCCATGGTGCGCAACTACGTGGGCCGCGTGGGCGGGCTCCCGGCCGACGCGATGCCCGGGGCCGCGGACCTGACCGGCCTTCCGGCGACCAGCATCGTGCTGTCCGAGTACGACGACCTGCGGCCCTCCGGAGAACTGCTCGCCAGGCAGCTGGAGGAGTCGGGGGTTCCCCACAGGACCTACCTCGCGGCGGGGATGCCGCACGGACACCTCAACCGCGGCCCCTCCCTCGGCGAGGTAGACCGCTCGCTCGCCTTCTTCGCCGACGCCCTCACGGACTGACCCCGTGCCGCGGGGCCCGTCCGGGGGCGGGCCCCGCGCGCGTCAGTCCCCGGGGACCGACGCACGAAGGGCCGCCACGATCCAGGGCCAGGGCACCGGGCCCTCCTCCCCGCCGGGCGGGCCCCCGTTGATCACCGCCACCAGGCCCATGTACCTGCCGTGCGTGCTGTCGAACCAGGGGTCCTCCAGCGGCTCCTCCTCTTCCAGCCTGACCATTTCGACCAGGTACGACGCCAGGTTGTCCCGGTACCCGGCGGTGGACCGGGCGCCGCCGAGCGCGGCGGCGGCGTCGGCCAGGCGGACGACCGCCTCCTGGGCGCGTGGGGACTCCGCGGGCTCCCCGGAACGGTGAAGGGCGAGGATGTCCTCCATGATCGGTACCCCCGTCTCGTACATGAACTCCTGCACCGGTGAGGCGGCGAAGAGCTTCCCCGGCTCGGTCGTGTAGGTGACCTGGAGGTAGTCGTGGACCGCTGCGCGGAACTCCTGGTCCCGGACCAGGTCGGCCAGCTCGATCCAGGCCTCGAGCTGGGCGGCGGTGGGGTCCTCCGGCAGCTGGGGCCGCAGCTGCCGCAACCGCTCGACGAACGCGGGGGGCACGTCGAGGCCGGCGCCGACCTCGTTCCAGAAGTCGTCGACGAGCCGTTCGCGCTCCTCGTCGGTCATCGAGACGAGTTTGTGCAGGAGCGCCGCCTGGGCGGCGGTTCCCTCCTGCCGGACCAGGGTCCTCAGAACGGCGCGCTTCGCGCGCAGGCCGCGCTCCTGGCGTTCGACGATCCCCAGGTGGGCGGTGAGGAGGTCGTGCAGGGTCCTCTCTCCGTCGAGCACCTGGCGGATGTCCTCCAGGCCGGCGTCCAGCTCGCGCAGGGTCCGCACGAGCTCCAGCCGGGCGATGGCGTGGACGTCGTAGAGCCGGTAGCCGGCCCCGGTCAGGCGTGTGGGGGGAATGACCCCGGCGTCGGAGTAGAACCGGACGGCGCTGACGCTCAGGCCGGATCGGCGCGCGGCGTCCCCGATCGGGTACAGGTCGTTGTCGTGCATACCGCCACTATCGGGTCTCGAGCGGCTTGAGACTCAACCGCCGTGGAGCACGGGACCGCCGTGCTGTCGGAGCCTCCCCGGGGCGGGGGCGGGGTGGCTCCGGGCGGACCTGTCGGCGGACCTGGACGGCCGGCCCACCGCCGCCACCGCCTCCCTCCCGCTCGGCCCGGCTGCCCTGCCCTCGACCGCGGCTTCGGGACCACCGGCCCGAGCAGGCGCGGTGCGGGCCCGGCCACCGTCACTCACCGCCGCCGTCACCGCCGTCCCCGCCGGTGCTGCCGCCGTCACCGAAGAGGGAGAGCGCGAACCCGACGCCGCCCGCGCCCATCGCGTAGGGGGCGAGCCAGGAGGCCGCCTCGAACGACGCGAGGAGGAACAGGACGGGGAACATGCCGATGAACAGGACGAGCCCGGCCCTGGCCACGCGGTTCCGGACCACGCGGTTCCGGACACGGCCACCGCCACCGCGTTCCCGGTCGCCGTTCCCGCCGTCCTCGGCACCCTCGGCACCGTCGTCGCTGCCGTCGCTGCCGTCGCTGCCGTCAACGGCAGCGGCGGCGACGGACGTGCTGCCGTCATCCGCTGCCCCCTTCCGCCGCGTGCGGATGAACAGGACCAGACCCGCGGTCGCCGCCGCCAGTGCGGTGAGCGGGAGCAGTGCGGACAGGTCGCCGCCCGCCACCCTTCCCACCAGCGGGTAACCGATGCCGCCCGCGATGCCCAGAGCCAGGAAGACGAGACAGCCTCTCATGGGACCTCCGAAGTAGGGGCCACCACGGTAGGCGTTCGCGGGACCGCCGCGGAGGGAGATGGCCCCATCCGGCCACGGGTCCGAGCGGTCGAACCCGGTGGCCGACCCTTCCGGCCGGAGCCGATGCCTACGGGGAGGCCCGTCGGCGGCCACGGGGCCGCCCGCACGGCCGACGGCCGCCCCACCGGTGCGGTGGGACGGCCGTGCGGGTGCGCCTCCGGACGGGGTGCGCGGGAGGCCGGGATCAGCCGGCGGTGACGGGGATGACGCTGCCGGCGTACTCCTCCTCGATGAACGCCGCGGTCTCCTGCGAGGTCAGCAGCTCCACGAGGGTGGCCACGCGGGGGTCGTCGGCGTTGTCGGCGCGGGCGGCGAGGACGTTCACGTACGGGTTGCCCTCGACCTGCTCCAGGAGGATGCTGTCCTCCTCGAAGTCCAGGCCCGCCTCCTGGGCGTAGTTGTTGTTGACGATCGCGGCGTCCACGTCGTCCAGCGAGCGGGGCAGCTGAGCGGCCTCGACCTCGCGGAACTCCAGGTCCTTCGGGTTCTCCTCGATGTCGGAGAGCGAGAAGGTGGCCTCGTCGACGCCCTCGGCCAGGGTGATCAGGCCGCCCTCCTCCAGCAGCAGGAGCGCCCGGAACTCGTTGGTCGGGTCGTTGGGCAGTGCGACCTCGGCGCCGTCCTGCAGGTCCTCGACCGCGTCGACCTTGTTGGAGTACAGGCCCAGCGGGGGCAGGTAGATCTCCTGGACGGAGACGAGGTCGGTGCCGTTGCCCTCGTTGAACTCGTCGAGGAAGGGGGCGTGCTGGTAGAGGTTGGCGTCCAGCTGCCCCTCGTCGAGGGCGGCGTTGGGGGCGATGTAGTCGGAGAACTCGACGATCTCCAGGTCCAGCCCGGCCCCGGCCGCCAGTTCCGCGTCGACGAACTCCAGGATGTCCCCGGCGGGGACCGCCGTCGCGCCGACCACGAGGGTGTCCTCGCCGGAGGCGGCTTCGGAGGCGTTCTCGGACGGGGCGCCACAGGCGGCCACCGCCAGGAGTACTGCGGTGGCGGGGACGGCGATGGCGGTGCGGCGCATGAAGGGGATCCTCACGGGTGCGGTGCGGTGGAGGGAACGGGACGGACCCGACCTGCCACCAGAATTTCCTATTTTCCCGATCTTAATTGAGGATTACCCCCGCCGGCGCCCGCCAGTGACAAACGGCACATGATGGGATCACTCGCCTGACCTGCCCGAACCGCTCGTCTCCGGGGCCGGGGCCGCGGTGTTCGCCCCCCTCGCCCCGTGCCGGGACAGGAGTCCCGCCGTCGGGCTCCGCCCCCAGGCGGGGAGGGACCGGGGGCCGCGCACCGCCCGCTCGCACGGGCCCTGTCCTCCCAGGTTAGCGGCGCCGGCCACCGCGCTCCCCGCCCGCTCCCGGCGGGGCCGGGCGCGCACCCCGCCGCAATCCTCCCGGTCAGATCGCCTCACGGCGCTGGAGGTGGCTGAAGGCCGCCCAGCCCGGCAGGACCGGGAACCAGAAGGTCAGCAGCCGGAACAGCAGCACCGCGGGAAGCGCCACGGCCGCGGGCACGCCCGCCACCGCCGTGAGCCCTCCGATCAGCGCGGCCTCGACCGCACCCAGGCCGCCCGGAGTGGGCGCGGCCGAACCGATCGCGTTGCCCGCCAGGAAGACCACGGCGACCGCGACCAGGCTCACCTGCGTGCCCGGGTCGGTGAAGGCCGCCACCGAGGCGTACAGGCACAGCACGAACCCCACGGTCAGCAGCAGCGTCCCCCCGAACCCCAGGAGCAGGGAGGACGGGCTCTGGAGCATGTCCAGCAGCCGCGGCAGCACCCCCTGCAGGTAGGGGCGGGTCCGGGAGGCGATCGCCCGGCGCATGCGGGGCGACAGCAGGACCACGGCGACCACCGCGGTCCCCGCGATGCTGATCCCCACGACGGTCGGCGAGGGGGTGAAGCCCGTCCAGTACGAGGCGCCGGTGAGGTAGGCGCACACCAGCAGCAGCGGCACGTGGATGAGGAACCCGACCAGCTGTGTGAGGCCCACGGCCGACAGCGCCAGCGCGGCGGGGGCTCCCGCCCTGGTGACGAAGCGGGTGTTGACCGCGATGGACCCGAGCCCGGCCGGGGCGGCGATCCGCACGAACGAGGCCGCGTACTGGACCATGACCGTGCGCCACCAGGGCAGCGGGACCGGCACGAACCCGACCAGGATCATCGCCGCGGCGACCATGCACACGGTGGACATGACGAAGGCGGCGGCCGCCCACGCCGGGTCGGCCTGGCCGATGGTGCTGAAGTCGACGCCGGTCAGCTGGTAGAGGAGCACCAGTCCGACGGCGGTCGCGACCACGAAGCTGACGATCGTGCGGGGCCGCATGCGCTCCAGGCGGGCCGGTTCGGCGGGCGCCTCGGGGGCGGTCTCGACCATGCGCTCGCGCAGCCGGCCCAGGAGCCCGCGGTGCGCGCGCAGGCCCGAGCGCAGCGGGTAGGGCAGGCCGGCCGGTTGCAGGAAGGGCAGGATCGCCGCCGTGGCGGGAACCCCGAGGGAGCGCACGGCCGAGTCCACCGCGCGTTCGGCGCCGACCCGCATCGCCAGCAGGGTGACCATCGCGGCGTGGTCGAGGGAGATCCTCATCTGCGGTGCGGCCACCGTGCCCCGGTCGATGCCGGTGAACCCCGCCCTCTCCGGGGCGGCCCCCAGGATCCCGACCGTGGCCCCGCTGAGCCCGCCGTGGGCGATGCGGTGGCGGTGCAGGGTCCCGAGCCCGTTCCAGCACAGGTCGAGGACGTCGTCGGTGAGGGCGTCGTCGTCCAGGTCCTCCAGGGGCAGGCAGCCGGGGAGTTCGCGGACGAGGACGACGGTGCCGGGGCCGAGTTCGCCCACGCCCAGGACCCGGGGGACGGTGACGCCGGCGTTCCGGGCGGAGTAGCTCATCAGCGCGGCGTGCTCGGCCCGGCGGCGCACGCCGTAGAGCATCCGGGGGGCGACCGGTCCGCGCAGGAACACCAGGTCGCGCAGGCGCCGCCAGAACCCGGAGGTGTTCTCGGAGCTGAGCACGGTGACCTCGACCCGGCCTCCGTCGTCGAGCTCGGCCAGGTGGCGCGGGTTGCCCTCCCGGTCCTCGCCCGCCCGGGCGACGGTGGTCGCGGTCATGCCGAACCGTTCCAGCTCGGCGCGCAGGCGCCGGTCGTCGGCCGGGGCGGGAGCGCCCGCGCCGATGGCGTAACGGGCGAGGAAGGCGCAGGTCAGGCCGACCAGGACGGTGAGCACGAGGGCGAGCAGGCTGGTGACCCCGGCCAGGAGGGCGCAGACCGCGACGGCGGTGTTCCCCGCCCACAGGACGGAGCGGGTGCGCGGCAGGCCCGTGGGCATCGTGCGGATGAAGGCGAGGACCGCGGCCACGTAGCCCAGGGTGGCGCCGGTGAAGACGTCGTCGGGGGCGGGGGTGAGGGGGTTGGGTACCTGGCCGGGGCTGATCAGGGTGGCCAGGGCGGCGTTGATGAGGGAGGCGAGGACGTAGGCGGCGACGCCCGAGGCCATGGCGCGCGCGAGGTCCCGGGGCCTCCCCGTGAACAGGGTGCGCAGGACCACGTAGCAGACCAGGACGATGATCACCAGGTTCGCGCCCACCGCGACGAACAGGAGCAGGCCGGAGGGCATGATCGATCGGAGCCGGTCGGGGTCGGCCGCGTCGCCGCTGTCGGTGGCCACGCGGACGGCGAGCATGATCGCCGCCACCAGCAGCAGGCCCGCCGCGCCCAGGAGGAGGTCGACGGGTCTGCGCGGTGTGCGCGCGGTGCTGGGGTCCGGGACGGGGGCGTCCGGGGCGGTTCGGGTCGTCACGGGTCCAAGCCTGCCCGACCCGCGGGGATTCGGATGCCAGGGGTGGGGGCGTTTCGTACGTCCGGTCGGGGCGCGCCCCGGTCGGCGTCAGTCCCCCGGCAGCCGGTACAGCTGGCCCAGTCCGATCGGGGGCACCGGGGGCAGCTCCCCGGAGTCGCCCGCGCTCTCGAAGGACCGGAGCATGTGGGCGACCAGGCGCCGCGAGGCCGCCCGGGTCGTCTCCGGGTCGGATGTGACGATGCCGCCGTTGGCCAGGAGCACCAGGACGATGTCCTCCCGGGCGAAGTCGGCGCGCAGCCGCCCCGACTCCTTGGCCCTGCGGATCAGCTCGTCCAGGCCGTGTTCGACGTGGACGCGCCGCTCGTCGAAGCCGTCGGAGTCGGGGAAGGCCGCGAGGAAGGCCTCGGTGAAGCCCTTGTCGGCCGCCTGCATGGCGCACACCTCCGTGAGCACCGTGCAGAAGGCGTGCCAGGGGTCGGGGTCGGCGAGCGCCTCGGCGACCAGCCCGGCGCACTCCGCCATCTCGTCGGCGAAGACCTCGGCGACCAGGGTCTCCCTGGTCGGGAAGCGGCGGTAGAGGGTCGCCGGCCCCACCCCCGCCCGGCGTGCGATCGCGACCATCGGCACGTCGATCCCGCGCTCGGCGAACGCCGCCCGGGCGGCCTCCATGATGCGCCGGCGGTTGTGCCGGGCGTCGGACCGCAGGCCCCGGCCCGCGATCGGGGGTTCGCGCACGGCGGGCGGCTCCGCCCCCGCGCCCGAGGGGTTCTCCGCGACGCGGGCGGCGCCGCCGGGCTCCATCCGAGAGGTCCGCTCTGCCATGCCTCTCACTTTACGGCAAACGGATGGTGCTGTCCGTTTGGCGCGTTAGCGTGGAGAGAAAGCGGACGACCCTGTCCACATAAGGCGGGGAGTGTGTCCTCCGCACATCCGAAGGAGTGGGCGATGGGATCGGCGAGCCTGATGAGAGCGGCGCTGTACGACGGGTACGGCCCCCCGGAGGTCCTGTACGAGGGCCGGGTCCCGGCCCCGACCGCCGGCCCCGGGCAGCTGCTCGTGCGGGTCCACGCCGTCAGCGTGAACGGCGGCGAACTGCTGCTGCGCTCGGGCGGGCTCCGGTGGGTGGCGGGCCGCTCCTTCCCCAAGAGGGTCGGCATGGACTTCACCGGCGAGGTCGCGGAGACCGGGCCGGGCGCCACCGGCTACCGGGTGGGCGACCGGGTGTGGGGCCTGCTGCCGAGAATGGGGTTCGGCAGCGCGGCGGAGTACGTGGCGGTGCCGACCCGGCAGGTGTCCCTGGCGCCGGAGGGCATCGACCTGGTCGAGGCCGCGGCGCTGCCGGTCGGCACGACCTCGATCACCGCCCTGCGCGACAAGGCCCGCCTCCGGAGCGGAGAGCGGGTGCTCGTGCGCGGGGCGAGCGGCGGCGTGGGCAACACCGCGGTGCAGCTCGCGAAGGCGATGGGCGGGCGCGTCACCGGGCTCGCGTCCGCGCGCAACCTGGACCTGGTCCGCGAGCTCGGCGCCGAGGAGGCCTTCGACTACGCCGCGACCCCTCTGGCCGATCTGGGGAGGTTCGACGTCATCGTCGACAGCGCGGGGTCGGACCTGCCGGCCCTGCGGCGACTGCTGGCGCCCGGCGGGCGCATGATCGGGCTGTCCTTCGACTCGGCGGCCATGGTGGGCTACGTCCTGGCCTCGTACGCGTTCGGTTCACGGCGGGTGCGGTTCTTCAGCGGCCAGCCCCGGCACGCGCTGTTCGCCGATCTGACCCGGTACGTCGAGGAGGGCGCCCTGCGACCCGTGGTGGACACGGTGCACCCGCTCTCGGACGTGGCCGCCGCGCACCGGGCGCTGGAGGCCGGGGGTGTGCGGGGCAAGCACGTCGTCCGGGTGGTCTGAACACGGACGCCGCCGCGCCCCGGGGCGGCCCGGCGTGCGGCGGCGGTCGTCGCGTCCCGCTCAGGCGGGCGGGGAGAGCAGTCCGCGCCGGTAGGCGCGGACGAGGTTGCGCGGCACCAGGTACTCGCGTCCCCCCAGGGTGACGCGCACCAGGTCCGGGGTGGTGGCCTTCCACTGGGAACGGCGCGTGCGGGTGTTGGAGCGCGACATCCTGCGCTTGGGTACGGCCATCGGCCCTGTCCTCGTCGTTGTCGTGGGGTGGGTCGGGCGGCGGGGCGCTCGCCCCGCCGCGGTCGGGCGTCAGCCCTTGCGCTGGTAGCGGCGCTGGAAGCGCTCCACGCGTCCGGCCGTGTCGACCACCCGGGCGTTGCCGGTGTAGAAGGGGTGGCTGGCGCTGGAGATCTCGACGTCGATCAGCGGGTAGGTGTTGCCGTCGCTCCACTCGATGGTCTTGTCGCTGGTGGCGGTGGACCTGGTGAGGATGGAGAAGTCCCCCGCGCGGTCGCGGAAGACGACGGGCCCGTAGGCGGGGTGGATTCCGGGTTTCATGCGTGCCTCCTGGCGGTGTCCTCGGCGCCGGCCCCGGTCGGGGCCGGGGCGCGGCGGCTGTGCGTGCGGCCGGGCCGGGTCAGCGCTCCTCGCGGAACTCGACGTGGCGGCGGACCCGGGGGTCGTACTTGCTCAGGGTGAGCCGGTCGGGTGTGTTGCGCCGGTTCTTGCGGGTCACGTAGGTGTAGCCCGTGCCCGCCGTGGACTTGAGCTTGATGATGGGGCGTACCTCGTTGCGTGCCATGGATGCCTCCTCGGGGTCTCACGCCTAATAAGCCAATGATAACCGTTTTCATTCCCGGATCGACCGCTCCGATGACGACGGGCCGACCGGCGGGAAGCGGCGCACGGCGGACCCGCGACACAGCGGCCGTCACCGGCGCCCGTGGTGCCCTCCGCCCCGGCCGCGGCGGAGGGCACCCGACAAGCAGGACAGAGGGTGACTTTTCGTAGCGACGAACTGCGGAGTGTCACCGGCTCGTGGTACTCAGGTTCCGTCTTCCCCTTCCCTCGGCACCCGGAGGCTTCTGTGACCGCACGCAACTTCAAGGGTCAGTTCTCGTCATGGCCGACCACGGCCTTCCTCGTCTTCTGCGGCGTCCTGCTCCTGGCCATGATCAACGACTGAGGAGCAACCGTGGTCGTCTCCGGACCCTGTCCGTACTGCAGGCGCAGGATCGGCTCTCCCGCGCACGGGCCGCGCGGCAACCACCGCATCGGCGAGGGGGTGCGAGAACCGGCCCGGTCGGCGCAGGGGCCCGGCACCGGGCCGGGGCGCCACACCGGGCCACCGCACCGCCCCGGTCCCCGGGAAAACCCCGGCCCCCGGGAGGCAGGAGCCCGGGGAACAGCGCGGCTCCAGGACGGAGCGCCCGACCCCCGGGAAGGGGGGATGCCTCCGCCGAGTTCCCGCCCCTGAAGCGCCCCGGAGGGCGCGCCGGGCGCGCCCTCCGGCTCCGGCAGCCCTCCGCTCCCCCGTCGGGCGCGGGTCAGCCCTCCCCCACGGCTCCGCGCCGCACCGGGCGCCAGTACTGCCGCTTCCCCTCCTCGCGCACGACCACGCCGAGCCGGGCGAGCTCGCCGCGCAGTTCCGCGCAGTCGTCCGCGTCCCCGGACTCCAACGCGGTCCGGCGCGCCCTCAGGACCGCCTGCGCGTGCTGTTCGAGGCCGGGCATCCCGTCCACCCAGCGCTGGAACTCGTCCGCGTGCGGGTCTCCGTCACGCCACCGGTAGCCGTGCGCCTCGAAGGCGGCGCGGAGGCGCCCGGCGCCGTGGTCGGTGCGCTCGCGGGCGGCTTCGGCGGTGTCCGGGTCGAGGACGACCAGGTCCTTGCCGTCCAGGAAGACCGTGCCGACACGGTCGCGTCCGATCTCCGGCCCCTTCCCCCCGCGGGTGATCCGCACGCCCCCGTCGCCGACCTCCACCACGACCATGTCGCCGTAGGACAGCAGCGCCAGCAGCGCGCCGGCCCCCAGGCCGACGGCGCTCAGGACGGCGGTGAGGACGGGTCCCTCCAGCCCGGCCAGGAGGTCGACCTGCTCCCGCCCCGGCACCATGGGAAGCGCGTGGACCCACTCCGGAAGCGCCGCCAGCCACCCGGGGACCATGGACAGGACCCAGCCCGCCGCCGCCCCGAGCAGGGGGAAGCACGTCCACAGCAGCACGTGGGCCACCGCTCCGTCGCGGACCACGGTCGGTCGGTTCGTCGCCTGCTCGGCCCTGCTCATGACGCCTTCTCTCGGGTTCGGTCGACGACGGCTCGCCCGTCGCGCAGTACCAGGGCGACCCGGCGCAGCGCGCCGAGGTCGGTCAGCGGGTCCCCGCGCACGGCGAGGAGGTCGGCGGCGCGGCCGGGTCCGACCGCGCCGACGCGGCCCTGCGAGACCAGGACGGTGCGGTCCCGTCGTGGCGTGAGCGGGGCGCCCACGAGCACCGTCGCTCCGGTGAGGTCGAGTACGCGGTCGTTCTTCACGGGGGTTCCGAGGTCCTCTCCGCCGGTGTTCGCCATGATCCTAGTTGAGCATATAGGATTCTATTCATGCAACCAGTCGACAGGACGGACGGAGACCGGTCCTTCATCGAGGACGCCCGCCGCAGGCAGATCGTCACGGCGGCGATCGCCGCCATCGCCGAGGAGGGGTACTCCCGCGCCTCCTTCGTGCGCATCGCCGCACGGGCCTCGATCAGCCCGGGGCTGATCACCTATCACTTCAAGACCAAGGAGAACCTGATCAGAGAGGTCCTCGGCCACATCGACGCCCGCCTGGACCGCGCGATGGAAGGCGGGCCCGAGCCCCTGGAGGGCTTCGAGGACGGTCTGCGCCGGATCGTCACCGGCCACGTCACGTACTGCGCGAGCCACCCCCAGGAGATGGTCGCGCGCCGGGAGGTGCTCTCCGCCGCGCTCCCGCCCGCGCTCCAGGAGCACGTCGCCCGGGGGGACGAGGCGGGCCGGGCCGAGCTGGTCGGCTTCCTCACCGAGGGGCAGCGCCACGGGGAGTTCCGCCCCTTCGACCCCGAGGTCTTCACGGACGCCCTGTTCGCCGCGCTCAGCTCCGCCCCGCGGTCCGTGGCACGGCGCCCCGCCGAGGAGCACGGGGCCTACGCCCGCGAGATGGCGGACCTGTTCGCCGAGGCGGCCACCGGACGGGGGTGAGCCGCAACGGCGGAGGCGCCGCGGGGATGTCCCCCACGGCGCCTCCGCGTCCTACCGTTCCGCCCCGCCGGCGGCCCGTCCCTGCCGGGCCGGGCTCAGGCGGCCTCGCCCTTGGCGCGCTTCTCCACGCGCTCCGCGCGCAGGCGGCGGGCCTCGTCCGGGTCCAGCACGGGCGCCGCCGTGAGCAGCTGGCGCGTGTAGTCGCTCTGCGGGTTCTCGTACACCGAGTCGCTGTCACCGGACTCGACGACCTCGCCGGCGCGCATGACGGCGACGCGGTCGCTGACCTGGCGCACCACCGCCAGATCGTGCGCCACGAAGATGTACGTCAGCCCGAAGTCGTCCTGCAGCTCCGACAGCAGCCGCAGCACCTGGTCCTGCGTCGACACGTCCAGCGCCGACACCGGCTCGTCGCAGATGATCAGCTTCGGCTTGAGGATCAGCGCCCGCGCGATCGCGATCCGCTGACGCTGACCGCCCGAGAACGCGTGCGGGAACCGGTTGTAGTGGTTGGGCTCCAGCCCCACCCGCTCCAACAGCTCCTGCACCTGCCGGCGCACCTTCTTACCGTCCTTCTCCCCCTGCACCTTCAACGCCGTGCCGATCGCGTCCCCCACCGTCAGACGCGGGTTGAGCGAGGAGTAGGGGTTCTGGAACACCATCTGCACATCACGGCGCAGCGGACGCAGCGCCCGCTCCGACATGTGCGTGATGTCGCGCCCCTCGAACTCCACCCGGCCCCGGGTGGGCTCCAGCAGACGCATCACCATCCGCGACAACGTGCTCTTACCCGACCCGGACTCGCCCACGATCCCCAGGGTCTCCCCCTGGCGCAGATCGAAGGACACCCCCTTGACCGCCCAGAAGTCCGTGGCCTTGCCCCACGTGCCGCCGCGCACCTTGAACCGCTGCGCCACGTCCTCGACCCGCAGCAGCGGCTCGCCGGCGTTGTCGCCGGTGCCGCTCACGGGCGGGACGAAGGCCTTGAACTCGCCGGGCTCGGTGACCGTGCCCTCGCGCTGCTCCTTCTCGATCCGGTCCGCGCGGTCCTGGGCGCGCCGCTGGGCGCGGGAGACCTCCACGCGCGGCACCGCGGCCAGGAGCCCCTGCGTGTAGGGGTGTTCGGGTGCGGACAGGACCCGGCGCACGTCGCCGCGCTCCACGGCCACGCCGTGGCGCATGACCACGACCTCGTCCACCGACCCCGCCACCACGGCCAGGTCGTGGGAGACCAGGATCAGGCCCATGTTCAGGTCGCGGCGCAGCTCGTCCAGCAGGTCCAGGATGCGCGCCTGCACCGTCACGTCCAGGGCCGTGGTCGGCTCGTCCGCCAGCAGCACCTTGGGATCGCACATCAGACCCATCGCGATGACCACGCGCTGGCGCATGCCCCCCGAGAACTCGTGCGGGTAGGAGTTGATCCGCTTGGCCGGGTCGGGGATGCCCACCCGGTCCAGGGACTCGACCGCCCGCTTGACCGCGTCGGCCTTGGAGGCCTTGGGGTTGTGGATCCGGTAGGCCTCGACGAGCTGGTTGCCGATCGTGTACTGCGGGTGCAGCGACTGCATCGGGTCCTGGAACACCATCGCGATGTCGTTGCCGCGCATGCGCCGCAGTTCCTTGTCCGACGCCGACACCACGTCCTTGCCCACGACCTCGATGGCGCCGCTGATCCGCGCCCGGCTGCCCCGGTGCAGGCCCATCAGCGCCAGCGACGTCACACTCTTGCCCGAGCCGGACTCGCCCACGATGCCGAGGGCGCCGCCGGCGGGCACCTCGAAGGACAACCCGTTCACCGCCTGGACGTCGCCGTCCATGGTCGGGAACGTCACCCTCAGGTCGTCCACGCGGACGACGGGCTCGGTCGAGGCCATGTCACATTCCTTCAATAGAGCTGGTCTGGTCGAACGCTGTCGCGCGTTACTTCGCGATCCGCACCCGCGGGTCGACGATCGGGTACAGCAGGTCGACGATCAGGTTGCAGATGACGATGAAGACGGCTCCCAGCAGGGTCACGCCGAGCACCACGGGCAGGTCCTTGCCGATGATCGCGTCGATGGCGTAGGCGCCCACACCGTTGAGGGAGAACACCTTCTCCGTGAGGATCGCGCCGCCGAGGACGAGGCCCAGGTCCAGGCCGAAGATCGTCACGATGGGGGTCAGGGTCGGGCGCAGCGCGTGCTTGAAGATCACGCGGCGCTCGCTGAGCCCCTTGGCGCGGGCGGTGCGGATGTAGTCCTCGCCCAGGGTCTCCAGCATCCCCGCGCGGGTCTGCCGCGCGTACTGGGCCGCGTGCAGGAACGCCAGCGTCACCCAGGGCAGGATCATGACCTGGAACCAGCCGACGGGGTCCTCCCCCAGCGGCACGTACCGCGAGACGGGGAACAGGTTCCACTCGTGGACGAGGAAGGCCAGGGCCAGCAGGCCGGTGAAGTACACGGGCATGGAGACGCCGACGAGGGCGGTTCCCATGGCCAGGCGGTCGAAGAGGCTGCCCTTCTTGACCGCGGACAGGACGCCGACGGCCACACCGCCGATGACCCAGATGACGGCCGCGCCGAAGGCCAGCGACATCGTGACCGGCAGGCGGTCGAGCAGCTGGGGCAGCACGGGGCTGTTGGTGGTGAAGGAGTAGCCGAGGCAGGGGGCCGCGCACTCCACGGTCTCCCGACCGAAGGTGTACTCGGAACCGAAGAGCAGCGACTTCACGAAGTCGAAGAACTGCACGGCGATGGGCTGGTCGAGGCCGAGCCGGGCCACCGTGGCGTCGAGCGCCTCGGGCGTGGGCGCCTTGCCCACGTACATGGCGGCCATGCCGCGCGGGGTCACGCCCGCCCACCGGGGCAGGACGTAGAAGATACAGAAGGTCACCGCCGTGACGACGGCGAGCAGCAGCAGCCCCGCTCCGAGGCGGCGAAGAATATAGTTCAGCATCGCGGTCGGCGGCGGGGGTACCCACGGGGCCGTGGGACCCCCGCCGCGTTCACCTGCCTTCTCGTACTAGTTCAGGCCGGCTGGGGCTCTAGCCCCGGTCCACGCCGATGGCCATGAAGTCGTACATGGCGTACGACGACGTGTAGTAGACGTTGGTCAGCTCGTCCGAGCGGTAGAACATCGCACGGTCGAAGACGACGGGCAGGATGGCCGCCTGCTCCATGACCAGGGTGTCGATCTGGGCGTAGATGTTGGCGCGCTCGTCCGGGTCCTCGGTCTTGAGGGCGTCGTCCCAGAGGCCGTTGACCTCGGGGTCGTCGAGCTCGGAGGTGTTGTAGTTGCCGGTCGCCTGGATGGCGTCGCCGTCGGTGATCTTGGAGGCGAAGCCGTAGCCGGTGGCCCAGTCGGGGATCCAGCCGGAGACGCTCAGACCGATGTTGTTCTCACGGACGTAGTCCTGCGAGCCGGCGTACTGGGCGAAGAAGTCCTCGGCCGGGAAGGTCTGGATGTCGGTCTGGATGCCGACGCGCGTCAGGGACTCCTGCAGGGCCTCGGCGGTGGCGACGTCGTTGGGACGGCCGTCGCGGACGGCGATGGTGGTCGAGAAGCCCTCGTCCTCGCCGCACTCCTCGAGCTTGGCCTGCGCGGCCTCCAGGTCGCCCTTGTTGTCCGTGGACGGGTAGAGGTCCGACTCGGGGTCGGCGCCGGGGATGGTCGGCGGGAGCAGGTTGGTGGCGAGGTCGCCGCCGCTCTCACCGCCCCAGGCGCGGTGCAGGCTGTCACGGTCGGCCGCGTACATGATCGCCTGGCGGCAGGCGACGTCCTCGATGACCGGGGTGTGGATGTTGACGTAGCGCAGGGCGCCGGAGAGCGGGTTGTCCAGGTTGGGCTGGGCCGCCTCGTCGGTGAGCAGCGTGCTCTTCATGGCCGGGCCGACGCCGACACCGGAGAGGTCGACGTCGATCTCGCCGTTGACCAGGCGCTGGTCGATCTCGTCCTGGTCCACGCCGATCTCGACGGTGACCTCGTCCGGCAGGGCCGGGCGGATCGGGTCGGTCTCGGCGTCCCAGTGCTCGTTGCGGGTCAGGTTGAGCGCGACGCCGGGCTGGTAGGCCCCGTCGAACTTGTACGGCCCGGAGGAGACGACGTTCTCCTTGTAGAGCGCGCCGCGGTCGCTCTCCAGCGGGACCGGGGCGGTCTGGGGCTGGGTCAGGATGTACGGGAACTCGGAGAAGGAGTCCTTGAGGTGGAAGACCAGGGTGTAGTCGTCCGGCGTCTCCACGGCGGTGAAGTCCGCCAGCGGGTCGTCGCTCTCGAAGACGTTGAACGGCTCCTGGTCCAGGTGCGCCTCGAAGTAGCGCGGCCCGTTGGGCAGCTCGCCGCCGTTGTAGTTCGAGCGGGCGATCGCGTACTTGATGTCCTGGGCGGTGATCTCGGAGCCGTCCTCGTACTTGAGGCCCTCCTGGATCTTGACGGTCCACTCGGTGAAGTCGTCGTTGGACTCGGGCATGCCGGTGGCCATGTCCGTGGTCAGCTCGGTGGACGCGTTGGCCGGGGCCGGGGTGAACGCCAGGAGCGTACGGGCGTAGTACCGGGTGAAGTTCCAGCTGAACCCGTAGTAGGTGTCGCCCGGGTCGGTGGAGTCGAAGTCCGAGGAGATGGCGTAGCGCAGGGTGCCGCCGGTCTGCTCGGACGGGTTCACGATCTCCGTGGAGCCCTGGTCGTAGGCGCCGTTGGCCTGGGTGTCTCCGCCCTCGGAGCCACCACCGCCGCAAGCTGAAAGGAAGATGGACGCCGCCGCGCCCAGCGCGACGAATCCGAGGGTGCGTTTCCTCAAGGAACTGCCTCTCTTGCGAACCTGATGTGGGGATGGGATCGACCAGTGGTCGGACCCGTGCCTTGGATGGCGTGGGCTGGGCGGGGCAGCCACACCGGCCTTGGTCAGTCGGAGGTCTTGGGGTCGAAGGCGTCCCGGAGGCCGTCGCCGAAGAGGTTGAACGCCAGGACGGTGATGAAGATGGCCAGGCCCGGGAAGAGGATGTAGTACGGGGCGGACTGGGCCAGGGGGACCGCGTCGGAGAGCATCTTTCCCCAGCTCGGGGTGGGCGGGTTGATGCCCACGCCCAGGAAGCTCAGGGCCGCCTCGAAGAGGATGTTGGTCGGGATCAGCAGCGTGGAGTAGACCACGATCGGCGTGACCAGGTTGGGCAGGATCTCCCGGAAGAGGATGTGCCGGTTGCTGGCGCCCAGGCTCCTGGCCGCTTCGACGAACTCGCGCTCGCGCAGCGAGAGCGTCTGTCCGCGGACGATGCGCGCGATGTAGGGCCAGTTGAAGAACCCGATGATGAACACGATGACGCCGACGCGGAGCCCGTTGCCCTGGAGGCCGAGGACCCCGTCGGGGATGACGCCGACGAGCGCGATGGCGAAGAGCATCAGCGGGAAGGCGAGGAAGACGTCCATCGCCCGGCTGATGAGGGTGTCGACCCAGCCGCCCTTGTAGCCCGCGATGATGCCGAGGACGGTCCCGAGGGCCACGCACAGCAGCGTGGAGAGGAAGGCCACCAGCAGGGAGATCTGGGCGCCGTAGAGGATGCGGCTGAACAGGTCGCGGCCGGTCTTGGGCTCGATGCCCAGCAGGTGGTCGCCGCTGATGGCGCCCCACGGGTCGGTGTCGAAGGGGTCCGGGTTGTCGGGGTCCCTCATCGGCAGACCGGTGTTGGGCTCGATCAGGTCCTGGTTGAACTGGGTGGGGGGGTACCCGAACCACTTGACCAGGAGGGGCGCGAGGATCGCGGCCAGGATGAGCAGTACGACGACGATCCCGGAGACCATCGCGACCTTGTCCTTGCGCAGCCGCTGCCAGGCGATCTGCCGGAGGGACCGGTTGCCCGCGTCACTGCGGCCCACAGGGGCCGTCACTGCGACGTCCACAGCGTCGGACTGCTCCGCCGACTCAGGGACATGCGAGGGCGCGCTCATCAGGCCACCACTCTCCACTCATACGCTTCTGGCCGAGGGGAACGCGCAGATCCCACGCGTGAGACCTCCGGGGGTTGACCCGTCGGGGATCTCACGGTGGGGCCGGCCGGTTCTCGACGCTGGCTGGCGTGGGCGCTGGTCCGCGCGGCGGGTGGGTGACCCGCCTTCGCTGACTCTGGCCGCCGGGGTGCGCCGCTTCACATGAGGAGTTGGGCACATCCGGGGACCGTCACGCCCGGGCTGTTACACAGCGACAAACCTACTCGCCCTTTGAGCGCATATCGTCCAATCCCTGGCCATGTATCTAAATCGTGACAAACACTGTCAAAAAACGTATATAACAACAAATGATGACAGAGTTCGCATTCATCCGACGACCGGCCGCGAGCTGGGGCGATGTGGTACTGGCGCGATCCCCCACGATACGTCCGCTTCTACCCGTGTCCACCCCGAGAACGGCGTCCTATGGCAAGTGCTATGCGTCGAAGAGTGACGACATGAACGCGCAAAGCGAACAGTGACTCGGCCGTTACTGTGCCGTCATCACCCCGAGAACCAGGGGGTCCGCACGCTCCGTCACCGGAACCGGGCCACCCGCCACGGGACCGGGGGCCGGCCCCCGGTCCGTCCGGCGACCGGTCCGTGGTAACGGGGGGAACCGGACACAGCAGTCGGCCCCGCGCCCTGGGGAAGAGGGCGCGGGGCCGGTGCGGAAGGGGCCCTAGTCGATACCGCGCTTGCGCAGGAGGGCCTCGATGTCGCCGAGGTCGGCGAGGTCGTCGTCGGCAGCCGTCTTCTTCGGGTTCTTCGGGGCCGCGCCCACCTGGCCGGCCGCGGGCTTGGCCGCACCGGCGGCGCCCGCCTGCCCGCCGCCCCGGGCGGCCTTCGGCTCCTCGGAGGCCCCGCCCCTGGACCGGGTCCCCACGCCCCGGGCCGCCATGACGCCGGAGACGACGTAGAGGACCACCGCCAGGCCCGCCAGGGCCACGCCCGCCCACACGGCGGGGTTGAACAGCAGCCCCACCAGGATGCCGACGATGCTCATGACGAACTGCCAGACGGCGTTCATCAGCCCGATCAGACCGGCGGCCAGCGGGAGCAGCGACCACGCCACCCCCCGCAGACCGTGGGCGGCGCCCTTCGCGCGCCACACGACGAAGGAGATCACCAGCCCCACGAGGGTGAGGCCGCCTCCCAGGATCACACCGGTCATCCACGTCAGGTTCTCAGGCATGGGCCCAGTCTCCCATCCGGCGCCGGAGCGCACATCCGGTCGATCCCTTAGGGCTTGCCCCCGATCCGGCGCCCGTGCCGGGGCCCTTCTCCCACGTTACCCGCGTGCCGGCGGGCCGGGAGGAGGGTGCGGGGGCACCCCGACGGCGGCCCCGCCCGCCGGTCCCCCGGGGCCGGGCAGGACCGGGCGGGGCCGCGGGGAAGTCCGGCGCACGGACGCCGGGCCCGCCGCCGGCCCTCCTCCCCGGCCCGGGCCGGGGAGGAGGGTCAGCGGTCGGCGACCAGCGACTCCAGCCAGTCCAGGTCCACGCCCACCAGGCTGTCCCGGAAGACCACGCCCTCGCGCGGCGGGATCTCCACGTGGTTGGGCACGGCGACCGTGACGCACCCGGCGTCGGCCGCCGAGGCCACGCCCACCACCGAGTCCTCGAAGGCGACGCAGCGCTCGGGGTCCACGCCCAGGCGCCGGGCGGCCCTGAGGTAGGGGTCGGGGTGCGGCTTGTTGGCCTCGACCTCGTCGCCGGCCACGGAGTCGTCGAAGCTGTCGATGCCGATGCCGCCGATCGCCGCCTGGATGAGCTGCCGTTCGGTGGAGGTCACCAGGACCACGGGCACACCGGCCAGCGACAGCATGTCCACCAGCTCCTTGGCCCCCGGGCGCAGCTGCGCCCCGCCCTCGAGCTTGGTCCGGAACTTCGCGTAGAGCAGGTCGGCCACCTGGCGCGGGGTGAGGTGGTCGGCTCCGGTCAGGGCGACGATGTAGCGGCCCACGGGCTCGGCGGCGTTGCCGACGTTGGCCTCGTGGTCCCTCTCGGTCCACACCCCGCCCAGCTCGGCGACCAGCTCGGCCTCGGCCTCGCCCCACAGGTGCTCGCTCTCGATGAGGGTGCCGTCCATGTCCAGCAGCACGGCCTGGAGCCGTCTCCCGGTCCCGGTCTCGGAGGTCTCACGGCTCAGCGTGCTCGGTTCACTCATGCGTTCGGCGGCGCGTCCCGGCACCCGGCCGGGCGGAGCGCCGCACTCTCCCCTCGTGTGTGATGGGTACCCCAGCCCGCCCGCGGGGCGCCCCTGCCGTTCATCGTGCCGAACCGGGGGCGCCCGCGCCGTGAAGAGGACCTGTCGGCGTCCTTTCCACACTACGAACACTCGGGCGGGGGCGGGAGGAGAGCTGCCCCACAGTCCGCGCCCGGGAAAAGGGGCGCGGCCCCGCCCCCGGTCCGGGGGCGGGGCCGCGCGTCCGGCTCAGACGTTGAAGTACGTCGCCTCCGGGTGGTGGATGACGATCGCGTCGGTGGCCTGCTCCGGCACCAGCTGGAACTCCTCCGACAGGTTCACGCCCACCCGCTCGGGCTCCAGCAGGCGCACGATCTTGGCCCGGTCCTCCAGGTCGGGGCACGCCCCGTAGCCCAGGGAGAACCGCGCACCCCGGTAGCCGAGCTTGAAGAACGCGTCCAGCTCCGCCGGGTCCTCTCCCGCGAAGCCCAGCTCGGCGCGGATGCGCGTGTGCCAGTACTCGGCGAGCGCCTCGGTGAGCTGCACCGACAGCCCGTGCAGCTCCAGGTAGTCGCGGTAGGCGTTCTTCTCGAACAGCTCCGCGGTGGCGCGGCTGATCGCCGCCCCCACGGTCACCACCTGGAAGGACACCACGTCCAGCTCCCCCGACTCCTTGGGCCGGAAGAAGTCGGACAGGCACAGGTGGCGGTCGCGGCGCTGGCGCGGGAACGTGAAGCGCGTGCGCTCGGTGACCCCGTCGTCGTCCAGGACCACCAGGTCGTCGCCCTCGCTGTAGCAGGGGTAGTGGCCGTGCACCACGGCCGCCTCCAGCAGGCCGTCCGTCTGGATGCGGTCGAGCCACATCCGCATGCGCGGGCGGCCCTCGGTCTCCACCAGCTCCTCGTAGGAGGGGCCCTCGCCGCCGCGGGCGGCCTTGAGGCCCCACTGGCCCATGAAGGTGGCCCGCTCGTCCAGGAACGCGGAGTACTCGGCCAGCGGGATGCCCTTGCTGATCCGGTCCCCCCAGAACGGCGGGGTGGGCACCGCGTTGGTGGTCGACACGTCGCTGCGTGCGGGCATCTCCTCGGGCTCGGTGACCTTGAGCCGGGCCCCCGTCTTGACGCGGCGCTGGCGCAGGGCCGGCAGCGAGGCGCCCTCCTCGCCGCGCTTGACCGCCATGAACGCGTCCATCAGGCGCAGGCCCTCGAAGGCGTCCTTGGCGTAGCGCACCTCGCCGTCGAAGGTCTCGGCCAGGTCCTGCTCCACGTAGGAGCGGGTCAGCGCCGCGCCGCCGAGGAGGACGGGGAAGCGCTCGGAGATGCCCCGGGAGTTCATCTCCTCCAGGTTCTCGCGCATGATCACCGTGGACTTGACCAGGAGCCCGGACATGCCGATGACGTCGGCCCGCTCGGTCTCGGCCGCCTCCAGGATCGCCGAGACGGGCTGCTTGATGCCGATGTTGACGACGTCGTAGCCGTTGTTGGACAGGATGATGTCGACGAGGTTCTTGCCGATGTCGTGGACGTCGCCCTTGACGGTGGCCAGGACGATGCGGCCCTTGCCGTCGTCGTCGGTCTTCTCCATGTGCGGTTCGAGGAAGGCGACCGCCTTCTTCATGACCTCGGCGGACTTGAGGACGAACGGGAGCTGCATCTGGCCGGAGCCGAACAGCTCGCCGACGGTCTTCATGCCGGACAGGAGCGTCTCGTTGACGATGGCCAGGGCCGGCTTGGACCGGAGCGCCTCCTCCAGGTCGGCCTCGATGCCGGTGAGCTCCCCGTCGATGATGCGGCGCTCCAGCCGCTCCCACAGGGGCAGCGCGGCCAGCTCCTCCGCGCGGGAGGCACGCATGGACTTGGCGTCCACGCCCTGGAACATGTCCATGAACGCGGAGAGCGGGTCGTAGTCGCCCTCGCGCCGGTCGTAGATCAGGTCCAGCGCGACCTTGCGCTGCTCCTCGGGGATCTGGTTGATCGGCACGATCTTGGAGGCGTGCACGATGGCCGAGTCGAGACCCGCCTGGACCGCCTCGTGCAGGAAGACCGAGTTCAGCACGATGCGGGCGGCCGGGTTGACGCCGAAGGACAGGTTGGACAGGCCCAGGGTGGTCTGCACCTCGGGGTAGCGGCGCTTGAGCTCGCGGATCGCCTCCAGCGTCTCGATGCCGTCGCGGCGCGTCTCCTCCTGCCCGGTGGTGATCGGGAACGTGAGGCAGTCGATGACGATGTCACCGGTGCGCAGGCCCCAGTCGCCGGTGATCTCGTCGATGAGGCGGCTGGCGACCCGGACCTTCCACTCGGCGGTGCGGGCCTGGCCCTCCTCGTCGATGCACAGGCCGACCACGGCGGCGCCGTGCTCCTTGACCAGCTCCATGATGCGGGTGAAGCGGGAGTCGGGGCCGTCGCCGTCCTCGTAGTTGACGGAGTTGACGACCGCCCGGCCGCCCAGGGACTCCAGCCCGGCCTCCAGGACGGGGGGCTCGGTGGAGTCCAGCATGATCGGCAGGGTGGAGGAGGTGGCGAAGCGGGAGGCCAGCTCGCGCATGTCGCTGACCCCGTCGCGGCCCACGTAGTCGATGTTGAGGTCGAGCAGGTGGGCGCCGTCGCGGATCTGGTCGCGCGCCATCTCCACGCAGTCGTCCCAGCGGCCCTCCAGCATCGCCTCGCGGAACTTCTTGGACCCGTTGGCGTTGGTGCGCTCGCCGACCGCCAGGTAGCTGGCGTCCTGCCGGAAGGGCACGCTCTGGTAGAGCGAGGAGGCCGAGGCCTCCACGAACGGCTTGCGGTCCTTGATGCCGCGTCCCTGGACGCGCTCCACGACCTGGCGCAGGTGCTCGGGGGTGGTGCCGCAGCAGCCGCCGGCCAGGCTCAGGCCGAACTCGGAGGTGAACGTGTCGTGGGCGTCGGCCAGCTCTTCCGGGGAGAGCGCGTAGACCGCGCCGTTGGCGCCCAGCTGGGGCAGGCCCGCGTTGGGCATGCAGGAGATGGGGATGCGCGAGTGGTGCGAGAGGTAGCGCAGGTGCTCGCTCATCTCGGTGGGGCCGGTGGCGCAGTTGAGGCCGATGACGTCGATGCCCAGGGGTTCGAGGGAGGTCAGCGCGGCGCCGATCTCCGATCCGAGCAGCATGGTGCCCGTGGTCTCGATGGTGACCTGGGCGATGATCGGGATGTCCTTGCCCAGGGCCTTGCGGGCGCGCTGGGCCGCCACCACGGCGGCCTTGACCTGGAGCAGGTCCTGGCAGGTCTCGATGAGGATGGCGTCGGCGCCACCGTCGATGAGGCCCCGGTGGCACTGCTCGTAGTAGTCCCTCAGGAGGGCGTAGGGGGCGTGGCCCAGGGTCGGCAGCTTGGTGCCGGGTCCCACGGAGCCGAGGACGTAGCGGGGTTGGTCGGGGGTGGAGTAGGCGTCGGCGGCCTCTCGGGCCACCCGTGCTCCGGCCTCCGCGATCTCGTAGGTCCTCTCCTCGATGCCGTACTCGGCCAGACCCGAGAAGTTGGCGGAGAAGGTGTTCGTCTCGACGGCGTCGGAACCCACGGCAAGAAAGGCGGCATGGGTGTCGCGGACGATGTCGGGACGGGTGAGGTTGAGGATGTCGTTGCATCCCTCGTGGCCCTCGAACTGGTCGAGGTCGAGATCGTGAGCCTGGAGCATGGTGCCCATAGCTCCGTCCGCCACGAGGACGCGTCGGGACAGTGCTTCACGGAAGGTGAGGCGAGCTCTCATGTTCAGCAACTCTATGTAAGAGCACCGGGGCGGCCCAGTTCTGTCCCCGTGATGCGTGGCACTGGGTCGACCCGCGGCGCGGGGCGGGTCGGGCGTCCGGGGACAGCTGCGTCCGTTTCAGTCGCTGTCTCCGAGGCTACCCCATAGGCTGTTTCAGCACGTGAGACAGGTGTCCCACCTCGCGTGCGCCAGGCCCCCCTGTCCGGGCCCGCATAACGGTTTCCCGGGTGGGGCGGCACCCCATAGGGTGGACTCCGTCCACGTGCAGGAAGGGGCCACCGATGATCAAGCTCGCCCGGGAGCTTGTCGAGCCTGTCATGGTGGCGGCGTTCGAGGGTTGGAACGACGCAGGGGAGGCCGCGAGCCTCGCCGTGGAACACCTGTCCAGGGAGTGGGGCGCGTACGAGCTGTGCGCCCTGGCGCCGGACGACTACTACGACTTCCAGGTGACGCGTCCGCGCATGTCCGTGGTGGAGGGCGTGGTCGGCGAGGTCGAATGGCCGACGACGCGGGTCCAGGTGGCCTCTCCGCCCGGGGCCGGGCGCGACGTGGTACTGGTCACCGGGCCCGAGCCGAACATGCGGTGGCGCTCGTACGCGGCCGACCTGCTGGCGATCGCGCGGGAGCTGGGCGTCACACGCGTGGTGATGCTGGGCTCGCTGCTGGCGGACGCCCCACACACGCGGCCGATCCCGGTGACCGGGATGGCCACGCCGGTGGACCTGGGCACCGACCTGGGTCTGGAGCCGACCACCTACTCGGGGCCGACCGGGATCCTGGGCGTCGCGCACGAGACGTTCAGCTCCGTGGGCATGGAGACGGTGTCGCTGTGGGCGGCCATCCCCCACTACGTGGCCCAGCCGCCGTGCCCGAAGGCCACCCTGGCGCTGCTCGCGTGGGTGGAGGACTTCCTGGGCGTCCAGGTCCCCCTGGGCTCGCTGCCCGAGGAGACGGTGACGTGGGAGGCCAACGTCAACGAGCTGACCGCGGAGGACGAGGACATCGCGTCGTACGTGCGCGGCCTGGAGGAGGCCAAGGACACCGCCGAGCTCCCCGAGGCCTCGGGCGACGCGATCGCCCGGGACTTCGAGCGCTACCTGCGCCGCCGCGACGACGGCTGACATCCGGGCGCGACGCCCACGGGCCCCGGCCGCGGCCACCCCGCCGCCGGGTCCCGCCCCTGGCCGGAAGGGTCCCGGTCACACCCGCAGGCCGCGCCACTCCCCCGTGGCCAGGACCGCGGCCCAGGCCCCGGCGATGCGGGCCAGGCCGCGCCGCACCTCGTCCACGACGGCGGGGGCCAGCTGTCCCCCGGAGTCGCGGGCGGGCTCCAGCCGCACGGTGACCCGCAGGCCGTCCAGGACCTTCTGCCCCCGCGCGATCGCCTCGGTGTCCGGTTCGGAGTCCCGGTCCAGAACGGCCCGGATCCCGTCGCGCAGGGCGATGGCCTCGTCGAGGTCGGCGAGGGTGATGGGGATGGCCCCCTCGGTGGCCAGGTGGTGCCGGCGGAGGAACCGCGCGAGGTCGGCCCGGTCCGTCAGGTGACCACCGGTGGAGACGAAGTCCGCGATGAGTTCGGCGGCCGCGCTGTGCCGCGTGGGGGTTGTCATGGGGGTTATCCCACCACGCCTGGAGCCCTGATACGGGTGTTTGGCCGAGGTCGTGGCCACAGGTGGTCACCCTGCACGTGCATATCGAGACGAAGATGAACAAATCCCCTCCGGGTCTTGCCGGGAGCGGACGGGCCCCTGCTAGCCGGGCCCCGCACCCGGTGGCCGCCCCCGCGTTCAGACCCCGGCCAGGGCGCTGATCCCGACGCGGTCCTCCGGCAGGCCCAGCCCCTTGAGGTGGACCCGGAAGTTGGCGATCCTGCCCTCCCACAGGGCGTCGTTGTCGAGCAGGGCCGACAGGTAGGCGCGCTGTACCGCGGTGAGGTCCCGGCACGCGCCGGCCTCCCCGGCCGCGGGGAACGCCACCCGCAGGAGCGGGCCGACGTCCTGGGCGCCGACGTACGTGGAGGACAGCGGCACCATCGCGCGCAGGACCGGCAGCAGCCGTTCGGCGTCGTCGGGGGCCGCCCGCTCGGCGAGCGCCCGGGCCAGGGTGAACCGGACGTGGCCGGGGAAGTACGCCGGACGCCTCCCGAACCAGGCGTCCGCCGCGGCCGGGTCGGCCAGTGCGGCGGCCAGCTCGTCGGTGGCGACCGGGTTGCCGGCCTGCGAGGGGGCCAGGGCGGCGCAGGCACGGATCGCCGGGTCCGCGTGGGCGAGGAACTCGGCGGTGTCCCGCCCGGCCTGTCCGAGGGCGAGGACGATCACCGCGCCCTCGTCGCGGGACTCGGCCATGTCGGCCGCGCCGGACAGGTCCGGGTCGAACCCGCCCAGACGGGCGGCGGCCGTCGCGGCCTCCACCGCGTGCATGCGCGTCGCCGGGTCGGGGTGGGTGAGGTGGGGGTGGACCGCCTCGTACAGGACGGGGGCTGCGGCGCGCATGTCCGGTCCGACCCGGTACATGAGGGCGTCCATCACGGGGTCCTCCCAGATCTCGGCGTCCTCGGCTGCGTCCGGGGCGTTCAGCGCCGCGTACACGCGGTCGAGGTCGGCTTCGGAGGGCGGTTCGGGCGGCGCCTGTTCCCCGGGGGCGGGGCAGTGCAGCGCGCCCTCGGCGGCCGAGGCGAGGAAGCCCAGCAGGAGCTGCCGGAGGGGTGCGGACTCCCCGGAGGCGGTGAACGGCGTCGTGGCCGGGGCCGCGAGCGCGGGGCGGTCCAGGATCCCGGCGACGAACAGTGCCGCGGGGACGGTCGCGGAGTACACGGTCCCCTGGTGGAGGATCGCGCTGTACAGGTAGCCCAGGGCCCGCTCGCTCCCGCCGGGGTCTCCGGTGAGCAGGGGCGCCAGGTGGTCGGGGGCGTCGGCGCCGGAACCGTAGGCGTGGAAGGTACGGGTCCAGTCGGTGTCGCGGAGTACGTCCGGTCCTGTCTGCATGTCCGGGATTGTGGCACCGCCCTCGGACGGTTCGCGGGCGTGGCGGCGGCGGGGCGGGGCGGCGTCGTCGCTACACTCGGGGCGCCCGTGCCCGGGACCGTACCCAGGAAGGCCACGCCATGCCGTTCGCCCAACCGCCCACCACACCCCTGAGCCGGGCCCTGTTCCGCGCGCCGATCTGGATCTACAGGTTGGGGCTGGGCGGGGCCCTCGGAGGCCGGTTCGTGCTGCTGACGCACCGGGGCCGCACGACGGGGGAGGCCCGCCAGGCTGTGCTGGAGGTGGTGGGACGCAACGACACCACGGGGGCGGTGCTGATCGCCTCCGGCTACGGCCGGCGCTCCCAGTGGTTCCGCAACATCGTCGCGGAGCCGCGTGTGCTGTTCCAGGTCGGCGGGCGGCGCCACCGGGGCACGGCCACCGTGCTCTCCCCGCAGGAGTCCGGGGAGGCGCTGGCGCACTACGCGGAGCGCCACCCCGAGGCCGCGGTGGCGCTGATGCGGGGGCTGGGGCACGAGGTGGACGGCGGCCCGGAGTCCTTCGCGAGGGTGGGGGCCGATCCGGAGAACGGCATCCCGGTGGTGCGGCTGAGCCCCGACGACCCGCCCCGGTCGCCCTACCCGGACTTCTCGGCGCCCTGACGGGGCGCGTCTCCGGCAGCTCCGTGCCCCGACAGGGCCCGTGCCCGGCAAGGGGGCGCGGCGCCGCCTGCGCGCGACGCGGTGCGCCCTCCCTGCGGCGGACGGGGCGTCGGAGCGCCCCGGGGCCGGGGCGGGACCCCGGCCCGGAAAACCCTAGAGGGCGACGCCCAGGAGGGTGTCGACCGTGGCCCGCACCAGGGCGGGGGCCGCGGCGTCCGTGCCGCCCGCGGTGAGGGCGGTGTCGGCCCAGGCGTCCACGGCGGCCAGCGCGCCGGGCGAGTCCAGGTCGTTCGCCAGGGCCGCGCGCACGGCGGCCAGCACGGGAGCGGCGTCCGGTCCCGCGCCCAGGGCGAGGGCCGCGCGCCAGCGGGAGGCGCGCTCGGCGGCGGCGGGGAGCTCCACGTCGGTCCACTCCCACGGGGAGCGGTAGTGGTGCGTGAGCATGGCCAGGCGGATCACGGCCGGTTCGACGCCCTGCTCGCGCAGCTTGGACACGAACACGAGGTTGCCCAGGGACTTGGACATCTTCTCGCCGTTCAGGCCGACCATGCCGACGTGCAGGTGGTGCTGGGCGTTGGGGCCGCCCGTCGTGGCGCGGGTCTCGGCCGCGCCCATCTCGTGGTGCGGGAAGATCAGGTCGCTGCCGCCGCCGTTGAGGTCGAAGTTCGGGCCGAGCCTGTCGAGGGCGATGGCGCTGCACTCGATGTGCCAGCCGGGACGGCCGCGACCGAGCGGGCTCTCCCAGGCGGGTTCGCCGGGGCGTTCGGCGCGCCACAGCAGCCAGTCGAGCGGGTCCTTCTTGTCGGTCCGCCCGGGGTCGCCGCCGCGCTGGCCGAACACCTCCAGCATCTCTTCGCGGCTCATGTGGCTGATCTCGCCGAAGTGCTCGGCCTCGGCCATGGAGAAGTACAGGTCGCCGTCGATCTCGTAGGCGGCGCCGGTGCTCCGGATGCGTGCGGCGAGCTCGCTGATGAGGTCGACGGACTCCACGACCCCGACGTAGGAGGTCGGGGGGATGATCCGCAGCGCGGCCATGTCGTCCCGGAACACGTCGATCTCGCGGTGGGCGAGGTCGCGCCAGTCCACGCCCAGGGCCTCGGCCCGCTCCAGGAGCGGATCGTCGATGTCGGTGGTGTTCTGCACGTAGTCGACGTCGTGGCCGGCGTCGCGCCAGACCCGGTTGACCAGGTCGAAGGTGAGGTACGTGAAGGCGTGTCCGAGGTGGGCGGCGTCGTAGGGGGTGATCCCGCAGGCGTACATCCCCGCCCGGGGCCCCGGCGTCGTCGTCTCTATCCGTCCGGTGGTGGTGTCGTGGATACGGAGGGGGCCGCCGGTACCCGGCAGGGGGACGATGTCAGGCGCAGACCATGAACGCATACCCGGAAGACTATCCGCACGGCCGTGCGGCGAACGCCCGGGGACGGGTGCGAACGGTGGGTGAAAATCCCCCCAGTACAGCCGGGAATAGTGCCGCGGCCTGAGCTCCGGCCGCGCTATGCGGCGATGCCGCGGTGCCCCCTGCCGATGAGGAGCGCGCCGGACACCGCGGCCGCGGCGCACACCGCCGCGAGGCCCTCGTTGCCCAGCCGCCAGTGCAGCAGCGCACCGCTCACCGAGACCACGTAGAGGAGCCAGTACGCCCCGCTCTCCACCAGGTTGCCGTGACGGCCCTCCATGCTTCCCCCTACCTCGTACGCGTGACTCCCACGCGCTCGACGGCGCGAGCACCGTCTCTCTCAGAGACGCCGTGGTCACACAGGGGGTTGACAGATCTTTCCCACCAACAATGTGACGGTGGTTATGGAGAAGGCCGCACCCCTGTTCACCAGGGAGGAGGAGCTGTGGGGCTGTCCTGGGGGCGGTGAGGGGCGTGGTCACCGTGTGGCTGGAGTGATCGGCCCCGCGGCCAGACCCCGCCGTCTCGAAATCTCCGCCCGCGCCGCCCGCGAGGGCGCCCCGCCCGGCGGGGCCGTCGCGCGCCCCGGCCCGCGCCGCCCCCGCCATGTCATCAGGCCCGGTCGTCCTCCGGCCGCCGCCGTTCGAGGAGGACCGTGTCGCGCCAGGCGCCGTGGTGGCGGGCGATGCGCTCGCGCACCCCGACGGTGCGGTAGCCGGCCTGGTGGTGCAGGGCCAGGCTTGCCCGGTTCTCGGGGAAGACCGAGGTCTGCAGGGTCCACAGGCCCGCGGCGTCGGCCTCGGTGACCTGCCGGTACAGCAGCGCCTTTCCCACGCCCCGGCCGCGGGCGCCCTCGGCGACGCACACCGACGTCTCGGCCACCCCGGCGTAGGCCTCGCGGGCGGAGACCGGCGAGGCGGCGGCCCAGCCCACCACGGTCCCGTCGGTCTCGGCCACCCAGCGGTGCCCCGGGAGCCACCTGGCCCTCAGGTCCTCGACGGCGGGGGCCTCGGTCTCGAAGGTGGCGTCGCCGGTGGCGATGCCCTCGGCGTAGATGCGGCGCACCTCGGCCAGGTCGGCGTCGGCCATGGCACGGGTGGTGGTGTCGGCGGGCAGGTCGGTGGGGCAGCAGGGCCGGGCGTTGAGCATGCCCATGACGGCGTCGGCGGCGTGGGGCAGGCCTGTGCAGCAGGCGGGGTTGACGGCGACCCGGGTGGAGGTGCCCACCCTGGTCAGGGTCACGAACCCGACGTCGGCGAGTTTGCGCAGGTGGTGCGAGACGGTGGGCTGGCGCACGTCCACCATCTCGGCGAGCTGCCCCACGCTGACCGAGCCGGGGGTGGTGGCGATGGCGTGGAGCAGTTGGACGCGCATGGGTTCGGCCAGGCAGGCGAACCAGGCGGCGTAGGTCTCGGCTTCGGGCTGGGGCAGTGCGGGTACGGCGCGCTCGGGCCGGGTCACGGTCATGCCTCACATTATCGACCACGATCTATGGTTGCTTCCATCGATGCACATCGATAGAGTCACGCTTCATAGACAGAAGTCGATGAAAGAGGTGTGTCATGGCCGAGGAATCTCCTGTCGTGGTGATCGGCGCCGGCCCCGCGGGGCTGGCGGCGGCAGCGGAGCTGGTCGCGCGCGGGCTTCCGGTCCTGGTCCTGGAGAAGGGCGACCGGGCCGGGGCGGCCGTGTCCGAGTGGGGGCACGTGCGGCTGTTCTCGATGTGGCGCGACCTGGTCGACCCGGCGGCCGAGAAGCTCCTGGCCGCCACCGGGTGGCGGCGCCCGGACGACGGCGGGTACCCGACCGGCCGAGAGTGGGTCGACGCCTACCTCGCTCCCCTGGCCGGGGTCCTCGGTGACCGTGTGCGCTTCGGCGCCGAGGTGAGGGGGGTGAGCCGCCTGGGCCGGGACCGGCTCGTGGACGCCGGGCGCGGGGAGCAGCCCTTCACCGTGCGCGTTCGCACCGGCGCCGGGGAGGAGCGGATCCCGGCCCGCGCGGTCGTGGACGCCTCCGGCACCTGGAACGCGCCCAACCCCGTGGGCGGCGACGGCCTGCCGGCTCTTGGCGAAGAGGCCGCGGCCGAACGGATTTCCTACCGCATCCCCGACCTGGCCGATCCCGCGGTCCGGGCGCGTCACGTGGGGCGGACCACGGCCGTTGTCGGACGTGGGCACTCGGCACTGACCGCGCTGGTGGCCCTGGCCTCACTGGCCCAGGAGAGCCCGGGGACGAAGGCGGTGTGGGTGCTGCGGCGCGGGGAGGTCGGTGACGCCTTCGGCGGCGGGGCCGCCGACCAGCTCGCCGCGCGAGGCGCCCTGGGCCAACGGGCCCGCACGGCCGTGGAGGCGGGGCACGTCGAGGTGGTGACCGGGTTCCGTACCGCCGAGGTCCGCTCGGCGGACGACCGTCTCGTGCTCGTCGGCGAGAGCGGGCGCGCGCTGGATCCGGTGGACGAGGTGGTGGCCCTGACCGGGTTCCGGCCCGACCTGTCCTTCCTGTCCGAGATCCGCCTCGGCCTGGACCCGGCCCTCCAGGCGCCGGTGGAACTGGCCCCGCTCATCGATCCCAACCAGCACTCCTGCGGCACCGTCTACCCCCATGGGGCGGCCGAGCTCTCCCACCCCGAGCCCGGGTTCTTCCTCGCGGGGATGAAGTCCTACGGTCGCGCCCCCACCTTCCTGGCCCTGACCGGCTACGAGCAGGTCCGCAGCATCGCCGCGCACCTGGCCGGGGACCACGAGAGCGCGGCCCGGGTGGAGCTGGTCCTGCCCGAGACGGGGGTGTGCGGCGGCGCCGGGCTGTTCGACGACCCCACTGCCACCAAGGCCGACGCCGGCGGCTGCTGCGGCCCCGCAGAGGCGGCGGAGGAGCCCGCCGTGGAACAGGGGGGTCGCCGCGGCGGCCTGTCCGGGGCGGAGACGCCCGTGCCCTCCCTCCGCCGGGGCCTGCTCCCCGTGACCGGCACGGAAGCGGCCGCCCCGGCCGGCTGCTGCGGTGGCGCACCCTCTCCGGACGCCGGAACGGCCGAACCGGCGCCGGCACCGTGACACCGCGCACGAGCGGGCGCGGGAGTCAGGGGGCGGGGTGTTCCTCTCCCGTTTCCGCGTGACACCGCGCCCCGGTCGGGAGCGGGCACGCCGCACACGGCCCCGGGACGTGCGGCATACGGGAGCGAAGTTCGGACAGGGCGGGGTAGGGAGGCGGCGGAGCGCGGGGCGGGCGCGGGCTGCCGCCCGCCCTGCCCGGTACCTCGACCGCCCGGAGGCGGTCGGAGGGCGGGCGGGGATCGGAAGGGGCCGGTGCGGGCGCGGACGTGCGGGGAGTCCGCGTTACCCACCGGTCGGGACCGCGCGACGCCGGCCGCGGACGGTCCGGCGCTCCGGCCCGGGGGTTCCGGGCGGCCGGAGGCCGCCGCGGTCAGGGCCTGGCGGCGGCGGCCAGTTCCAGGTGCTCCAGTTCGTCGGTCACGCGCACGAGGTCGGGGTCGCCGTCGGGACCGAACTCGACGATCTCCGCCCGGACGGCGCGCAGGCGCCAGCGGGCGCGGGAGGTGTCACGGGAGGCGGCCCGCGCGAACTGGTCGGAGACGGGGTGGGCCTGGTGGGATGCGGTGGCGCTCATGGAATGGTCCTTTGAGGTGGGTCGGTGTTCAGGAAAGCCCCGGGTGCACGGTTCGACACGGTTTCCGTGCCCCGGGTTCACCGAGTACACGGTCCCGTGCCGCGCCTATGACGCGGTTTCGGAATCCTTTCGCCGCCCTCGCGGACGACGCATCGGCCCGGAGATCACTCCGGTCCCTCCAACACCGTTTTCCGGCAACTCTTGCTATCTCCCTCCCCTTCTGGCCCTCCCCTATGCCCCCGTCGCCGCGGTTCCTGCCACCGGCTCCGTTCGGCCGGGCCGGGCGGGGCATCGCCGCAGGCCGGAGCGGGGAGGCTTCGCCCGACCGGGGCGGACGCGGTGGTTCCGGCCGTCCAGGGACCGCGGGAACGCGTGGCCGCTTCCGCCGGGGCGGCGGGCCCCACACGGGAAGAAGAATGTTGGGTAGGCTAACCTAACTTCTTCCTGGTCCGCCCGAGGTCGCCCGACGGCGGCCTCCGCCCCTCCCCGCCCCCTGGAGAAGAGAACGCCATGCGCATCCGGCAACCCGAACGCCGCGCGATGGTCCGCGCGCACGTCGTCCGCGTCCGCCCCACGGGGCGGAACTTCGTCACGGTGACCTTCGGCGGCGACGGGCTCGCGGAGTTCGACTTCCTCGGCCTGGACCAGTGCGTCCGTCTCTTCCTGCCCCGGGCGGGACAGGAGACCCTGCGCATGCCCACGGCCGCGCACAACGGCTGGATCGCCCAGTACTACCTGATCCCCCTCGCCGAACGGCCGCACATCCGCAACTACACCGCCAGGCGCTTCGACGCCGGGAGGCGGGAACTGGACATCGAGTTCGCCACCCACGGGGACGGCGGCCCGGCCTCCGCGTGGGCGTCCGCGGCCGAGCCCGGCGACGAGGCCGGGCTGTTCGCGGAGGGGTGCTACTACCTGCCGCCGGAGAACGCGGACTGGCACCTGCTGGTGGGGGACGAGAGCGCGGTCCCCGCGCTGCTGTCCATCGTCGAGCAGGCCCCCGCGGACCTGCGGGCCGAGGCCTTCCTCGAGGTGCCCGAGGAAGGGGACGTCCGGGAGGTGGCGGCGCCCGAGGGCGTCCGCGTCCACTGGCTGCCCCGGGACGGGGCGGCGGCGGTGCCCGGGGCGCTGGCCCTGGAGACCGTCCTGTCCGCGGAGCTCCCCCCGGGGACGCCCTACTGCTTCGTGGCCGGGGAGCGGGGCCTGCCCACCGGCCTGCGTCGCGCCCTGGTGCGCGAGCGCGGGGTCCCCAAGGCGAACGTCTCCTTCGTCGGCTACTGGCGCCACGGGGCGGCGGCCTACAAGTAGGGGGCCAGCGGGAAGAGGGGCGGGGCGGGAGGGCGTGCGGGGCACGGGCCGGCGCGCAAGGGGCTCGGGGCCCTGCCGGGCGCTCGGCGGGGGGACGGCGGGCGGCGGGGCCGGGGACCGCGAGGTGGCGCCGTCCGGGCACGGCCGGGGCGTGGGGCGCCCGGCGTCGGGACTGCTCCGCCGGGTTCGGGCAAGAGCGGGGCTCCCACCCCTTGCACACCAAGGTGACTAAACGTACAGTAACTTTACAATCCACCGGGTCACGCGGCGACCACGCTGGGTCGCCTCCCGCCGTGACCTCCCAGGGTCCGCGTCCGACGGCCCGCCTCCGCCCGCTGACCGCCCCGCCCAGGCGGGGCCTCCCCCCGGAGCAGACCATGCGCACCGAGCGCTCCCCCCGCACGTTCCTCGCCCCCGTGGCCACGGCGGCCCTCACCCTGCTGGCCCTCCTCTCCCCCGGCGCCGCCTCCGCGTCCACCGCACCCGCCTCCGCGGCTCCCGCCTCCGACACGGTGGACAGCCAGGCCGCCCTGGTGTGGTCCGACGAGTTCAACGGCCCGTCGGGCAGCGCGCCCAACCCGGCCAACTGGAACCACGAGACCGGAAACCACGGCTGGGGCAACAACGAGCTGCAGAACTACACGAACAGCCGCAACAACTCCGCCCTCGACGGCAACGGCAACCTCGTCATCACGGCGCGCCAGGAGGCGAACGGCTCCTACACGTCGGCCCGCATGACCACCCAGGGCAAGGTCCAGCCGCAGTACGGACGCATCGAGGCCCGCATCCAGATCCCCCGGGGCCAGGGCATCTGGCCCGCGTTCTGGATGCTGGGCGGCAGCTTCCCGGGCACGCCGTGGCCCAACTCCGGCGAGATCGACATCATGGAGAACATCGGCCGCGAACCCCACCTGGTCCACGGCTCCCTCCACGGCCCCGGCTACTCGGGCGGCAACCCGCTGACCGGCTCCTACATGCACCCGCAGGGCTGGTCGTTCGCCGACACGTTCCACACGTTCGCCGTGGACTGGCGGCCCGGCTCGGTCACCTGGTCGGTGAACGGCAACGCCTACCAGACCTACACCTCCGCCGACACGCGCGGAAACCCCTGGGTCTACGACCAGCAGTTCTTCATGATCCTCAACGTGGCCGTCGGCGGTAACTGGCCCGGCTACCCGGACGGCAGCACGCAGTTCCCGCAGCGGATGGTCGTCGACTACGTGCGCGTCTACTCGCTCTGAACCGGAGTCACGTCGCTTTCGACCAGCACACAGGCGCGACGGCCGCCGCCCACCGGGCCTTCCCCACCCGGTGGGCGGCGGCCGTCGGCTGTGCCAGGGCAGCGGGCAGCGGGCAGCGGCGGGGGCGTGAGCGGGGAGAGCGCGGGAGCCGGCGCTGGGGCGGGGAGGGCGTCGGCGTGTTCGCGCGTCGGGGCCCGGTCATGGGCCGCCCGTGTGGGGTCCCCCCCGATTTCCAGCGTAGGCGCCCGTCCGCGCCCCCGACCAGCCCCGGCCGCCGCCCTGTGGACAACCTCCGGCCTACCGCCCCTCAGACGACCCGGCCGAGCCGCGCGACGGAGTCGCGGAGCCGTTCCGGATCGTGGCCCGCGTAGCTGACCACCAGGCCCGGAGCGCCGGGCGCCGAGCGGTTGCGACTCAGCGGCTGCACGGCGACCCCCGCGTCCAGGGCGCGGGCCGCGACCTCCTCGTCGTCCGCCCCGTCCGGCAGCATGACCAGCAGGTGGACCCCGGCCGCCACCCCGAGGACCGGGCACCCGGGCATGTATTCGCGCACCGCCGCGACGGCCGCGCGCTGGCGGGCCCGGTGCCGGGTACGCATCGAACGCAGGTGCCGGGCCAGCGTCCCGTCCCTCAGCAGGGCGGCCAGGACGAGCTGGGGCAGCACCGGTGAGCCGAGGTCGGTGGCCCAGCGCCGCTCCACCACCGCGTCGAGCAGCCGCGGCGGCGGGACGAGCCAGCCCAGGCGCAGCGCCGGGGCCAGGGTCTTGGACAGGCTGGAGGTGTAGGCGACGGCGTGCGGGGCGAGGGAGTGCATGGCGCGGACCGGTGAGCGGTCGTAGCGGTACTCGGCGTCGTAGTCGTCCTCGATGACGATCCCGTCCCGCTCCCCCGCCCAGGCCACCAGGTCGCGCCGGCGGCCGGGCGAGAGGACGACACCCGTGGGGAACTGGTGCGCGGGGGTCACGGCGACCGCCGTCGCGGAGGTGCGCGCCAGCCCGGCCACGTCGATCCCCTCGCCGTCCACGGGGACCGGCGTGACGCGGTCCATCCAGTAGCCCAGGATGCGGCGGTTGCCGTCGGCCCCGGGGTCCTCCAGCGCCACCTCCTCCACACCCCGGTCGCGCAGCACCTGGGCGAGGAGGCTGAGCGCCCCGGTCACCCCGGCCGACACGACGATCCGCTCCGGAGGGGCGTCCACGCCCCTCGACCTGGCCAGCCAGGCGGACAGTTCGACGCGCAGTTCGGGGGTGCCCTGGGGCGGGGCGTAACCGAGCTGGCGGGCGGTCGCGGTGGCCAGGACCTCGCGCTCGGCCCGCAGCCACGCGCCGCGCGGGAACGCCGCGAGGTCGGGCAGACCGGTGGAGAGGTCCGTGACCTCGGCGGGCGCGGTGCTGCCGTGAGCGCCACCACCGGGTCCGGGACCCGGTGCGTTCACGCCGGGACCGGACGTCCGCCCGGGCCCCTCCCCGGGCCGTCGACCCGGTTCGGGGGAGGGTGCGGCGGCGGGGCCGCCTGTTCCCCCAGCTCCGGGGCGGTCGCCGGCCCCGGACCGGGTGCGGGGCGCCACACCGGGCGCCGTCTTCCGGAGGACGGGACCCGCCGCCACCGTGGTCCCGGCTCCACGGTTGGCGGCGAGGAGCCCCTCCTCCGTGAGGCGCCGGTAGGCCTCCACGACGGTGCCGCGCGCGAAGCCGAGGTCCTCGGCCAGGGCCCTCGTCGCGGGCATGCGCGCCCCCGGCCCCAGGACACCGGTACCGATCGCCTCGCGCAGGGCGGAGGCCAGCCAGCCGGTGCGCCCGCCCCTGGGGACCCCGGCGGCGTCGAGTTGGAGGAAGTCGGAACCCTGGCTCATTTGGACCACTCTATTGCGCCGGACTTGGCCCTGTCGGAGGGACCAAGGAGGGGCCAGTCTGGACCGCATGCAGACAACGCCCGTCCCGCCCTCCCCGCGCCCCCGCCCCGCCCCCGGCTCCCCCGGCATCCTGTGGGGGCTGTGGCCCGCCCTCGCCGGCATGGCCCTGCTGGGCAGCAGCGTCGCGGTCATCGGAGCGACCGCCGGACTCCCCGCGTTCGGCCTCCAGAGCGCCCGGTACGCCGTCGCCGCCCTCACGGTGGCGGCCCTGGCCCGCCTGCTCGGCAAGCGCCTCGTACTCCCCCGGGGCCGCGACCTCCTCTGGGTCACCGGAGGCGCCCTCTCGGGCCTGGTCGGCTTCAACATCGCCGTGGTGATCGGCACCGCGCACGCCGAACCCGCCGTCCTGGGCGCCGCCGTCGCCTGCATCCCGATCGTCCTGTCGGTGGCCGGTCCGCTCACCCGCGGTAAGCGCCCGTCGCGGCGGCTCGTCGCCGGGGCCGTCGTCGTCAGCCTCGGAGCGGTCGCGGTGACCGGCTGGGGCACCGCCGACGCCCTCGGCATCCTCATGGCCCTGTCCCTGATCGCCCTGGAGGCGGGACTCAACCTGTTCGGCGCACCCGCGCTGCCGCGCATGGGGGCGTGGAGCTACACGGCCTCGACCGCGGCCGTGGCCGCGCTGGTGTTCGCCGGGCTGTCCGCCGCGACCGAGCGCGCGGAACTCGGCCTGCTCCTCACCCCCGCGTCGCTCGGGGCGGTCGCCTACCTGGGGGTCGTGGCGACCGCGCTGGCGTTCGTCCTGTGGTTCACGGGTGTGGGGCGCATCGGGGCGGGCGGCGCGGGGCTCGCCGCGGGCGCGGCCGCACCGGCCGCGGCGCTGATCGGCGCCCTGTTCGGCGCGCCCCTCCCCACGGCCGGGACCTGGCTGGGGATGGCGGTGATCGGACTCGGCCTGGCCGTCGGTTTCGCCCCCCTGAGGCGCCGCACGGCGGCCGGTCCCGGGCGGCGGTAGCCGTCCGCCGCAGCTCGCCTGAGACACTGGAGTCCCGTGGTGGCAGGGCTTCCCGCGCTGTGCCACTCTGTTCGACCGGACAGGGTCCCCTCCCCCGGTCGACCCGTGAGGACAGAAGCGAGCCGCATGTGACCCCCTCCGAGGCACGCCCCCCGATGATCGACGCCTCCGTGCCGCAGTCGGCCCGCGTCTGGAACTACTGGATGGGCGGCAAGGACTACTACCCGGCGGACAAGGCGGTCGCCGACGAGATCCTGGAGACGAACCCGCACGTCCTGGAGATCGCCAGGGCCGCCCGCGACTTCCTGCGCCGGGCGATCACCCGGCTGGTCCACGAGCACGGGGTGCGCCAGTTCCTGTGCGTCGGCAGCGAGCTGCCCACGGCGCAGGACGTCCACGTGATCGCGCAGGCGGCGGCCCCGGAGTCGCGCGTGGTCTACGTGGCCGACGACCCGCTCGTGCTGGCGCACGCACGGGCCCTGCTCGTGGGGACCGCGGAGGGCGCGACCGGCTACGTGGGGGCCGACATCCGCGAGACGGGAAGGATCGTTCGCGAGGCGGCCCGGACCCTGGACCTCTCCCGGCCGGTGGCGCTCGTCCTGGCCGGGGTGCTGGCCCACGTCACCGACGACGGGGAGGCCCGTGTCCTGGTGGCCGAACTCATGGCGGCCCTGGCCCCGGGGAGCCTCCTGGTCGTCTCCGACGACACCGACGTGATCCACCCCGAGGAGATGGACGCGATGGTGCGCCGGTGGAACGCCTCGGGCGGGAGTCCCCGCGTGAACCGCACCCCCGAACGGCTCGCGGCGTTCTTCGAGGGCCTGGAACTGCTCGAACCCGGGGTGGTCTCCTGTCCCCGCTGGCGGCCGGACCCCACCGAGGTGGGCTCGGCCAACGACGTGGACGAGCACTGCGGGGTGGGTCGCAAGCCCTGACACACGCTCCCGCACCTGCGGTGCCGCCCGTGTCCCGACCGGCCTCGGGACGCGGCGCGGCGGTGTGCGCCCGGCGGTGTGCGACCCGGGCCCCGGCCGGCCACCCGGACCTTCGTGCCGGGGTCAGGGGCAGCGCCTCTGCTCCTCTTCCCGAGCACTGGCCGGAACATGGCCGGACGTGCACTCTCCCAGGTAGATGTGGACGGTCAGAGCGGTCTCGCCACTGACGCTGTAGGCGCGGATGCGTGCCGCGTCGGAGGCCGTGGCCGTGACCTCCTGCCGTGAGGCCGGCGTCGGTGAGGGTGTCGGCTCCGGCGCGCCGGCCGCCTGCGGGGAGTCCTGCCTCTGCTGCTCCCAGAACGCGCCCTACCCCCCTCTCCCGACATCCCACCGACCGAGAAGGCCGCTCCCCACACCAGAGGCGCGGCGGGAGAAGGCCGTCGGCGCCGGGCCCGTGGGTCCGGCGCAGCACGACGGCCCATCCCGACGCGCGTGGGGCTCACACCGGCGAAGAAGGGACGCTCAAGGATCTGGCCTTCGCGAGTGAGCCGGCCCAGAAGACGGCGGTACCCCTGCTCAACGCGGTGCAACCCGCGCTGTCCGGCATCGGCCGGTCCACTGACAGATCAGTCACGGTGAGTTACCGTCACTCTGAATCCTCTCTCTGAGCGACAGGACAGTGCCATGACGGCCAAGCACCAGGGTGCTCCCAAGCCCAGCAAGCCGTACGAACCGCCGCCGCAGTCCCCGGACACGCCGCCTCCGGGCGGCGGAACCCGCGAGAAGCCGAAGTAATGCCCGGGACCGACAACCTGGTCGACGCGCTGACACGGTCGGGGTACCTGACCGAACCGCGTTGGCGCGACGCACTGCGCTCCGTACCGCGTGAGAAGTTCGTCCCGGCCCGGGCCTGGGCGGTTCCCACGGACGGCGCTCCGCCCCACCCCATAGACCGGGGCCGGGCCCCCGACGCCTGGCGTGCGGCGGTCTACACCGACACCGCCGTCGTCACCCAGCTCGACGACGGCGAGGGCGATCTGACCCTCGGTACCGGGACGGGGACCAGCTCCGCGTCCGCGCCGGGCATGGTGGCCGCCTTCCTCGAACTGCTCGACCCCTACCCCGGCGACCGGGTGCTGGAGATAGGCACCGGGACCGGGTGGACGGCCGCGCTGCTGTCCACCGTGCTCGGCGCCGACGCCGTGACCTCGATCGAGGTCGACGAACAGGTCGCCCGGCAGGCAGCGGTGAACCTGGAACGCATAGGCCTCACCCCCACCCTCGTCACGGGCGACGGGGCACTGGGCTGGCAGTCGGGCGCCCTCTACGACGGGGTTCACGCCACCTGCGGCGTGCGCGAGGTCCCGATGGCCTGGGTGGAGCAGACCCGGCCGGGCGGCACCGTCGTCGCGCCGTGGGTGCCCGGGTTCGGCCACGGCCACCGGGTGAGACTCACCGTCCTCGACGACAGCCGCGCCGTCGGCCGGTTCGCGGGCGGCAGCACCTACATGCTGATGCGGGCCCAGCGCCCCGCCGGCCCCGACTTCGACGGAGAGGGCTGGCGCGAGGGGTCGACACTGCTCGACCCCCGCCGGGTCATGCGCGCCGCGCCGGGGGCCCACGTCACCGTCAGCGCCATGGTCCCCGGGGTCCAGGCGCACGGAGCCGACGGGGAGGAGGGCGCCTTCCAGGTGTGGATGTGGGACGGCTCCTCCCAGGCACGCATCGCCTACGACCCCGGTTACGCACGGACAGGCGTCGAGCAGAGGGGCCCGCGCGACCTGTGGGACGAGGTGGAGAGGGCCTACCTCACGTGGGCGGGATGGGGGATGCCCGGCCGGGACCGGTTCGGGCTCACCGTCACCGCGATCGGCCACCAGGTGTGGATCGACGAGCCCGACAACCGGGTGGCCCCGCCCCCCTGACGGGAAGAGCCCTTCCGGACCGGCACCGGCAGGGCCTTCCATGACGTCGCCGGACCCAGCAGCCCTTGAACACCTCCCCCGGCCACGAGGGCTGACACGTCCCGCCACGCGAGCCGAACCCGGTGGACCACGGCGCGATCCCCACATGTGGGGCTCACGAACCGCCCGACCTCCAGGTGGTCCCGACCGCCCCGGCTGCCGAGCTGCGCGCCAGGCCGGCGGTACGCGGTTCACACGGGCGGGGCGAGTTCTACCAGCTGGGCGGACCCCACCCCGGATACGACGGCAACCCGTCCTTGGGGACAGGCGCTCATGCCCTTGACCTTCTCAGCACTTGTTGAGCGAGCGGCTGTGGATCCGTTGGAACTTGCTGGCTGAGCGTGATCGCCTTCGCGGCGGGCCCCGGAGCCTCCGCAAAAACCCGTTGGTGGACCACGGCGACCACTGCTACTTTTCCGGAGGCCGTGCCGGAGAGCGAGGAGGTGGTACCCGTGAACACAGTATCGACATGGGTGCTCCCCTCCGGGGTCATGGTCGGACGATAGGTCGTCCGGGAGCGCCGTTCAAGAGCACTCCTGAAAGGCACGACCGTGCGATTCACTTCCGAACAGCGCCTCGACGAAGGCGTCCGCGAGCGCGAATTCACTCTCGGCGAGATCCCCGGCATCCTGTGGACGCCCGGATCCGTATCCGCACCGGCCCCGCTGATCCTGCTCGGCCACCCCGGCGGGCTGCGCAAGATGTACCCCCGGCTCGCGGAGCGGGCCCGGCACTCCGTGGCGGAGGGCTTCGCCGCGGCCACCATCGAGCTCCCTGGGGGCGGTGACCGGCCTCGTTCGGCCGCCGCCGAGGAGGCCCGCGCCGACTTGCTCCGGGCGCTAGGGGCCGGTGAGCCGGTCAACGACGAGACCGTCGACCGGCTCGTCCTCCCGCTGGTCGAGAAGGCGGTCCCGGAATGGCGGACCGCACTGGACGCCCTCCTTTCGCTGCCCGAGATCGGCGGCCCGGTCGGGTTCTCGGGAGGAGTGATCTCCATCGGCATCCGGCTGGCGGTGGTCGAGCCGCGCATCTCGGCAGCCCTTCTGTTCGCCGGAAGTTTTGTGCCCCGCACCATGTTCGAGGAAGCTCGGCAGGTCACCGTTCCGCTGCAGGTCCTGTTGCAGTGGGACGACGAAGGAAACGACCGGCAGCTGGCCCTGGACCTGTTCGACGCCTTCGATTCCAAGGAGAAGACGCTGCACGCCAATATGGGCGGGCACACCGGCGTCCCACAGTTCGAGGGGGACGCCGGGAACCGGTTCTTCGCCCGGCACCTGAAGTGAGGCCGACCCGCCAGGCCGACAGCAGACGATAGGAGCTGTCGGCCAGATGCCGCTCATCGAGGACAGGTCCCGGTCCTCCTCGATGGCGGTGGCCAGCAGATGCACGACCGCCCCGACCGCGGTGGTACCAGCCGGTCGGGGCGGCGCGTCTCCGGATTCCCGCCCGCCCCCTACACCGACCACCCGGACTATGATCCGGCGTGGACTCTCACCTGACCCCCAACCCCCGAGGGAGACCATGAGTACGAAAACGTGGGTCTGGATTTCGTGGGCGACGCTCGCCCTCGCCCTGATCACCCTCTTGCCGGGCGCAGTGTGGTGGGCCTGGGCCATCTGGGCCCTGATCGCCGTCGGCGTCATCACTCTCCACGCCCTGGCTCGGCGCGCTGAACTCATGTAGACACCGAAGCCCGCCCCGCTTCCCTGGGGGCGGGCTTCCGTCATCCCTGCGGCACCTCCATGCAGGCCTGGCCGGCGACCGTCTCGACGTCGCCCCTCGGCATGTCAGCCTCGCCCCACAGCCGCCGGTACGGCTCGGCCTTTCCCGGCGTCGACCAGCCGGTAGAGCACCATCCCGATGAGGGCGCGCTGTGAGGGCGGCAGTGAAACGAGCCACGCGACCCCCACACCTCGAAGCGGGCTGAGGCCCACCGCACAGGCACCGGATCTCCAGAGCGTCCGGAAAGGGGTTACACCCCCGCTCCGCTCGGCTCCGGGCCCACGCGTCCGGCTCCGCCGGAACGGGCCGCGCAGTCCTGGGACCGGGGCGCCGCGCGGGCCCGGAGGGGCGGACGTGACCGAAAGGCCGTACTCCCCTGCACGGACGCGGCGGAGAACCGTCAGGGATCGACGGAAAGTTCGGTTTTTTCATCGCCCAGGGTCTCCGCAGGTCAGGAACCCGGAGAGGGTGTCACTCACCGTCGCGCCCGGGGACTTTTCGTGACGAGCAGGTTGACCATGCCGCAACGGCACGGTTTTGACTGGTTCCACAGCGGCACAGAACCACTCACGACGAACCCACCGGGAGGACGCGATGACCGCAGCCAAGGACCTCGACACCGGCCTCACCCACGAAACCTCCCCCGGCCTCACCCCGCCCCCCGCCCCCGGGCCCGACCGCGCCGACGAGGCCCCCGAGCAGCCGGTGGACCTGAAGCAGGCCGTGCTCGACGGGATGGGCGGCCCCTCCGGGATGGTCTACACGACCCTGCCGGTCGTGGCCTTCGCCCTGGCCGTCCCCTTCATGTCGCTCATGGCCGCCATCGGCACCGCGATCGCCATCGCCGCCGTCCTGGCCGTCTTCCGGATGTGGCGCGGCGAGAAGCTCATGTCCGCGCTGGGCGGGGTGTTCGGCGTCGCGGCCGCCGGAGGCGTCTCCGCCATGACCGGCTCGGCCAACGACTTCTTCCTCATCGGGATCTGGGCCTCCTTCGCCGGAGGGGTCATCACGCTCCTCTCCCTCCTGGTCCGCCGCCCGATCACCGGTCTGATCTGGAACGCCGTCCACGGTGGCGCCCACCCCTGGCGCGAGGACCGTCCCACCCTGCTCGTGCACGACCTGGCGACCCTCGCCATCACCGCGGTCTTCGCCGGCCGGTTCATCGTCCGCCAGTGGCTCTACGTCGCCGACTCCACCGCCGGCCTGGCCATCGCCGACACCGTGACCGGCTTCCCCCTGACCGCCCTGGCCGCCGTCGCCGTCGTCTGGGCCTTCCGCCGCTCCACCAAGCGCCTCGTCAAGACCGACACCGCCACCGCGCAGGACTGACCGGAGCCGACACCGGATCCGGCGCCGGGACCGGGCCGGCCCCGGAGGGGCACAGGAGAGGACGAGGAGGACCGACATGGGATGCAGCGCTCCGACGGAAACGGGCGTCACAGGCACGGGTTCGCTCCCCCGGACCCCGGAGACCACCGGCACCGACCTCCGCTCCCCGATGTCGTCGCCGGGCGATAGCTTCCCCGCTATGAGCTACTCGCTGACGACATACGTGGTCGACCTCGACGTCCTGCACGGTTCCGTGGGGTCGAAGGACGACAAGCTCCGCCGGATGATCGGCGGCCGGTTCAAACAGCACCTGAGCGGGTTCGACGACCAGTTCTCCCACGTCTCCGACGAGGGCGGCCCCTCCATCCGCGACGCGATCCGCGCGGTCATCGAGGGCGGCCCCTTCGACGAGCGGTACGGCTTCGTGTACGGCTACGCCTACAAGTGGATCTGCGAGTTCCACGGCCGCTCCCTGTTCAACAACGACTTCACCCCCATGAGGTCCGGGTGGCTGGAGACGGTCGACAAGGGCCTGGCGGAGCTGGGGGTGACCGCGGTCGGCGTCGAGGAGTTCAGCTTCGGCCGTGTACCCTCACCCCTTCCCGAACCCGAGCTCGAGCCGTGCTACGGCGAGTGGAGCCTCACCGAGTGCCGGAAGGCCCTCGAACAGTGGGGGCCGTCACCGAGGAGCGCAGGGCCGCCCTCGACCCCTCCGTCCTGAGCGCCGCCGAGTCCTGCATGGACTGGTGCCGGACCGCGGTCGCGGCCGGTCGGGGCGTCGCGGGGTTCTTCTTCTGAGCAGTGTTCGGGCCCGCTCCGGGGCTGCGGTGAGCCGCGGAGCGGGCCCGAGCCGTGCGCGGCTCCCGGCCCCCGGGAGCGGGGCGGCCGGAGGCTCCCGCCCGGGCGTTCGTCCCGGCCCCGAACCGCGCCGTGCCCCGGCCCCGACCGCGTCTCAGCTGCCCTGGGACGCGGTACCCGTGCGCACGTGCGCGCGCACCCCCTGCAGGTCGAACAGGATGAGGAGCTCGACCGCCCCGCCGTCGGCGCTGCCCAGCCAGTGCGGCTGAGACGTGTCGAACTCGGCCACCTCGCCGGGCGGCAGCGTCAGGTCCCGCTCGCCGAGCACGAGCCGCAGGCGCCCGTTGAGCACGTACAGCCACTCGAACCCCTCGTGGGTCTGCGGTGTCGGTTCGAGCGGGGCGGGCACGGCGGGGATGACCATCTTGAACGCCTGCGTGCCTCCCGGCCTCCTGGACAGCGGCACGAAGACCATTCCGAACCGGCGGATCGGCTTCAGGTGGATTCGGGGGTCCCCGGTGCGCGGGGCGCCGACCAGGACGTCCAGGGGGACGTCGTAGGTGCGGGCCAGCGGCAGCAGCAGTTCCAGGGTCGCCCGGCGCCGGCCGCTCTCCAGCCGGGACAGGGTGCTCTCCGAGACCCCGGTCGTCGCGGCGAGGTCGGCGAGGGTGATGCCGCGCTCGCGTCGCAGCGCGCGCAGTCGGGGTCCGACCACGTCGAGAACGTCTTCTGTTTCACGGTCCATCCCGCCATGTTGCCAGAACCGCAAGTTTTCGTGCCAGATCGTGGTGGGTGCGGTGAGACTGGGAGCATTCCGACTGAAGGAGCCCCTATGGACACCACCGATGCGGTCACGTTCTGGAACGACGTCCACTCGTCCCATCCCGCGGCCACCGACCCGCAACCCAACGCCCGCCTCACCGAGGTGGTCGCGGACCTGCCGCCCGGCCGCGTGCTGGACCTGGGGTGCGGAGGCGGCGGTGACGCACTGTGGCTCGCCCGGCGCGGGTGGCAGGTCACCGCCGTGGACATCTCGGCCGTGGCGGTCGAGCGCCTCACCGGCCTCGCCCGCTCACACGGCCTGGGCGACCTGGTCGCCGCCGAGCGGCACGACCTGGACGCGTCCTTCCCGCAGGGCCGGTTCGACCTGGTCAGCGCCCACTACCTCCAGACCTTCTTCGCCCTGGACCGGGCGGCCGTCCTGCGCTCGGCGGCGCACGCGCTGCGTCCGGGCGGGCGGCTCCTGGTCGTCGACCACGGTTCGGTCGCGCCGTGGTCGTGGAACCAGGACCCCGACGCCCGGTTCCCGTCCCCGCAGGAGGTCGCCGAGGGCATCGCCCTGGACCCGGCGTCGTGGACGGTCGAGCGGGCCGAGGCCCCCCGCCGGATCGCGACGGGTCCGGACGGGAGCACCGCCGAGGTCACCGACCACGTCCTGATCGTCCGCCGCACCGCCTGACCGGTGCAGGGAACCGCTCCACCGACGAAGGAGGCCACCGTGCCGACCCTCCACCGCCGCGACCGCCGCGGCGACACCCCTCCGCCGCGGACCGGCGGAGGCGAGGCCGAGGTCCTGCGCGGGTTCCTCGACTACCTGCGGGCCTCGATGGCCGCGAAGGTCGCCGGCGCCCCCGAACCGCAGGTCCGGTCGGCCGGGGTTCCCTCCGGCACGAACCTGCTCGGCCTGCTCGACCACCTGGCCTCCGTCGAGGGCGCGATGTTCCTCGGACAGGAGGTCACCGACTGGCAGGCGACGTTCCGGGCCGGGCCCGAGGACGGCGTGGCCGACGTCGTCGCCCGCTACGAGAGGACGGTCGAGCGCGCGAACGCCGTTCTCGACGGGTGCGCCGACCTCGGCGCCCCGCTCCCCCGGACCCGGCCGGGCCGTCCCGCCCCCAGCGTCCGGTGGGCCCTCGTCCACATGATCGAGGAGACCGGCCGCCACGCCGGCCACGCCGACATCCTCCGCGAGCAGATCGACGGCGCGACCGGGCGCTGATCCCGGTTCCCGGCGCGTGCGCCCCGGCCCGGGCGCACCGCCGCGCCGCACGGGCGGACCGGCCCGGGACACGTCCCCTGGCCGGTCCGCTGCCGCACGGCAGTCCCCTGTCAGCGCAGGTACCGGCGGCGTGTGACGAGCCAGAGGTTGGCCGCCAGCGGCAGCACGAGGGACAGGGCCGTCACCGCCCAGCCCGCGGTGAGGGCCTGCGCGGGGTCCGGGTAGGCCGCGTCGGGGACGATCATGCCCAGGCTGATCCGGTAGGCGAAGCACGTGGGGATCACGTACGAGAAGTCGGCGGCCATGAACACGAGGGTGGCCACGGTCAGGCCGATCCCGAAGACGTTCACGATGACGACGTTGCGGGTCACCAGCGTCAGCAGGGCGCACAGGAGCGCGACGGAGGCGATCGAGACGCCGACGAGGAGCCAGTAGGCGGCGCTCATCCGCAGGATCCCGGCTCCGGGGTTCTCGACCAGGAAGAACACCACCAGGCCCACGTGGTTCACCGCCGCCATCAGCACCACCAGGGAGCAGGCGACGGCCAGCTTCGCCGCCCACAGGGCGGGCCTGGAGCGGCCGCAGGTCAGCCACTCGAAGTAGGTGCCGTTCCTGAACTCGGTGTGGAAGCAGGCCGCGACGGTCGCGCACACCACCAGGGGAAGGACCATCGTGTACTGGTTGTGGAAGGTGAAGTAGAAGCGGTCCGGGGTGGGCTCCCCGCCGTTCACCGCGTGGTTGGCGACCACCAGGGCGAAGGGGACGAGGTTCAGGACCAGTACGGCCCACACGAACCTCTCCCTGCGGATCTTGCGGACCTCGTTGGCGACCAGCGTCCTCATGCGCCCTCCCCCAGGATCGCGGCGTACAGCTCCTCCAGGTCGCCCCGGACCTCGGAGGCGTCCATGCGCCGGACGATCCGGCCCTCCCGCATGAACAGCAGGTGGTCGGCGAGGGAGGCGATCTCGGTCAGGTTGTGGCTGGAGACGATCATGCTCGTCCCCCGTTCGCTCTGGACGGCCCGGATCAGCTCCCTGATGTCGCGGATGCCGAGGGGGTCCAGGCCGTTCGTCGGCTCGTCCAGCAGCACCAGGCCGGGTTCTCCCAGGAGCGCCCGGGCGATGCCGAGCCGCTGCCGCATGCCCAGGGAGGTGCGGGAGAAGCGCAGGTCCGCCCGGCCGCCCAGGCCGACCTCCTCCAGCAGGCCGGGGACCTCGCCCAGGGGGGTCCCCAGGTAGCGGGCGTGCAGTTCCAGGTTCTCCCGCAGGGAGAGGCTGCCGTAGAACGCCGGGTACTCGATCAGGCGGCCGATGCGCAGACCCCTGGCGTGCTCGACGGCTCCGGTGTGGTCGTTGGCGCCCAGGACCGACTTGAGCAGGGTGGTCTTGCCCGAGCCGTTGGGGCCGAGCAGTCCGTACACCCGGCCGGTTTCGACCCGCAGGTCGACGTCCCGGAGCACCTGGTGGCGGCCGTGGGCCATGGAGACGCCGCGGATGTCGAGCAGGGTCACGGGATCACGATCCACAGGCCGAAGAGGACGGCGTAGACGAGGAGCAGGGCGCCGGGGAGGGCGTACCCCTTCGTCCCGCCGGGAGAGAGGAAACGGGCCGCCGCGATGGTGACCGCGCCCGCGAACGCGATCATCGACGCGACCAAGAGCACCGCTGACATGCGACTCCTTGTCGTCGTGGTCGTACCCCGGACGTGTTCCGGGGCAGCACCGATCACGCTAGGGAGGCGCCGCCGCGGAGGGCAGTGTCCCGGGTGCCGGGCCCGCCGCCCCGGGTCCCGGTCGGGGCCGACCGAGGGCCCGGAGGCGTGTACCCGGGTACCGGCGGGGTGGCCGCGGGTACCGTCCGGGGAGGACCGCGGTACCCGCTTCCCCGGAGGTCCGCCGCTGCGGACAACCCCGGTGAACAGCGGCTATACGGTGTGCTCGTGAGGATTCTCGGCAGTCTCGCCCCCTGGTCGACCGTGGTGTTCGCCGCCCTCGCGGCCACCGACTCCTACCTCGGCAACATGATCACCGTTCCCTGGCCCCTCCTGGCGGCCGACGCCGCACTGGGAGCCGTGCTCATCGCGGGGAGCCGCCGGTTCGGGGACCGCCCCTGGGCCCCGTGGCTGGTCGCCGCCGCGCCGGCCGTGTCGTCGGCCTCCGCCGGACTGGCCGCGCTCGCGGTCGCCCGGGAGGCCTCGGGGAGGAGGTGGCGGACGGTCGTGCCCCTGTGCGGGGTCTTCGCCGCCGCCCTGGCCTTGTGCCTGCACAACCCCTGGTCCCCCGTGAGCCCGATCGGGCCCCTGTGGGTCGAGCTGCTGCTCGTGGCCGCCGCCGTCGCCGCCCTGGCCGCGGCCTCGGCCTACCGGGGCGCCCGCGTCGACCTGGTCCGCGTGCTGCGGGAGCGGGCACTCGACGCCGAGCGGCAGCAGCGCTTCCGCGTGGAGAACGCCAGGATGGAGGAGCGCAACCGCATCGCCCGGGAGATGCACGACGTACTGGCCCACCGGCTCACGCTCATCTCGCTGAACGCCTCCGCGCTCACCCACCGCCCGGACCTCCCTCCCGCCGACCGGGACGCCCTGGCCCGGGAGATCCTCACCAACACCCGCCAGTCGCTCGCGGAGGTCCGCGGCGTCCTCTCCGACCTGCGCTCGGCGGAGGACGGGCACGGGGACCGGCCGCAGCCGACCTTCGACGAGCTCGGACGCCTGTGGGAGGAGAACCGCAGGGCGGGTGTGCGGCTGCGGGTGCACGACGAGGTGAGCGGCCGCCTCCCGGCGCCCGCGAACGTGGGCCGCCACGCCTACCGCATCCTCCAGGAGGCCCTCACCAACGCCCGCAAGCACGGCGCGCCCGGACCGGTGGACGTGCGCGTCGTGCCCGAGGCCGGCGGGACCGTCCTCATCGAGGTCGCCAACCCCCTCCCCCACTCCCCCGCCGAGGGCGCGCCGGACCCGGGGGTGGGGCTCGTGGGGCTGGCCGAGCGCGCCGCCATCTGCGGGGGCTCCCTGGACTGGGGCGAGACGGAGGACCGCTTCGAGCTGAGGGTGCGCCTACCATGGTCGCCGTGAGCGAACCCGTACGCGTGGTGGTCGTCGACGACGACCCGATGGTCAGGCGCGGCCTGCGCCTGCTCCTCGGCGGCGGGCCGGTCGAGGTCGTCGCGGAGGCCGGCGACGGCGAGGAGGCGGTGCGGGTCGTCGCCGAGCACGCCCCCGACGTGGTCCTCATGGACCTGCGCATGCCCGGCACCGACGGGGTGGCCGCGACCGAGCGCATCCGCGGCGCCCCCGGCGCGCCGCCCGTGCTCGTCCTCACCACCCTGGACTCGGACCGCGCCCTGGTCCGCGCCCTGCGCGCGGGCGCGAGCGGCTTTCTGCTCAAGGACGCGCCCCCGGACGAACTCGTCGAGGGCGTCCTCGCGGTCCACCGGCGGCGCCCGCACCTGGCCGACGCGGCCACCCGGAGGCTCATCGACCTCGCCGTCGGGAGCACCGAGGACGAGGCGCTGGGCGGCGCGCGGGAGCGCGTGGCCGTGCTCTCGGACCGCGAACGCGAGGTGGCGCTCGCCGTGAGCCGGGGCCTGTCCAACACCGAGATCGCCGAGGCCCTCTTCATGAGCGTCAGCAACGTCAAGGCGGTCGTGGGCCGGGTGATGGCCAAGCTGGACGCCCCGAACCGGGTCCTCGTCGCCAACGCCGTGCGCGACGCGCGGCTGGGCGACGGGGGCCGGGGGTAGGTCCGCCCCGGGGACACCTGGGGAGCGTGCGGCCGGTCCGCGGGGCCGTCCTGTAGGGTCCCGGCCATGGGAAGCCGAATCGCAGTGGTCGCCATCGACGCGATCGACGTCAGGACCGTGGCCGGGTTCTGGAGCCGTGTCCTGGACTGGCCGATCGTGGAAGAGGAGGAGGACGGGATCGTCCTCGCCCCGTCCGGGGACGCCGGGATCGGGATCGACGTGTTTCCCGTGCCCGAGCGCAAGACCGTCAAGAACCGCCTGCACCTGGACCTGAGGGTCACGGGCGGACTGACGGTGGCCCAGGAGCTGGAGAGGCTGAGGGGGCTGGGTGCGGTGACGGTGGACGTGGGACAGCCCGAGGACGCCCGGTGGACGGTGCTGGCCGACCCGGAGGGCAACGAGTTCTGCCTGCTGCACGGGCGCGACGGGTCCCCCTGAAGCGGGGCCGCGCCCCCGGCGCCCCGGGCGGGGCCCTGACGCCGATCCGCGATCGGCAGCGCGTCCCCCGTCTCGAAGGGCGGCGTCGCCGGCCCAGGACCTCCGCGGTCCAGGACCTCCGCGGTCCGGGGACCGCGGGTCCTCCGCCGGTGCGCCCGGAACGTCGCGTGGTTCCCGGGGTGTCCGGCCGACCGGGAGTGTGCGGTCAGGGTGCCGGCGGGACGGGGTCCTCCGCCCATGCCGCCAGCGCCCCGAAGTCCGCCGCACTCAGACCGGCCGCCGGGTCTACCCGGTGCAGCAGCGCCGGTCCGCCGTGCCGTTCCGCCACCCACGCGCGGTCGGCTCCGGTGACCTCGTCGTCGATCCACGCGAAGGCGCGTCCCGCCGCGTACCCCACGATGCCCGGGGTCTTGAAGTGGACCGGCTCCGGCGCCCCCTCGTCGCCGGAAGGGAACTCGCACACCGGTAGCCGGGGCAGGCCGATGCGGGGGCCGATCAGGGTGTTGGCGTCGTCCCTCCAGGTGGTCGCCCAGACCAGCTCGAACGGCAGGGCGAGGAGTGCGGCGCCGTGGGCCCGCTTGAGCTTGACCGTGAACCCCTCGATGCTGTGGCGGACGTACCCGGCGCGTCGGGCACTGCGGTTGCCGCGGTCGTAGGGGTTGAGCGGGCCGTCGACGTCGACGAACAGCAAGGGGCGCCGTTGCACGGTGTTCCTCCCTCATCAATGGGACGGTCCGGTGGTTGCCCGAACGACCGCTCCTCAGCCCGGGGTCCCGGCCTTGACGAGCGGCGCGTCCCGTGTGAACTCCCGGAACCCGACGCTGTAGTACAGTCCGCGCGCCCCGGGATGACCCGGCGCGCCCAGGCAGGCGACCGTCGCCTGAACGGCCCCGGCCGCCCGCGCCAGAAGCATCCCGTGCAGAAGCATCGCCCTTCCCAGCCCCAGGCGCCGGTGGTCCGGGTGCGTCCCGACGGGCTCGAACTCGACGGTCCTGTTCGCCTCGTCGAGCCACATGATCGCCGAGGCCGCCATGGTCCCGTTCGGCGCCTCCACCAGCAGGTGCAGGTCGCCGCGGTACCCGTCCGTCTGCCGGACGCCCCGGTACCCCTCGGCCGTGTACGCCGAGGGGGCCCAGGCGTCCAGGTGGGCCCGGACCGCGGCCTCCGGACCGGCCTCGTCGGCGGTGCGGAACCGGTGTCCGGCCGGCAGCACCGGCTGTTCCACGACGGCGAGGTCCCGCACGTTGAGCTGGGTCCAGTCCCCCGTGTCGCCGAGGGAGGCCGGATCGGTCGTGTACCCGTGCTCCGTCCACCGCCGCAGGGCGAACCCGTCGGCGGCACCCGGCAGCACGGAGCGCTCGAGACCGGCCGCCGTGGTGTCGTACCAGTCGATCACCTCGTCGACCAGCCCGGCATGGTCGGGATGCACCTGGTACGCCAGATAGGTGCTGGTGACGTCCTTCACCGACCCGTCGCTCAGCTCCACACGGCGCGGCAGGTGGGCCCAGCCCCACGCCACCAGCTCCCCGCCGGAGAACCACAGCCGGCGCCGCCAGCTCGCACCGACGGCGGCGTGCCCCCTGCCCCAGTTCCACGCCAGCTCGCCGAACGACGCGTCGCTGTTCACCAGGTCCGGGCGGACGGCGGTGACACGCTGCGCCAGACCCTGCATGAGCCGCACGTCCGCGGCGGTCAGAAGTTCCGGGTTCGTCATACCGCGTCACTGTGGCAGGGCTCCGCGCCGCCGTCGAGCCATTTTCCGGGGCCCGCCCCGCGGCGGTCGACAGCACGGCGGGCCTCTCCGCGCCGGAGCCCGCCGGGGCGGCCGGGAGCCGACGGGGGCGCTCCAGGTCCCGCGACCCGGACGCGGCATCGCTGAAGCACATCGTCGGGCGGCGAATCCCCGTCATGCTTCGTGTGGGAGGGGTTCACCCGCCACAATGGGAGGGCCGCCGTGCGGATCCCCGCGGATCGACAGTCCGCACACGGCCCGACCGGAGGCGGACAGGAGCTCCGGGCGCCACGAGGAGGACGTGTGAGGGAAGTTCCCGCCGAGGCCGCGCGGCCGTGTCTCCGCCGCTCGCCATGACCCTGCTCGTCATCGGCGGCAGCGGCTTCCTCGGCGGTGAACTGGTCCGCCGGGCGTCAGCCGCCGGCCACGCCGTCGCGGCGACCTTCGCGACCCGGCCCGGTGACCGGACCGGGGCCGTGTGGCTCCCCGTCGACCTCCGGGAGCCCGGAGGGATCGAGGCGGTGATCGCCAGGACGGAGCCCGACGCCGTGATCAACGCCGCCCACCGGAAATCCGACTGGGCGACGACCGCCGAGGGAGCCGTCCGGGCAGCGGTGGCCGCGACCGGGTACGGCGCGCGCCTGGTCCACGTGTCCAGCGACGCGGTCTTCTCCGGGGCCCGGGTCCGCTACGACGAGTCCGCCGCCCCGGATCCGACCACTCCGTACGGCGCCGCGAAGGCCGCCGCCGAGACCGCGATCCGGCTGCTCGCCCCCGCGGCCGTCATCGCCCGGACCTCACTGATCATCGGTGACGGCGACTCCGTCCACGAGTCGATGGTGCACGAGCTGTGCGCGGGGCGCCGCGAGGGGGTCCTGTTCACGGACGTGGTCCGCTGTCCCGTCCACGTCTCGGACCTGGCGGACGCGCTCCTGGAACTGGCGTGGTCGGACCAGGCCGGGGTCCGCCACGTCACGGGACCCGACGCCGTCAGCCGCCACGAGCTGGGCGTCCTGATCGCACGCCGCGACGGCCTCGATCCCTCGTCCCTGCCCTCGGGGCGGCGCGCGGGCTCGGGCGTCCCCGGGCCGCTGGACGTACGCCTGGACGGCAGAGCGACCAGACGCGGGTTGCGCACCGCGTTGCGCGGGGCCCGCGAATTCCTCGCGGCAGGGGGTCGGCGCCCGGCCGCAGGCTCGCAGGCCCGGGACCGGCAGCGGACCGGCAGGTCGGACGAACGCGCCTGACACGGGGGAACCGGCGCACTATGCTCGCCCGCGAACCCGGCACAGCGCCGAACCCCGCGCCCCTCCGACGGGGCCCCGCGCGCCGGACCGCGCGGGCCGAGACGCCCAGGAGCGACTCCCTTGACACCCCACCCCGACATCGACGTGGTCGTCTTCGACATCCTCGGGACCATGGTCGACGAACCCGCCGGTCTCAGGCGCGGCCTGCGCGCACGGCTCCCGGACACCGACGAGGCCGGGGTGGGCGAGCTCGCCGCCCTGTGGCACGGACACGTCGACGAGCAGCAGCGGGAGATCCTCGCGGGCCGCCGCGCCTACGCCGACAGCACGGTGCTCGACCTGGAGGCGGCGACGCGCGTCGCGGCCCGGGCCGGTGTCGGCGACGCCGAAGCGATCCGCGCGCTGGCGGCCTCCGGGCAGCGGCTGGACCCCTGGCCGGACTCCGTCCGGGCACTGGACAGGATCGCCTCCCGCTTCCCGGTGGTGGGTCTGTCGAACGCGAGCCGCGCGGCGCTCACCCGCATCGGCGCCCACGCCGGTCTGCGCTGGCACCAGGTGCTCTCGGCCGAGGAGGCGCGCAGCTACAAGCCCCGTCCCGACGTCTACCGGCTCGCGATCGCCAACGCGGGCTGCGCGCCGGAACGCCTGCTCATGGTCGCCGCCCACGCCTGGGACCTCCGGGGCGCCCAGGCGGTGGGCATGAGGACCGCCTACGTCGAACGCCCCGTCGGGGACCCGCCCGGGGCGGCGGACGCGTTCGACCTGGAGGCGAAGAGCCTCGACAACCTGGCCACCGCCCTCGGGGCGGCCTGAGGCCGCGGCACCGGGGCCCGCGCGTGGCGCTCCCCCGCAGCACGGGGGCCCGCACCCGGTGGCCGTGGAACGCAGCGGCCCCGGACGCACAGGCCCCCGTCATCCCCTCCCGGGGAGCCCGGGCGGCTTCAGGCCTCTGCCGCCGCCGGCTCGCGCCCGGTTCCCGCCGCGACGATCCCCCGCACGATCTCCTCCGGGACCTCGGCCGTGTCCAGGTCCCGGACCAGGCGGGTCCGACCGCCGCCGCCGGGCCTGAAGACGCTCGCCCCGGCGTCCTCCCCCTCCGTCTCGATCAGGACCGTGCCCGGCTCGGACAGTGTGAACAGCTCCGGTCTGACCATGCTCAGGACCGCCACCGGGTCGTGGGGCACGTTCCACTGCTCGTCCCAGAACTTCCACCACTGGTCGATGTCGGCGGCCAGCGCGCCGCCGAGCGCGCCCGCGGCCCCGAGACGGCGCAGGTGCGGCTCCAGCACCTTCACCCTGCGTGTGACCTCCAGGCCGGTGACCACGGCGCGGATGCCCGAGGAGAAGACCCGGTGCGCGGCCAGGGCGTCGCTCCGGAAGTTGTGCTCGGTCCTCTCGACGTCGTCGAACGCGCCGCCCATCACCCACAGGGTGCGCACGTTCTCCGCGAAGCCGGGATCGGCCTCCAGCGCCAGGGCGATGTTGGTCAGCGGACCGATGGCGAGGACGTCGACCTCCCCGGGCCGCTCGGCCACCGTGCGGACCAGCCACTCGACGGCGGACCCGTCCTCGTAGGCCTCCCCGTCCAGGCCCGTGTGCAGCGACCCCTCGTGCCCCGCCCACCACACCTCGCGGCCGGAGAGCGGCTTCCCCTCCCCGGCGCGTACCGACAGGGCGAGCCCGGCCAGGGCACCGTAGCGCCGGGCCAGCCGCGCGCGCAGCGCGGTGTCCCCGTACACCGTCGCGACCCCGAGCAGGTCCACCCCCGGCAGTCCGAGGAGCAGGGCGAGCGCCATGGCGTCGTCCACGTCCGTTCCGATGTCGGTGTCCAGGACGACGGAGCGGGCGGTAGGGGCGGCGGGCATGGAGGAGCCTTTCGTGTGGTTCGACGGGCTCACTTGAGCCCCGAGGTCGAGACGGACTGGATGAAGTACTTCTGGAGGGAGAGGATCACGACCAGCGGCACCAGGATCAGCACCACGGACCCGGCGAACATCAGGCCGTAGTCCACGCTGAACTGGCCCTGCATGTTGGCCAGGGCGACGGGGCCGACGACGTGCTCGGCGTCCGTCCCCATGAGCAGCGGCCACACGTAGGCCTGCCACTGGAACAGGAACAGCATCAGGCCCGCCCCCATGAGCGCGGGCCTGGACAGGGGCAGGTAGATCCGCCAGAACACGCCCCACCAGCTGAGGCCGTCCAGGCGGCCGGCCTCCACCAGTTCCTCCGGGATGGCGAGGAAGAAGTTGCGCAGCATGAAGATCGCCATGCCGTTGCCGAGGCCGGGCAGGATCAGCCCCGTGAAGGTGTTCTGGAGGTTCCAGTCGCGGAACAGGTCCGCGAGCGGGATGGCGATCGCGTCGAACGGGATCAGGAAGCTGACCACGATCACCGCGAACACCGCGCCCTGGCCGCGGAACCGCAGCGCGGAGAGCCCGAACGCGGCCGTGGCGCACAGCACCAGCCCCACCACGACCGTGACCGCGCTGATGAGCAGCGAGTTGAGGATGCCCCGGCCCAGGCCCGTCCCCACCAGGGCCGTGTAGTTGTCGAGGGCCGGTGTCAGGGTCAGGAAGGTCTCCCAGCCGACCGGCGACAGGAAGCGGAACGTGTCGGCGCTCGGCCTGAGGGAGTTGGTGAGCACCCAGAGCAGAGGGACCACGAAGACGAGTCCCACCACGGCGCCCGTGGCGGTGATCAGGGCCCTCCGTGTGCGGGGGCGCCGCCGTGTCCGCCCTGCGGGGCGGTCCGCCCGGGCGGCCGGCGCCCCGGGGCCGGAGGAGGTGTTCGTCGGCATCGCTCAGTCCTCACTTCGCAGCATGCGGAACTGGACGGCGACGATCACGAGGGTGATCACCACCAGCACGACCACCTCCGCCTGGGCGCGCCCCATGTCGCCGAGCGAGTAGGCGCGGGAGTAGATGTCGTACATGAGGAGGTTCGTGGACCCCTCCGGCCCGCCCCCGGTGAGGATCTGCACGGGCGCGAAGACCAGCAGGTTGGAGACGGTGGCCGCGACCAGGACGAACGAGAGCGGCCTGCGCAGCATCGGCAGGGTGACGTTGAGGAACGCGCGCACCGGCGACGCCCCGTCCAGCTCCGCCGCCTCGTAGAGTTCGGCCGGGATGTCGTTGATCCCCGCGATGAGGAACAGCATCCAGTAGCCGACCCCGATCCACGACAGCAGGACGATGATCGAGGCCAGCGCCTGGTCGGGCGAGGTCAGGAACCCCTGAGGGGGCAGTCCGACCACCGCCAGCAGGGCGTTGGCGAGCCCGCCCTCGGGACGGAAGATCACGCTCCAGACCACGGCGGAGACCGCGGGCGGGGTGGCGATCGGCAGGATCACCAGCGCACGCCACACCTTGGAGCCGGCCATGCGGCGGCGCGTGTACAGCACCGCCAGCGCGACGGAGACCGCCACCTGCAGCGGGTTCACCACCAGGGTGAAGAGCAGGGTCACCGCCACCGCTCCGCGGAAGTCGGCGTTGGCGAACAGGTCGAGGTAGTTGCCGAGTCCGACGAAGCTCCTGCCGGACAGCAGGGAGGTGTGGTGCAGGCTCTCCCAGAGGGCCGTCGCGCCGGGCAGCAGCCGCAGGAGGGTGAGCGCCACCAGCGAGGGCAGCAGGAACGCGAGCGCGACCGCCGCGGTCCCGCGCCACCACGGGCGCCGGTAGTGGCCGGGCCGGGGGCGGGCGCTCACGGCCCGCCCGCCGTCCCCGGCCCGTGTGGAGGGACCGCTCATCGCAGCGGGGCCCAGGCGTCTTCGAGCTGCTCCCCGGCCTGTTCCAGCCGGGACGCGGCGTCGGAGCCGTTGCGGATGTCCGCGAAGGCCGTGTTCATGACCTCCTCGAACTGGGCGTAGCCGACCGTGACGGGCCGCACCACCCCGGTGTTGGCCACCTCGTGGGAGATGAGGTCGGCGGCTCCGGCGCTCCGGTCGCCCGCCAGGGCGTCCATGCGCGGCAGGTACTCCTCGGCGGCCTCGGTGTTGGCCGGGATGATCGTCTGGCGCTCGGTGCTGGCGAGGTTGCCGGCGGGGTCCAGCGCCGCGTACTCCAGGAACAGGCGTGCGGCGTCCTTGGCCTGCGAGGCGGGGTTGACGCCCCAGGACCACGACCCGGAGGGGGTGACCTCCTCGCCGCCCTCGAAGTAGGGCATCGGCGCGACCGTCCAGTCCACGTCGGAGTCGGCGAACTCCCCCAGGTCCCAGGGGCCGCCGACGAAGAAGGCGACGTCCCCGCCGGAGAAGAGGGGGCTGGTCTCGAAGGTGCCGACGCCCCGCGGGGAGAGCCCGTCCTCGAAGGTCGCGCCGAACCACTCCATGGCCTCGACCCACTCGGCGTTGGCGACGTCCTGGTCGAGCATGTCCTCGCCGACGACCCCGCTCCCGCCGCCCTTGGACTCCATGAGCGGCTGGAGCTGGTAGTAGAAGTCGGTCTGCTCCAGGAGCAGGCCCCACTCGGTGCCGGCCTCCTGGGCCGCCTCGGCCGCCTCCGCGGTCTGCTCCCACGTCCAGCGCTCGGAGGGGTCGGTGCCCGGTCCCTCGATGTCGGCGGCGGCGAGGGCGTCCTGGTTGACGAACATCAGCTGCGTGGAGTTCCACACGGGCAGGGCCCAGAGCTTGTCCTGGTGGATCCCGGTGGAGTACTGGCCCTCCGTGGTGGCCTCGCGGGCGCGGTCCTCCAGGTCGGAGAGGTCCTCCAGGAGCCCCTGGGCGGCCATCCACGGCACGCGGGGCTGGTCGACCGCGTAGACGTCGATGGACTCGTCGCCCGCGGAGAGCCGCTGCTGGACCGTGCTGTTGTACTGGTCGAAGGGCACCTGGGTGTACTCGACGGTGTAGCCCTCGTGGGAGGCCTCGAAGGCCTCGATGAGGGGCTCGAAGAAGGCCGGGTCCTCCGGGCCGAGGAACTGGATCGTCCCGTCCCCGCCCCCGTCACCGGAGCCCGGGGAGCAGGCCGCGATCAGTGCCAGGGATGCCGCTCCGGCGACGGACGCCAGGACTCTCTGTCGTTTTCTCATGGACGGTGACCTTTCGAGGCGGGTTCCGGCTCGCACGGCACTGCTGGGTCGCGGAGGCCTTCACCGGGAAGTCAGCGATCTATGCGCTTAGATATAAGCTAGCAAACCTCATGTGAACGGTAAATGACAAGGTCGGGGGCCTGATTCGTGACCCGGCGCCCTCCGGGCGGCCCCGCACCCGGGCCGCCCGCGGGGACGGCTACCCTCACGCTAGGGAGAACGGAAGGGACTGGTGCCGCATGGCGACAGCACGGGACGTCGCGCGACGGGCGGGTACCTCCACCGCCGTGGTCTCCTACGTGTTCAACGACGGACCGCGCGGGGTGGCCCCGGCGACCCGGCAGAAGGTCCTCGACGCGGCGGCCGAGCTCGGCTACCGGCCGAACGCGCTGGCGCGCTCCCTCTCCAGCGGCCGGACGCACTCGATCGGGCTGATCGTGCCCGACATCTGCAACCCCTACTTCGCGGAACTGGCCCGCGCCATCGAGGACGCCGCGGGGGTCCGGGGCAACCTGCTGCTCATCGCCGACTCCGCGCTCTCGGCGGAGCAGGAGCGCCGCCACACCCGCTCGCTCGTCGAGCGCCAGGTCGACTCGGTCGTGCTGGTCTCGGTGTGCGACGAACCCGACCTCGGCGAGTTCTTCGAGGCCGGCATCCCCGTCGTCGCGCTGCACCCGATCTCGGACCGCGAGCGCGCCTCGTCGATCACCATCGACTACGAGGCCGCCGCCCAGCGGGCCACCGAGCACCTCCTGGCGCACGGCTACGGGAGCATCGTGCTGCTCAACGGCCCGGTCGAGTCCACCGGGGCGCGGCAGCACCGGGCGGGCTTCGACAGGGCGGTCGCGGGCGCGGAGGGCGTGCGTGCGTGGACGATCCGCTCGGAGATCTCACGGCACGACGCCGCGGAGTCCGCCTACGCGCTGCTGAGCGGGGCGGACCGGCCGCGTGCCGTCTACTGCACCACCGACGAGCAGGCGTTCGGCGTCCTGTACGCGGCCCACCGGGCGGGACTGACGGTCCCCGACGACCTGGCCGTCGTGGGGTTCGACGGCACCCGCAACTGCCTGGTGTCGATCCCCGCCCTGACCACGGTGCAGCAGCCCACGGAGGCCATGGCGCGGCGCGTGGTGGAGATCCTCGCGGGCCGCACCGTGAACGACGACCCCGTGCACGAGGTCCTGGGCTTCGAGTTCGTCGCACGCGCCTCCAGCGGCGGGCCGGCCCCCGGATCAGCGTGAGCCGCGCCCCGGGCGCCGCCCGGGGCTCCCGTGGCGGACGCCCGCCCGCTCGGTGAGCGGACGGGCGTCCTGTTCGGTTGTCCTCCTCGGCACCTCGGAGGGGCGGGGAGGCGTCAGTTCAGCGGCGGGTAGGCGTTGTCCAGCAGCTCCTGGAACTGGGCCGAGAACCAGTGGCCCGAGATCGGGGCGTCG
>NZ_JBEXSY010000012.1:0-149178 GCF_040613895.1 Nocardiopsis sp. NPDC006198 | reverse complement strand
GGCGGTCGCGCCCCCCCCCCCCCCGGGCCGGGGGGGGGGGGGGGGGGGGGGGGGGCGCCCCCCCCCCCCCGCCCCGGCCCCCGTGCCCGCCCGGAGCGGGCACGGGAGCGTCGCCGCCGCAGGCGTGTGCCGTGCGGCTGCCGGAAAGGAAGAGGAACCGGATCACTGTGAGAACGCGCGAGCTGGGGCGCACCGGCATCGAGGTCAGTGCCTACTGCCTGGGCACCATGATGTTCGGCCGGGTGGGCAACCCCGACCACGACGAATGCATCCGTATGACCCACCGGGCACTGGACGCCGGCGTCAACTTCGTCGACACCGCCGACGTGTACGGCTACAGCGAGACCGAGGAGATCGTCGGCAAGGCCCTCAAGGGCCGACGCGACGAGGTCGTGCTGGCCACCAAGGTCAACGGCCGGATGGGTGAGGGCCCCAACCGGTACGGCAGCTCCCGGCGCTGGATCATCGCCGAGGTCGAGCACTCGCTGCGGCGCCTCCGCACCGACTACATCGACCTCTACCAGCTCCACCACCCCGACCCCCGGACCGACATCGAGGAGACGCTCTCGGCGCTGACCGACCTGGTGCGCAGCGGCAAGGTCCGCGTCGTCGGCTCCTCGAACCTGCCGCCCTCGGAGATCGTGGAGGCGCAGTGGGTGGCCGAGCGGCGCGCACTCCAGCGGCTGCGCACCGAGCAGCCCACGTACTCCATCCTCAACCGCGGGATCGAGCGGGAGGTCCTGCCGCTCTGCCGCCGCTACGGCCTGGGCGTGCTGACCTGGGGGCCGCTGTCCTCGGGCCTGCTGACCGGCCGCTACCGCAAGGGCGCCTCCCCCGTGGAGAACGCCAGGATGCACTGGATGCCCGAGCACCTGACCGACGAGCGCAAGCTCGACGCCGTCGAACAGCTCATCGTGGTGGCCGAGGAGGCCGGGATGTCCCTGGCCCACCTGGCGATGGCCTTCGTCGCCGCCCACCCCGACGTCAGCTCCGCCATCATCGGCCCCCGCACCATGGAACAGCTGGAGGACCTGCTGGCGGGTGCCGGCGCCGTACTCGGCGACGGCGTCCTCGACAGGATCGACGACATCGTCGCGCCCGGGACCGACATCGGCCCCCTCGACGTCTCCTACGACCCGCCCGCCGTCATCCGCCCGGAACTGCGCAGGCGCCCGGCCGACCAGCGGTCCGCGGCCTGAGACCTGGCCGCGTCCCCGGCGCGGTCCCGGGGGCGGTCGCGCGCTCCTCCGTGCCCGGCCGTCTCCCCGGTCCGCCCGACCGGTCGGCACGGGGGCGGGTCCTCCTGCTCCGGCGGGTTTGCCGCCCGACCGGAGCAGGAGGGCCGCCGCCTCCGTCCTGGGGCCTTTCCCAGGCCCCGGACGGAGGCGGTGCCTAGATCAGGCCCTGGGCGAGCATCGCGCCCGCCACACGCTCGAACCCGGCCACGTTCGCACCGAGCACGTAGTCGCCCGGGGCGCCGTACCTCTCGGCGGCCTCCTCGCACCGGTCGTGGATCCCCGTCATCACCTCGGCCAGCTCGGCCTCGGCGTGCTCGAACGACCACGACGTGCGCCGCGCGTTCTGCCGCATCTCCAGGACGCTGGTCGCCACGCCGCCGGCGTTGGCGGCCTTGCCCGGCGCGAACAGCACACCGGCCTCGCGCAGCACCTGGACGGCCTCGGGGGTGGTGGGCATATTCGCGCCCTCGGCCACCGCCAGGACGCCGTTGCGGACCAGGGTGCGCGCCGATGCCGCGTCCAGCTCGTTCTGGGTGGCGGAGGGCAGCGCCACGTCGCAGGGCACGTCCCACACGTTGCCGCCCTCCACGTAGCGGGCGTCGCCGCGCCGCTCGGCGTACTCGGAGATCCGGGCCCGCTCCACCTCCTTGATCTGCTTGAGCAGGTCGAGGTCGATGCCCTTCTCGTCCACGACGTAGCCGCCGGAGTCGGAGCAGGCGACCACGGTGGCGCCCAGCTGCTGGGCCTTCTCCACCGAGTAGATCGCCACGTTGCCCGAACCGGACACCACCACGCGCCGGCCGTCCAGGCTCCTGCCCGAGCGCTCCAGCATCCGCTGGGTGAACAGCACGTTCCCGTACCCCGTGGCCTCGGTACGGACGCGCGAACCACCCCACTCCAGGCCCTTGCCGGTGATGACCCCGGCCTCCCACCGGTTGGCGAGGCGCCGGTACTGGCCGAACAGGTAGCCGATCTCGCGGCCGCCCACCCCGATGTCCCCGGCCGGGACGTCGGTGTGCTCGCCCAGGTGGCGGTGGAGCTCGGTCATGAACGACTGGCAGAACCGCTCGATCTCGTTGTCGGAGCGCCCCTTGGGGTCGAAGTCGCTGCCGCCCTTGCCGCCGCCGATGCTCATGCCGGTGAGGGCGTTCTTGAAGATCTGCTCGAAGCCCAGGAACTTGATCACCCCGAGGTTCACGCTGGGGTGGAAGCGCAGCCCGCCCTTGTAGGGGCCCAACGCGCTGTTGAACTCCACCCGGAAACCACGGTTGACGTGCACGTTGCCCTGGTCGTCGCGCCACGGCACCCGGAAGATGACCTGGCGTTCGGGTTCGCAGAGGCGCTCCAGGATGCGCTGGTCGGCGTATTCGGAGTGGCGGGAGAGGGCGGGCGAGAGGCTGTCGAGCACCTCCAGGACGGCCTGCTGGAACTCGGGCTCGTCGGGGTTGCGCCGCACCACGTGCTCGTACGCGCTTCGGACCCCCGGGTGGTGCCCGCTGCGGGCACCATCGGAAAACGGCATGCGAGTGCGTTCCCTTCTCACTGCTGGAACGGGCACCCCGCACGCCGTTGTGCCGGGAACCTCGATCGTCGGAGGAATCGGTTCGAGGAGACGGGGCCATGGGCTCATACAGGCCCTGTCCACCCGTGGTGTTGCCAGTGTATTGCCTTGACGTAAACATACTTTTGGGCGCATCGGTGCTTCCCGACCTCTGCCGTCGGCTGCTCCGGACGGTCACCCCTGCCGCGGTGTTCCTGCCGCCGGCAGCGTCCTCTCAGCTGCTGGGCACCGCCGAACCCGGATGGTTGTCGGCACAGCTCTCCCCGGCACCCAGCTGGCGCAGGAGGTGGCGGTTGTCCATACGCACCCACTCCTCGACGAGGCGGCCCCGGCGGTCGAAGCGGAAGATGTTGATCAGGTCGAACACGACGCGTTCGCCATTGGGCGGCAGCGGGCCGACCGGCGACTGGGTGAACTCACGGACGAAGGTGCCCTCGATCCAGGTCTGGCAGGCCAGGTGGTCGCCTTCGGCCACCACGACGCCGCGCCGGATGGACCGGTCGTCGAAGGCCTCGCGCACTGACGCGAAGTAGGCGCTGAGTCCCGCGAAGTCGGACTCGAACCCGTCCGGCCCGTGGAAGCGGAACCCCTCCGTGTCGAAGTACGCCGCGGCCTCGGCGAGATCCTCGCCCGATACCTCAAGCTCGCCGGCGCGAACCAGGCGCGCCACCAATTCGTCACGCGTGGGTTTCTCTGTCATGGCACCAGCCTGCCCTCTCCCAGCCATGACGTCCAACGATGGTTCGGCATCACTTCCATGAGCTACACGCATGCTAATTTCCGGCCATGGCTGAATTCACCCTCACTGGTCTCCGCGTCGTCCACCAGGTCGCCGCCACGGGATCGTTCACCCGGGCCGGCGAGATGCTCGGCTACACGCAGTCGGCCGTCTCCCGGCAGGTGGCCGCGATGGAGGCGGCGGCCGGGGCGCCGCTCTTCGACCGCAGGGGACGCGGCGCAGCACTCACTCCGGCAGGCCGGATCCTCGTACGGCGCGCGGCCGAGGTCCTCGCCGACCTGGCGGCGACCGAGGTCGAACTGGCCGGGCTGCGCGATCCGCTCGCGGGCCGTCTCACGGTCGGCGCCTACCCCACCGCCGCCATGGCGTTGGTCCCCCGTGCGATGGCACAAGTCGGGTCCGCCCATCCGGGCCTCGCCATGGTCCTGGAGGAGGCCTCCTCACCCGCCCTGCTCCGGAGGCTGCGGACCGGTCGGCTGGACGTGGTGATCGTCGGGGTCGGCCGGGACCTGCCGGACTACGACCTGAGCGAGCTCAGGCAGACCGCGGTGCTCAGCGGCGATCTCCTGGTGGCCGTGGCGGACACGCACCGGTTCGCGGGCCGGGCCGGCGTCACCGTGCCGGACCTGGGACAAGAGCACTGGATCGCCGGGACGGGCGCGGCGGGCGAACCGCAGTTCGGGGCCTGGCCGACACTGGCCGACCCCCACATCGCCCACACCGCGCGCGGCTGGTCCACACGCCTCGGGCTGGTCGCAGCCGGGCTGGGCATCACGGTTGTCCCCGACCTGGCCCTACCGGTCCTGCCGCCAGGTGTGGGCGCCGTGACCGTCACCGACAGCGACTGGACTGGCCGGGCGACCGTCGCCCTCACCCGGGCACGCCCCTCCGCCCAGGCACAGACGATGGTGACAGCTCTGCGCGAACAGGCCGCCCGCTTCCACGATGCCTGGCCCCGGGCGGTATCCGCCCGGGGCCAGGCATCACCGCCCCGCCCGTGACGGTCCCGTCCGGCGCAGTGACAGCGAATACGCGTTGCTCTGCCATGCGGTGCCCCGGCCGGAGACCGACCGAACCGGGGCAGCGGGTACCGCTGGTTTCCGGGCGGACACCCCCCCGAGGGGCGGTTGCCGTTCGTCGGCGGGGAAAACCCGTTGTCCGCCCCGGCGGCTCCCGGGAGGATGCCCCCATGCGCATGGGAGTGGTGGGACTGGGAATGGGGCTGCACCTGGCGGTGTGGGCCGCCAGGGCGGGCATCGACGTGGTCGCGGTCTGCGACCGCGAGGCCGAACCGCGACGGCGGGCGCGCGAGCTGCTGCCCGGCGCGGTCGCCGTCGACCGCTGGCAGGACCTGCTGGACCCCGGCCACCGCCTGGACGGGGTGGTGCTCGCCAACGACTTCGACGCCCACGCCCCGCTGGCGACCGCCTTCCTCGAACACGGCGTCCACGTGCTCTCCGAGGCCGCCGCCTGCGCGAGTGCCGAGGAGGGCCGGGCCCTGGTCGAGGCCGCCGACCGCTCCCGAGCCACCTACTCCTTCGCCGAGAACTACGTGCTCCACCCGCACGTGCGGCTCCTGCGCGAGGCGGTGGAGGCGGGAGAGGTCGGCCGGATCAGCCTGGTGGAGGCCGACTACCTGCACGGGATGTCGCCCGAGGCGCGGGCGGCTCTGATCGGCGACCCCGCGCACTGGCGCGGCAGGATCCCCCCGACCGCGTACTGCACCCACTCGCTGTCCCCGATCCTGGCGATCACCGGGGCGCGTCCCGTCGAGGTCACCGCCTTCGGCGTGGACGAGGCCTCTCCGCGCGAGGCCTCCACCATGGTGGTGCGCCTGTCCACGGGGGCGCTGGCCATCACCCGCAACGGGTTCCTCCAGGGCGAGTCCGACAGCCACTGGAGCTGGGTGTCGGTGCGCGGAACCCGGGGACTGGCCGAGTCGGTGCGCGCCGGGGGCGACCGGGCCTGGTCGGTGCGGGTCCGCCAGGAGGGCTGGACGCAGGAGGACGGCGTGACGCGCGAGGAGGAGCGTGTACCGCCTCCGGTGACCCTGGACGGCGAGCCCCTGGAGCGCGGGACCGAGGGAACGGTCCTGCTGCTGCGGGGCTTTCGCGACACGGTCCTGCACGGCGCACCGCCCCTGGTGCCGGTGCGCGACGCCGTGGCGGCCTCCCTGGTGGGTGTGGCCGGCGCGGAGTCGCTGGCCCAGGGGTCCCGCCCGGTCCCCGTGCCGCAGGTCTGAGCCGCGCCCGCGAGCGCAGGGGGCGCCGCCGCCCTCCCCGACGCCCCTCACCCGGCGGCCCGTCCGCGGAGGAGGTCCAGCCGGCGGCGCACGGAGTCGACCGCGGCACGGGCCGCGGGCGTGGGCGCGCGGCCCTGCCGCCCGGGTGGGCGCACCGGTTCGCGGCGGTCCCCGGAGAGGGAGGCGCGCATGAGCGCGAGGACCGCGGGATCCGTCTCCCCGGCCTCCCCGGCGCCGCCGGTGTCAGGACCGTCCAGCAGGACCCCGGGCGGGTCCTCCGCGGCCCGCACAGGCCCCTCGGGCCCCTCGGACCCCTCGGGCCCGGCGGGACTCCCGGGCGGATCACCGCCCGTGCGGGCCGCCCCCGCACCGGGGCCCCGGTGCGGGTGGAGGATCTCGCCGGGCACGCTCCGGCAGGCCCCGCCGCACACACGGCAGCTCCCGCCCGGGACGTTGCGCACGCCCGGGTGGTCGGGGCAGGTGCGCGGCGCCGCGCCGTCGGGGCCGACGGCGAACCCGGGCGGCTCGGCGAACGCGTCCCCGTCGTCCGGGCGCCGGGGATCGGGTACCCCCTGCGCGAGCCGGGCCGTGCGCGGCGCGGGAGCCCACGGCGGGGCCGGGGCGCCTCCGCCGCGCCGCACGCCCGCGCCGAGGCGGCCGTCCAGGAACCCGCGCGCGTCCTCCACGCCGCCCAGGCGGCGCATGAGCGCCGGGAACGGGCTGCGCAGGGTCTCCGCGCCCTCCAGCAGCGCGCCCAGCTCGGCCGTGCGCATCCCCTGTCCGGCGAGCCGGTCGAGGGCACCGGCCAGGGCCTCGCGGTCCGGTCCGGGGCGGCGCAGCACCGAGTCCGGTATCCGGGCGAGGAGGCTCCGGGCGAGCCCTCGCGGCCCCGGGGCGGTCACCCTTTCCGGTGCGGGGTCCGGCCTCCGTTCCGGAGGACCGTCGCGCGTCGGCGCACCGGGCGTCCCCGTGTCCGGCGCGGGGCCGGGGACCCCTCCCGGGCCGACCACGGGCGCTTGCACCGGCAGGGGACGGACCCCTCGCGCGTACGCCCGGGCGGCCACCCGCCCTGTGGTGGCGCTCCCGCGGACGGAGCGCCGGATCGGGGAGGGGTCTACAGGGGAAAGGTCTGCAGGTCGTTCCGACCTGTCGGCCAGGTCAGGATGAACGGTCGTTCGCACCGGAGGATAGGGGCGGGAGGCCGGGGACAACGGCTCCTCCCCCAGCACCCGGCGCACGCGGTTGACCTCCTCCAGCGCCTGGGCGGTGTACGCCTGCGCCGGGATCAGCAGCTCCAGCACCGGCGGGAGCCGGTCGGGCCACCGGCGCCCGGCGGCGATGTCGGCGCGGAAGAACAGGCGCGCCTGCGACGGGCCGAGCCTGCGCACCAGGCCCGCGCCGACGAGGTCGTGGAGCGCCCGTTTGACGGTGGAGGCGCTCATCGTCCCGCCGGAGCGCTCCGCGATCGTGTCGAGGTACAGGTAGCACCAGCGCCCGTCCGCGTCGGCGGCGTCGGCGATGATCGCCGCGACGGTGTGCGCGCGGGTGCTGGGCAGCAGGCCCGCCCTGAGGGCGTCGGTGATCCAGAGCGAGGGCATGAAGCCGATACCGCGCATGGCGCCCGGGGTGCGCCGGCGCGGACCGACGGGCCCCGGCGGGGGCTGCGACGCCTGCGTCGCCGTGTCCGAAGGAGACGACATGCGGGATATGGCCGTGACATCGGGGCCGAGTTGGATACACTCCACCACTAGCCGCCTTCCTGATGAGACCAGGTTGGGGGTCAGAGCCCGGCGCCGGTGTTGGTAGCACCTGTCGGGCTCGACTGCTTTCGGGACCCAGAGTAGTGGAGCGAACACGGGTTCGGGTGCGGCTGTGGAAAACCCTCCCGGCCTTCCTCCGCACGTCCCGGAGCCCTCCGCCCGGGACCGGGTCAGCGGCCCGGTCGGCGCAACCGCGCGCGGAGTCTCCCCAGGCGGTCGGCGTTGCGGCCCCTCCCGCCCTCGGCCCGGGCACGGCGCTCCAGGCCGCACTCGACGTGCACGCCCAGCGGCCCGTCCGGCCACTTGCGCCACACCCCGGGCCTCCTGCGCTCGGCCCGCTCCTGCGCAGCCGCGCCCGAGTCGGCGTCCGCGCCCCCGCGTCCGGCGGCCAGCGCGGTCGCCGCGACCCGCCGGTCGGCCCTCCTGGCGATGCGCTTGGACAGGGGGATGTTGCGGCGCGAACTCTTGTCGTTCTCGCCGTAGTCGTTGCGGCGGTCCCTGGCGTGGCTCAGGGCCTTCTTCTCCTGCGGTGACCTTCGACGCGGCACGAGCCCTCCCCCTCCACCGACCCCGACCGTAGGATTCGACGCATCCCCGTCGCCACAGGTTTTCCGTGCACCCCGAGGAGAGCGATGCCCGCTGCTGCCGGCCCCGACGACGACACCCGCGAAGACGCGCACCGGCTCGACGGCGGGATGATGAACACGGTCTTCCGGCACGGCGGCCGCGTCGTGCGCACCGCCACCCCCGCGTCCCCCGCCCTCCACACCCACCTGCGGGCCCTGGCCGACACCGGCTACCGGGGCGCCCCGCTCCCCCTCCGGCTGCGCGGGGACGGCCGCGAGGAGCTGACCTTCGTGGAGGGCGACGTGGCCCTACCGCCCTTCCCCGACTGGGTGCGCACCGAGCCGGCCCTGCGCTCGGCCGCGGCGCTGCTGCGCCGCTACCACGAGGCCGCGTCCCGTGTCGGCGTGGACGCCACCGCGCCGTGGGCCTCGGGGGCGGCCGGGCTGGCCGATCCCGAGGGCGGGCCGATCCTGTGCCACAACGACCCCTGTGCGGAGAACCTCGTCTTCCGCGACGGACGCGCCGAGGCCCTGATCGACTTCGACCTCGCCGCGCCCGGAAGGCCCGTGTGGGACGTGGCCGCCCTGGCCTACTACCTGGTCCCCGCCCTCGACCCGGTCTCCGCCGCCGGGACCTGGAGCGAGGGCGCGGACGTGCCCCGCCGGCTCCGGTCGGCCGCCGACGCCTACGGCCTCGCCCGCGGGGACCGCGCCGCCCTCCCCGGCGTGATCGAGCAGTACACGGCCGTGGCCCGGACGTTCGTGGCGGCACGCGTGGACGGCGGCGAGGAGGCGTTCGTCCGCGGCCTGGAGCGGTCCGGAGGCTGGGACCGCTGGGACCGCCGCCAGACCTGGCTCGCCGAGCAGCGTCCGGTGTTCACCCGGGCCCTCCTCGACTGACGCGGGCGCGGCCCGGTCGGCGTAGGCGACCCGCCCCGGGCCCCCACCGACCCAGGGGGAAGACCCCGGGCAGCAGCACGGCCGGGTTCCGCCACCGTGCCTCCGCCTGGTCGCTGACGTGGTGCGCCCCGCGGGGCCGCAGGTGATCGAAATCCTCAGCGAACGACTCCGAGTTCTCGGGCAAGGCGTCAAGGTCCAGCGCCTTCACGCCCACCTGCCCCGCTTGCTCAGGAAGGACTCTTCATGACCGCGTTCTCAGCTCGTTCTTCACCCTCGACAGGATCGTTTCCTGCCAGGGGTGAAGAACGAGCTGGGCGTCCCGGGGGGGGTAGAGGTGCGTCGAACCTGGTCACGGGGCCTCGAAATTGGTCACGGTGAGTGCCTTGTCCCATCGAGCGGCGGCCAGGTCGCCGTGGCGGATCATGAATTTCGTGTAGTACTCCGTGTAGGTCCGTCCTTCATTGGCGAGCGGCAACCATTCGCTCGCCAACCGGAAAGCGTCCTCGTCCGGATAGGAAAGCCATTCTCCCTTGGCGAGGGTCTTCGCCGTGATGCTGCCGACCGTCGTCTCGTCATCGGCGTACCCGCCGATGGCGAGGTAGGCGCCGGACGACCAGAGGTCGTAGGCCAGGGACCGGAGTTCGTCCAGGTGCGGCAGCTCACGCTCCATGTACCGGGCCAGCTGCTGCTGGAAGGGTGACATGTCGTCCCACTCGAGATCCTCCCAGAACTCGTGCCAGTCCTCTTCGCCCTCCTCCAACCACAGGGGCAGATCGGCTCTGAGTCCGGCGCAGACGTCGATCCGCTCGCTGACACATGCGGAGTCGGGGGGTTCTGCGACCGCGGTTTCGGTGCCGTCCGGTACGTACACGACTCGCGCGTACTGCCCCGGATCGGCCCGCAGTTCGCCGAAGTCCATCTCCTGGTGAACGAAGAAGAGGAGTGTCCCGTCCGCCGGGAGGTCGAAGCCGTCGACCCCCGGCAGCGCCCCACAATCGACGGAGAGGAACAACGGCAACGGAATGTCCTCGGCGGACGGCCACTTCATGCCCACCGGAAGCCGGGGCAACCCGCCGATGTGGCCTACCGGAGAACCATCGCCGCCCCCGGACAATCCGATCGCCAAACGAAGGTGCCGGCTGAACCTGCTGATCTCGTCGTCCGGGATGCCCAACTCAAGTGCTGCCCGACGAAACTCCCCCTGATGATCCATACCCGAGAAGATAAACCCTTTCCGATGCCCGGCCCCCTCACGCGGTCGACGAACCTTCGTCGAACAGGTGCCCGGTCTGCCCCGTCGACACAACCGCTGGGCCGTGATCGAACAGGTGGCCCGCCGTCTGGCCCACAGCCGCGACGCGACAGCAGGCCCGGACGAGCCAGGGCCCTGTTTCCTGTCCCTTCTCGAACACGCTGTCGGTCCGGAAAAGCGCCGTGGGCCTTGGGGCGGTCGGCCTGGCCGATCCAGGCGCGGCAGTGCCGTGGTCGGGCTCCTCCCCGCGGACACGCCCCTGAGCGGACGCGTCAGGGAACCAGGACGATCTTGCCGGAGGACTTCCGCTCCCACTCCCGGTGGGCCTGCGCGGCCTCCTCCAGCCCCATCGCGCGGGAGGCGGGCGGGGTGATCCGCCCCTCGGCCGCGGCCCCCAGCAGCGTTTCCAGGGTCTGCGCGGTCTGGTCCTCCGGTTTGGAGAGGAAGGGGACGCCCAGGTCGAAGGCGGCCGGGTCGGCGAGGGTGACGATCCGGTCCGTACCGCCGCGCAGGGCGATCGCGTCGGGGAGCGCCCCGTGCCCGGCCGCGTCCAGGACGGCGTCCACGCCCCGGGGCGCCAGCGCCCGCACGCGCTGGGCGAGCCCCTCCCCGTAGGGGGTGGCGAGCGCTCCGAGCGCGCGCACCCGGTCCAGGTTCGCGCCGCCTGCCGTCCCGATCACCGTGATCCCGACCTCGACCATGAGCTGGACGGCGATCCCTCCGACACTGCCCGAGGCGCCGTTGACCAGCAGCGTCTCCCCGCGCCGGGGGTCCAGGACGCGCAGCGCGCGGACCGCGGCCTCCCCCGCCACCGGGAGAGCCGCCGCCTCCTGCCAGGTCAGCGCCTCCGGCTTGGCCGTGAAGGTGGACAGCACGGCGTACTCGGCGTATCCGCCGCCGCCTGCGGTCCATCCGGCGACGGCGTCGCCGACGGCCGTGCCCGTGACGCCCTCACCGACCGCGTCCACCACCCCGGCGGCCTCCAGGCCCGGCACGCGCGGTGCGGGCAGCGGCCTGCCCTGCGCCATCAGCCCCGAACGCGCCTTGACGTCGAACGGGTTGACGCCCGCGGCGCGGACGACCACCCTCACCTGACCGGGGCCGGGCTCGGGGACCTCGGACTCCACGACGGTCAGGACGGACGGGTCGCCGTAGTCGGAGAAGCTCACAGCACGCATGGTTCTTCCTTCGGATCTGGGTGTCCGGCCCCGGGGGCGGCGGGAGCACGACTCGGCCCGGAGGCTCACCAGGCCGTCTCGCACCCTACGCACCGGGCCCGCGCCCTCCGCGCCGCGCCACGCCCGAAGACCCCGATCGGCGCCGACCGGTCGAAGGGACGGGGGCCGTCCGCCGTCACCGCACGGCCCGTGCCCCCGGGCGGTCCCTCAGGCGCCGCGCCGGGCGATGACCACCAGGTAGCGGCAGGGGGACCGGCCCGGATTGTGGAACTCGCACGGCTCGGGCGGACCCAGCTGGAGGCAGTCCCCCGCCTCCAGGAGGTGCTCGACGGAGCCCTCGCGGAAGGCGAGCGTGCCGTCCAGGACCCAGATCTGGTGGTGCGTGAAGACGTAGGCCTCCACGGGGAAGGCGACCCTCGCGCCCGCCGGGAGCTCCACCTCGACCAGCTCGATCGGGCCGCCGGAGGTCGGGGAGACCGCCCGGCGCACGTAGCCGGTGTCGGGGTCGGTCCAGGTGGGCTGCTCGTGGGAGCGGGCCAGGCGCCGGTCGCCCTGTTCGGCACGGGAGATCAACTCGGAGAGGGTGATGCCGAGCGCCGCGGACAGGCGCCCGAGGAGGGAGGCCGTGGGCTGGACGTCGCCGTTCTCGATACGGCTGACCATGGTGCGTGAGACGCCGGAGAGTTCGGACAGCGCCGAGGCGCTCAAACCGCGGGAGCCTCGGAGTTCCTTGAGGGTCAGGGCGAGGGCAGAACCCAGTTCGTCGCTCATGTATTCACTATAGTGACAGGCCCGGATTACTATAATGAACATGACTTCGATGCCCACCCTCACCGTCCGCGACGCGACCCCCGCGGACGCCGAGGTCTGCGCCGCGATCTACGCGCCCTACGTCACCGACACCGCGATCACCTTCGAGCTCGACCCTCCCGGTGCGCAGGAGATGGCGGCGCGGATCGCCGCCGCTCAGCGCGAGCACGCCTGGATCGTCATGGAGGACGCCGAGGGCGTCCTCGGCTACGCCTACGGCGGCACGTTCCGCACCCGCGCCGCCTATCGGCGCACGTGCGAGGTCAGCGTCTACCTCGAGCAGGGCCGCCGCCGCACCGGAGCGGGCCGGGCCCTGTACGGCGCCCTCCTGCCCCGCCTGGCCGAGCGCGGCATGCGGGTCGCGGTCGCCTGCATGACCCTGCCCAACGACGCGAGCCTCGGACTGCACCGCGCCCTGGGTTTCGAGGACGTCGGCGTCATGTCGCGCGTGGGCTGGAAGCACGACGCCTGGCACGACGTGGCCTGGGCCCAGCTCGACCTGACCGCCCTCGCCCCCCGGCACTGACCGCGAGGAGGCGCGGCGGCTTCCCCGAGGGCCCTCGACCTTCGAGCCGGCCCGAGCCCGCCATCCGTCTCCCGCAGGCCCGTCGGCCCGTCCGGAGCACCGGGTGCGGGAGGCCCGGCGCGTCGGCCCCGCCGCAGCGGGGGACGAGGCCCCCTCGCGCAGCGCCCGCCAGGCGGGGAACCCACGCTCCCGCCGGGACCGGACAGCCCTCGCGCCGCCGCCCCCTCCCACCGGGGCCGACGCGCCGACCGTATGCTCTGCCCAGATCCCATCTCCCCATGAATCCCCTGGAGCAGCCACGTGTCCGCCCCCTCCGCACGCCACCGCCCCTCCGGGCTGGCGTTCGCGCTCGGCTCAGCGCTCGCCTTCGGCGGCTCGGGCGTGTTCGCCCGCCCCCTCCTCGACGCGGGGATGGACTCCCTGCACGTCACGTGGCTGCGGGTCGCCGGAGCGGCGCTCCTCCTCCTTCCCGTCGCCGCCGCCCACTGGCGGATCGCCCGCCGCCGGCCCCTGCTCGTGCTGGCCTACGGCGTCTTCCCCATGGCGGGGGTCCAGGCCCTGTACTTCGCCGCGGTCGCCCGCATCCCCGTCGGCATCGCCCTGCTCATCGAGTTCCTCGGCCCGGTCCTGGTCCTGCTGTGGCTGAGGGTGGTGCGCCGCACCCGGGTCTCCCCCGCCGCCGTCGTCGGGGTCGTCCTGGCCGTGGCCGGGCTCGGACTGCTGCTGGAGGTCTGGGCCGGCATGCGCCTGGACGCGATCGGCGTGGCCCTGGCCCTGGGCGCCGCCGCCGCGCAGGCGACGTTCTTCCTCCTGGGCGACAGCATGGGGGAGGACACCGACCCGCTCGCCGTCATCGCCTTCGGCTCCCTGGTCGCCACGGTCCTCCTGGGAGCCCTCGCCCGCCCGTGGACGATCCCGTGGGGCCTGCTCGCCGACCCGGTCCCCCTGGGCGGTCTCCACGTGCCCGGCTGGGCCCCGGCACTGTGGCTGGGGCTGGTGTGCACCGCCGTCGCCTACTTCGCCGGCGTCTCCGCGATCCGGCGCCTGTCCCCGCAGGTCGCCGGGGCCGTCGCCTACCTGGAGGTCGTGACCGCGATCGTGCTGGCGTGGGTGCTCCTCGGCGAGGCGCTGACCCCGGTCCAGATCCTGGGCGCCGCGGTCATCGTCACCGGCGCGTTCATCGCCCAGACCGCCGTCCCCGGCGCACCGGCGCCCCCGTCGGAGGTCCGGCGCGCCGACGCCACCGCCTCCCCCTGAGACCCCGCCCGCACCGGTCTGCGGGGCCGTGCAGGACCGCACACGGCGCCGGGCCCGGCGGGAGAGGCATCTCCCGCCGGGCCCGGCCACCACTCGCACCGATCCGGGTCAGGCGCCCCCGGTCGCCGCCTCCACCTCGGACATGAACTGCTCCGCGGCCTCCTCGGGCGTCAGGTTCCCGAACGCCAGGTCGTCGGTGACCCGCTTGGTGATCTCCACGACCTGGCCGGCGCCGATCGGGGGCGGCGGGTTGCCGTCCACGATCGTGCCCTCGATGTCGGACAGGAACACGGCACTGCGCGCGTCCGCCTCCGGCAGCGAGTTGAGGATGTGCGCGCGCACGTCCACGTTCGCGGGCAGGCCCAGGTCGGCCAGGATCAGCTCGGCCGCCGCGTTCTCGTTGAGCATGAAGTCCACGAACCGGGCCGCCTCCTCCGGGTGCTCGGAGGACGCCGCGACGGAGTAGAACATCGCGGGCTTGAAGTACATCCCCGTGCGCTCCCCCTCGGACTCGCCCGGGTAGCGCAGCAGCTCGATCTCCCGGCCGGAGGACTCGCTGATGCCGCCGAGCTGGTTGGTCCAGAAGTGCGCCATCGCGCCCTGGTTCGTGGACAGGACCGACTGGTCGGGACCGCCGCCCTCGATCTCCACGCTCTCGGCCGCCCCCGGCTGGCCGCCGTTCTCCAGCAGCTGCTCGGTGATGCTGAACCACTCCGCCATGGTCTCCTGGGAGAAACCGAGCGAGCCGTCCTCGGCGTACAGGTTCTCGCCCCGCTGACGGGCGAAGATCTGGAACCCGGACTCGTTGTAGGACATGCTCTGCGTGCCCACGGTCTCGCCGTCGGTCGCCTCGCTGATCTGCGCCGAGATCTCGACGTAGTCGTCCCACGTCCACGTCTCGTCGTCGGGCATCTCCACGCCCGCGTCCTCGAACGCCTGCGGGTCGGCGAGGATCGCGTACGCGTTCACGCCGCTGGCGGCGCCGAAGGTCTGGCCGTCCAGGTCGCCGCTCTCGGCCACCAGCGGGTCGATCTTCGACAGGTCCAGCACATCGCTGAACTCGGTGAGGTCGGCCAGCGCACCCCGGTCACCGTACTCGCGCAGGTACCGCTCCTCCTGCATGAGGATGTCGGGAGCGTCGTTGGCCGCGGTGCTCGTGGCCAGCCGGTCCCAGTAGGAGCTCCAGTCGGTGTAGTCCCCGACGATCCGGATGTCGGGGTTCTCGGCCTCGAAGACGTCGATGACCTGCTGCATCGTGGAGTGGCGGTCGTCGGCGCCCCACCAGGAGAAGCGGAGTTCGACGACGCCGTCCTCGGAGCCGGAGTCTCCTCCGCAGGCCGTGACGGCCATCACGAGCGCGGTCGCCGCGGCCGCCAGGGGGAGGAGGGTACTGCGACGGCGGGCCCGGGGGCGCCCGACGCCAGGGGGTGTGTACATGGGTCGATTTCCTTTCGACTACTTGATTCCGGTGGTGGCGATGCCCTTGACCAGGTATCGCTGGCCGGCCAGGAAGAATCCGAAGACCGGGCCGAGTGCCACGACGGACATCGCGAACAGCGGCCCCCAGGACGTCTGGGAGCTGGAGTCGACGAAGGTGCGCAGGGCGACCGGGACGGTGTACATGTCCGGGCTGGTGAGGAAGATCAGCTGGCTGAAGAAGTCGTTCCAGGTCCAGATGAACGTGAAGATCGCGGTGGTGGCCAGCGCCGGCAGCGACAGCGGCATGATGATCTGGAAGAAGATCCTCACGTGACCGCAGCCGTCGATGCGCGCCGCCTCGTCCAGGTCCTTGGGCAGTCCGCGGATGAACTGCACCATCAGGAAGATGAAGAAGCCGTCCGTCGCCAGGAGCTTGGGCACGATCAGCGGAAGGAACGTGTTGATCCAGCCCAGCTCGGCGAACAGGATGTACTGCGGCACGATCACGACGTGGATCGGCAGCATGATCGTGGCGAGCATGACCGCGAAGAAGAGCCGCTTGCCGCGGAACTCCAGGCGGGCGAAGGCGTAGGCCGCCATCGAGCAGCCGACGAGGTTGCCGATGATGGATCCGGCCACCACGACCGCCGAGTTGAGCAGGTAGTGGTGGAACGGGAACTGGAGCGCCGTCCACCCCTCGGTGTAGTTGCCCGGGGTGAAGGTCTCCGGGATGAGCCCGGGGGCGCGGAAGATCTCCGCGGTCGGCTTGAAGGAGCTGGAGAGCATCCACAGCAGCGGGTAGAGCATGATCAGCCCGAACCCGATGAGCCCGATGTGGACGAGCAGCCGTCGTGTGCGTCGGGCCCCGAGGCGCCTGGTGGAGGTCGCGGGGGCCGTTGTCTCAGTCGCCATAGAAGACCCAGTACTTGGAGGCCAGGAAGTTCACCGCGGTGAACCCTCCGATGATCATCAGCAGCAGCCAGGCCATCGCCGAGGCGTAGCCCATGTCGAAGGCGCCGAAGCCGCGCTGGTAGAGGTAGAGCGTGAAGAAGAGGGTGGAGTCCGAGGGGCCCCCGGTGCCGCCGCTGACGATGAACGCCTGGGTGAAGGTCTGGAAGGCGTTGATGATCTGGAGCACCAGGTTGAAGAAGATGATCGGGGTGAGCATGGGAACGGTGATGTTCCAGAACCGGCTCACCGGTCCCGCCCCGTCCACGGAGGCCGCCTCGTAGTACATGGCGGGGATCTGCCGCAGGCCGGCCAGGAAGATCACCATGGGCGCGCCGAACGTCCACACGTTGAGCACGATCAGCGTGCCCAGCGCGTAGTCGGGATGGGAGACCCACCCCTCACCCTGGATCCCGAAGAACCCCAGGACCTGGTTGATCAGGCCCTCGGCGCCGAACACCTGGCGCCACAGGATGGCGATGGCGACGCTGCCGCCCAGCAGGGAGGGCAGGTAGTAGACCGACCGGTACAGGGGCAGCCCCCGCACACCGCGGTCCAGGACCATCGCCAGGGCGAGGGCGAGCGCGAGCTGGAGCGGCACCGACACGAACACGTAGACGAACGTGACCCTCAGCGCGCTGTGCAGCCGGGCGTCGGTGAACATCCGCTCGTAGTTCTCGGCGCCGACCCACTCGTGGTCACCGATGAGGTTGTAGTCGGTGAAGGAGAAGTACAGGGAGGCCAGGAGGGGACCCGCGGTGATGAACACCAGGCCGATGAACCACGGGGCCAGGAAGCCGTAGGCGGCGAGGTTCTCGCGCTTGGCGCGGGGGGCCGCGCTCTTTCCGCTGCGGGGGCGCGACGCGGGCGCGGCCTGGTCCTGAGCCGCCGCCCTCCCCCGCTGGAGCAGGGCGCTCACGGCGCGCCGCCGTCCCGGAGGGCCGACGGAAGGCGGCGACCGGTGGCGTTCGGTCCTGGGTTCATGGGGAGCCAATCTCACTCGGAGGGCACGGGCGCTGTGTGTGCGAGAACACGGGGAGAACCGGGCTGAGTAGCCCTGGTAAGCGCTATCCAAGTATTAGGATGTTCAGTTTCTAGCACCGGGTTACATGGGTGTCAACGATTCGTTTCCCCACAAGTGTGATCCACACCCCAGATCGTTACCGTTCGCGCCCCCCTCACAGCGCGGGAACGGGCCGGTGAACGCGCTTCCCGGGATCTTCGCGCACCAAACGCCACTCCAGGTAGCCATGCGAACACGCGTGGATGTGATCGGTTTGGGACGCGGATTTGACCAGTTCGTCGCAGGAGACCCCTGTCGTTTTTTCTGGAAAGCGTTTACCATGCAGCATGTGAACGACACCACTCCACGCAGGTACGCGATCGTCGGCACCGGTTCCCGGGCCCGGATGTACACACGGGCGCTGACCGGCACCCACCGGGACCAGGGACGACTGGTCGCCCTCTGCGACACCAACGCCACCCGGATGGCCGTGCACAACAGCATCGTGACCGAGGCCGGTCTCGACCCCGTGCCGACCTACTCCCCCTCCGACTTCACCCGCATGCTGAAGGAGGAGCGGGTCGACGAGGTCATCGTGTGCACCGTCGACCGCACCCACGCCGACTACGTCGTCGCCGCGCTGGACGCCGGCCTCGACGCCATCACCGAGAAGCCCATGACCGCGGACCTGGAAGGGCTGCGGCGCATCAACGAGGCCCAGGCCCGCACCGGGGGCCGGGTGACCGTCGGCTTCAACTACCGCTACAACCCCGTCCACCGCCAGCTGCGCGACCTCATCGCCTCCGGGGTCATCGGCGAGGTGGGCTCGGTGCACTTCGAGTGGCTGCTGGACCTGCGCCACGGTGCCGACTACTTCCGCCGCTGGCACCGCGACAAGTCCCAGTCCGGCGGACTGCTCGTCCACAAGGCCAGCCACCACTTCGACCTCGTCAACTGGTGGATCGGCGCCCGGCCCACCGAGGTGTTCGCCTGGGGCCGCCTGTTCTTCTACGGCGACGAGAACGGCCGCCGCCACGGCCTCGCGGGCGACTACGAACGCGGACACGGCTCCCCCGCCGCCGAGGCCGACCCCTTCGCCCTGCACATGGGCGACAGCCCCGACCTCACCGCCCTGTACCTGGACGCCGAGCACGAGGACGGCTACCGGCGCGACCTCAACGTGTTCGGCCCCGGCATCACCATCGAGGACGACATGTCGGTGCTCGTCGGCTACGACACCGGAGCCCGCCTGAGCTACCACCTGGTCGCCTACGCCCCCTGGGAGGGCTACCGGATCTCCATCACCGGCAGCCGGGGGCGCCTGGAACTGGACATGACCGAGTTCGACCACACCTCCCCCCACCAGGACGAGTCCACCCCCGTGCGCGGCATGCCCGCCCCCAAGGACCACACCTCGGCCCGCCTCCTCCTGCGCCGCCACTGGCAGGAGCCCGAGGAGATCCCGATCGCGGTCGGCGAGGGCCCCCACGGCGGAGGCGACCAGGTCATGCTCGACTCCCTGTTCGGCGGATCCGACGACGGCATCCGCCCCGACCACGCCGACGGCGGCAATGCCCTGCTCACCGGGCTCGCGGCGAACGCCTCCATCGACTCCGGGGCCCCGGTGAGGATCGCCGACCTGCTCGGGACGGACCGGTGACCGCGCCCCGGGGAGCCGGGGCCGAGGAACGGGCGGGCCGCGCCGGCGGCCCCGTCCCGGTGCTCCTGGTCGGCCTGCACGGCCACGGCCGCTCGCACCTGCGCTCCCTGCTCCCCCTGTGCGAGAGCGGACTCGTCCGGCTGGCGGGCGTCTGCGACAGCCGACCGCCCGAACCCGGGGACGACCTGGAGGGCCACGGCCCGGTCCCCTGGTTCGACGACCTCGGCAGGGCCGTCGACGAGACCGGCGCCCGGATCACCGTCCTGGTCACCCCGATCCACACCCACCTGCCGCTGGCCGGGATCGCCCTGGACCACGGCTCCCACCTGCTGCTGGAGAAGCCCACCACGGCGGGCCTGGCCGAGTTCGAGCAGCTGCGCGCGGCCGTCGACGCCTCCGGGCTCGCCTGCCAGGTCGGCTTCCAGAGCCTGGGCTCCCAGGCGGTCACGGCCGTGCGCGACCTGATCGCCGAGGGAACGGTGGGCCGCGTGCGCGGCATCGGCGGCGAAGGCGCCTGGAAGCGCACCTCCGCCTACTACGACCGGGCCCCCTGGGCCGGGCGCCGCCACCTGGACGGCCGCGACGTCGTGGACGGGGCGCTCACCAACCCGTTCGCGCACGCGGTCGCCACCGCCCTGGCCGTGGCCGGGGCCGCCACCGAGGCGCCCCGGGACGTGGAGCTGGAGCTGTTCCACGCCCACCCCATCGAGAGCGACGACACCTCCTGCCTGCGGCTGCGCACCGCCGACGGAACCGTCATCACCCTCGCGGTGACGCTGTGCGCCCCCGACAGCCAACCGCCGCGCCTGGTCGTGCACGGCGAGCGCGGCCGGATCGAGCTGGACTACACCCTCGACCGGGTCACCCTGCACCGGCCCGGCCGTGCGCCGGCCACCACCGTCCACCCGCGCACGGGCCTGCTGGAGAACCTGGTCGACCACCTGCGCGACGGCGTTCCGCTGCTGGTGCCGCCCGAGGCCACCCGGGGGTTCATGCACGTGCTGGAAGCGGTCCGGCACGCCCCGGACCCGGCCCCGATCCCCCTCGAACACCAGCGGGTGTGGAACGAGGACGACGTCACCCACCGCACCGTCAACGGGATCGGCGCGCTCGTCCACCGCAGCGCGCAGAACCTCGCCCTGTTCTCCGAACTCGCACCCGCGTGGCTCCCCGGGGCCGCGGAGGCGACACCGACCACGAAGGCCCGCCCATGACCGCGTCCCTGTCCCTCAACGGTGCCGTCCTGGCCGTCCAGCGGGACGGTGCCGACATCGACCCCCGGCTCTCGCCCCGCCCCTACCTGCACCCCGTACGCACACGGGGCGGCACGGAGGTCACCGAGCACCTGCCCGCCGACCACCTGCACCACCTGGGGGTCGGCGTGGCCGTCCCCGACGTCTCGGGGGTGAGCTTCTGGGGCGGACGCACCTTCGTACGCGACCGGGGCTCGGTGATGCTCGACAACCACGGCCGCCAGGAGCACCTGGCCTGGGCGGTGCAGAAGGACGCCGAACGGGTCGAGGAGCTGTCCTGGACCGGGCCCGACGGGGCGGAACTGCTGCGCGAGCTGCGGTCCACCCGGGCCTTGGACCTGGACGCCCGCACCTGGGTGCTGGACCTGCGGGTGGAACTGGCCAACACCTCCGGGCGGGACCTGAGCATCGGCAGCCCCGCCACGAACGGCCGGCCCGGGGCGGGGTACGGCGGGCTGTTCTGGCGCGCCCCGCTGGGCGCGCGGCCCCCGGAGGTCACCGGCGCCGGGGGCCTGCGGGGCGAGGAGGCCCTGCACGGATCCCGGGCCGCGTGGCTGGCCCTGGCCGGGGAGGACGGCTCCGGTGCGCCGTGGACGCTCCTGTTCGTCCAGCCCGGCGGGCACCGCGACCCGTGGTTCCTGCGCGCCTCGGACTACCCGGGGGTGGGCCCCGCCCTGGCCTGGGAGGAGCGACTGCCCCTGCCCGGGGGCGGCCGGCTGGAGCGGGGACTGCGCGTGGCGGTGTGCGACGGCCGTCCCGCCGACCCGGCGGCCCTGGCGGAGGCCGTGGGCGCGCTGGACTGAGCGCGGGAGGCCCCGGGGCGGGAGAGCCGGACGGGGCCGGAGCGGCGGCCGTGGGTTCCGAGGGATCGGGGGCGGCCGTCGTGCCCCGGCCGGGTGGGCACGCCTCCGGATTCCGGGACCACGGGGGCCGGGGCGTGGGACCGTGGGTCCTCGCGGCCCGGCAACCCCTGGCCGCCGGAACGGCGCAGGCCCGCGCCGGAAGCCGCCCGGGCCCTGCGACGCCCCCCGCGGGCGGGCAGCACGGGGCCGTCCGTCCGGGCGGCCCCCTATAACGAATGTAGGCCCGCGGAGCGGGCCGGACCAGGCCCTTCGCCGGCCTGTGGACGACCACGGCGCCCACGCGCCGTACGAGAGAAAGGCATCACCCATGCGCGTCCTCGTCACCGGAGGCTCGGGGAGGCTCGGCCGCAGCGTCGTGGCCACCCTGGCCGAGCGCGGCCACGACGTCACGTCGGTGGACACCGCCGAGGCGGACCACCCGGCCGGGGTCACCGGGATCGTCGCCGACCTGCTGGACGACGCCGGACGGGAGGACGCCTTCACCCGGACGCGACCCGAGGCCGTCGTCCACCTGGCCGGGATCGCCGTGCCCTTCGCCCGCCCCGACGTGGAGACCCTCCAGGTCAACACCGGCCTGGCCTGGGCCGTGCTCTCCGCCGCCGTCGCCCACGGGGCCCGCTCGGCGGTGGCCGCCTCCAGCCCCACCGTCTACGGCTACAACACGCCCTCCTGGCGGCCCCTGGCCCTGCCGCTGGACGAGGAGCACCCCGTCGCCCCCTGGCACGCCTACGGGCTGAGCAAGGCCATCATCGAGGACACCGTGCGCTCCCTGGCGCGTACCAGCGACACCTGCGTGCTGTCCTGCGTGCGCCCCGGCTACGTGGTCGCCCCCGAGGAGTGGCGGGGCGCGGTCACCCAGCTCGGCCACACCATGGCCGAGCGCCTGGCCGACCCGGCTCTGGCCGCGACCTCCCTGTTCAACTACGTGGACGCGCGCGACGCCGCCGAGCTGTTCGCGCTCGTGGTGGAGCGGCCGGAGCGGGTGCGCAGCGGCCAGGTCTTCAACGCCGTCGCGCCGGACCCGCTCGCGGAGGGCCCGGTCCACGAGCTGCTTCCCCGCTTCCACCCCTCCACGGCGCAGACCGCCGCGTCCCTGGCGGACGGCCGCTCCGTGTTCTCCTCGGAGGCCGCCCGCACCGCCCTCGGCTGGAACCCCACCCGGACCTGGCGCGACCAGATGTCCGCCCCCACCCCGTGAGACCCGATCGGCCGTGAACAGGTCGAGGGCTCCGCTACGCTAGGAAAGAGTTTTCCCAGTGGCCCGAACCAGAAGAGGGAGCGGTGTGGAGTCCGGTTACGTGACGCTGGAACAGGTCGCCTCACACGCCGGGGTGTCCCTGGCCACGGCTTCCAGGGTGATCAACGGCAGCACCAGGCAGGTGAGCCAGCGGCTGCGCGACAAGGTCACCGCGAGCGCCCAGGAACTCGGCTACCTGGCCAACGCCTCGGCGCAGACGCTCGCCCGCAACAGCAGCTCACTGGTCGGGCTGCTCGTCCACGACATCGCCGACCCCTACTTCTCCTCGATCGCGGCGGGGGTCACCCGCCACACCGAGGAGCGCGGACTGGTCCTGGTGCTGGGCACCACGAGCCGCTCCGCCCAGAAGGAGGGGCGCATCCTGGCCGCACTGCGCGCCCACCGGGCGCGCGCGGTGGTACTGGTCGGATCGCGCTCGACCGACGACGAGAGCAACCGCCGCCTGGCCGAGGAGATCCGCCTGTTCCGCCGCCAGGGCGGACGGGTGGCGTGCGTGTCCCAGGAGGGGCTGCCCGCCGACACGGTCACGCCCGACAACCACACCGGCGCGGCCGACCTCGCACGCCACCTCATCGCGCAGGGGCACCGCGAGTTCGCCATCCTGGCCGGGCCCACCGACCTGTGGACCGCGCGCGAGCGCCTGGACGGGTTCCACTCGGCGCTCTCGGGCGCGGGCCTGGAGCTGGCCCACCACAACGTGGTGCACGGCGCGTTCACCCGCGACGGCGGCTACGAGTCCACCCGCCGCCTGATGGCGGTCGGCACCGGGGCCACCTGCCTGTTCGCGGTCAACGACGTGATGGCCACCGGGGCGATGGCCGCCCTGCGCGACCTGGGGCTGCGCGTGCCCGAGGACCTGTCGGTGGCGGGCTTCGACGACATCCCGACCCTGCGCGACCTCACCCCCGCACTGACCACCGTGCGCCTTCCCCTGGAGGAGATGGGCGAGCGGGCCGCGGTGCTCGCCCTGGAGGAGGAGTCCGGCCAGGAGGCCCGCGTGATCACCGTCCGGGGCGAGGTGGTCGAGCGGGAGAGCACCGCGCCGCCCGGCCGGTCGGCCCGGAACCCGGCCGTCGGCACCGTCTGACCCCGCCGCCGACACCGCTCCGGTGTGGGCCCGCCCCTCCGGGGCCGGGCCCACACGCGTGTCCGGCTGATGCGCGGGCGGCGTCAGCCGGCGGTGCGCAGGTAGCGGTCCGCCCATTCCGCGAAGGTCGTGAGCGGGATGCCGAGGGCCCGCGCGAACTCCGGCCGGGCGGGCTGGCCGGTCACGTTCATGAACTCGTGCGACGCCCCCATCCCCGGCATCCCCGCGGCGACCGCCTCCTCCGTGCTCATGTCGGGCGCGCCCAGCTCGGTCCCCAGGGCGCGTGACAGGGTCCGCGCGATCTCGGTCATGGTCAGGTGGTCGCTCGCCAGCTCCAGCTCGACCCCGTGGAACCGCTCCGGGGCGGCCACCGCCGCGGCGGCCGCCCCGCCGATGTCGTCGACGGCGACGAGGGACACCGGCGTCCCGGGCTTCAGCACGCTCACCAGGCCGCCCTCGACGCCGCGGGGGAACAGGAACGCCATCGACGGGAGGAAGTTCTCCATGAAGAAGCCCGGCTTGAGGATCGTCCAGTGCCGGAACCCCGCCTCCCGCACCCGGTCCTGGATCCCGGTCTTGGCGGTGTAGTAGGGCTCCAGCGCCGCCCAGCGGCCTTCGTCCCATCCGGCGATGCCGGTGTGCTGCCCGGCTCCGGAGACGGACGTGTGCACGAACTGCGGCACACCCGCGGCCAGTGCGCCCGCGATCAGGTTGGCGGCCTGGGCCACCTCGCCCTCGAAGTCGACGGAGTCCCCTCTCATCTCGGGCAGCTGGACCGAGAAGACCGCCCGGGCCCCCTCGGCGGCCCCGGCCACGGAGTCGCGGTCGCGGAGGTCGCCGGTGACCAGGGCCGCGCCGAGCGCCTTGACGGCCCTGGCCCGGTCGGTCGCGGGGTCCCGTACCAGGGCGCGGACGGGGACGCCCGCTGCGAGCAGGGCGCGGGCCGTGGCGCCGCCCTGGCGGCCGGTGGCGCCGGTGACCAGGACGGGTGCGGAATCGGTGGACATGGGGTCGCTCCTCGGGTGTGCACCGCTAAACGGCGGGGCCCGCCGTTTCTTGTCCGCTAAGATACGGAGGGCCCCGCCACTTAGCAACCGCAGAGGTGACACCATGCCCGCCCAGCGCGCGGACGCCCGGCGCAACCACGCCCGCCTGCTCGCCGTGGCCGAGGAGGAGATCGCCGCGCACGGCGCGGACGCCTCTTTGGAGCAGATCGCCCGCGTCGCGGGGGTCGGATCGGCCACCGTACGCCGCCACTTCCCCAACCGCCGTGCCCTGCTGGACGCGGTCTTCCGCGGACGGATCGAGGCCCTGTGCGCCCACGCGCGGGACCTGGGAAGCACGGCCGACGCCCGGACCGCGCTCCTGGAGTGGCTGCGCGCCGTGACCGAGTACGGCGCGTCCACCCGGGGACTGGCCGTGGCGCTGCTCCGCGACATGGGGGCCTCCGCCGACGCGGAGCACGGGAACACCTGCGCGAACGAGCTCGCCGCTGCCGGGGAACCGCTGGTGGAGTGCGCCGCGGAGGCGGGAGCGGTGGCCCCGGGCGTGACCGCCGAGGATCTGGTCACCCTGGTCACCGGCATCACCCTGGCCACGGAACACCACCCCGACCCCGTCGCCGAGGCGGACCGGATGCTCGGTCTGACCATGGCGGGAGTTCTCCCGCAGGGATGACGGGCGCGGCGCGGAGGCGGGCGCCGGCTCCCCCGGCCCCGTGTGCGGGCCCGACCGGTCCGTGCCGCCGCCGGCACGCGGGCCGGCGGCCCTGGCTCAGAGCCTGCGGTGCATGATGTGCAGGCCGACGTAGCCGTGCTCGGGGTGCGCGAACCCCTCGGGCAGGGTGCCCACGACAGTGAAGCCCAGGGAGCGCCACAGCGCGACCGCGCGGGTGTTGGTCTCCACGACCGCGTTGAACTGCATCGCGCGGAACCCGTCGGCGCGGGCCGTGTCCAGCACGTGGGCGGCCAGCGCACGGCCGACACCGCGCCCGCCGTGGGCGGGGTCGACCATGAAACTCGCGCTCGCGATGTGCGAACCGGGCCCGCGGTGGTTGCGGACGGAGTTGGCGGTGCCCAACACCGTCCCGTCGGCGTCCACGGCCGCGAACGTGCGTCCGGGCGGGGGCGGGAACCACCGCTCGCGCGCCTCCTCCGGACCGAGGTCGGTCTCCCACGTGAACGTCGTCCCCGCGGCGATGACGGGGCGCATGAAGGCCCACATGGCGGGCCAGTCGGCGGAAGCGGCCTCACGGATCTGCATGCCCGCCAGCATGCTGGCGGGCGCCGTCCTCCGCAACCGGTTTCCGCACGGCGAAGCCGGCAGCCTCCACCGGGGAGCAGACCCCTCCAACGCGCTTGCGCTCAGGGCCGTCGACCAGCCCATTGCCGTTCTCCGGCGTACTCGACCCACCCCCGAATGCCCCCTGTGTCCACTCATCAGACATGACGAGTGATTGGACATGCCGTCTTGTCCAACACAGGCTGTGCCCATGAACGACCGCACCACCTCGCCCCTGACCGCCCGCAGAGCCGTCGCCGAGCAGCGCGCCCGCGACATCGCCGCCGCCTGGCAGCGCGGGGACCGCGACATCCGCGCCCTGGCCGCCCGCCACAGCGTGGGTCGCGACACCGTCCACGCCGACCTGCGCGCCGCCGGCATCGACCCGACCGATCGCACCGCACCCGTGGACGAACCCCGGATGATCACCACCGCCGAACTCGACCGCGCCCAGCAGGCGTTCGCCCGCGACAGCGCGGGGTTCACCATGGACGTGCGCATGGACAACGCCGGATACCGCCACCTGCACTTCGAACAGGGCAAATCCTGGTGGGATCTGCACGCCTTCCCCGGTGGACTGATGGTGCGCGGCGACCACGGCGCCTTCGTCTTCGCCAACGGCTCCCCCGACATCTTCAGCAGCTTCCGCTTCAGCGGCGTCGACCCCGCCTACTGGGCACAGACGCTGGACGCCGGCACCGCCCGTTCCTGGTCCGAGCAGCGCTTCCGCGACTGGCTGACCGAGGAGGCCGAGTCCCTTGGTGTCCTGGAGCGGGCGCGCAAGGTCCTGAGCGAGAACAACGGCTACGACCTCGAGCACGAGGCGTCGGCGCGCTGGGCACTGGCCAACGCCTACGACGAGCTGGGAATCGCCTTCCCCGACCCCGGTGAGGTCGACCTGTACGACTGGGACGAGTACTACCTGTGGACCGTGCACGCGATCAGCGCGGGCATCCGCGCCTACGACCAGGCAGCGACGGAGACCACCACTCCCTGACCAGCCCCCGCGTCCGGGGCGCCCGGTCCTGGAGGGCACCGGCCGCCGCGGCGGACCCCCGCCACACCCTCGACCCGGCGCCCGCACTGCGCACGTCCCCGATGGAGAACGATCCCGGGGCCGTCGTACGGGCCCCGGCCGGGTTCTGCCCGTCACCGCACTCAGGCCGCCGGTGCGGAGACGCCGCCGCCGGACCGGGCGCGCCGGCGGCGAACCCACACACCCGCCCAGGCCGCGGCCACGACGGCGGCCATCACACAGCGCGAGGTCATGAGGTGCTCGCGGGGGTACAGGCGCTCCGTCAGGTAGAAGTCGATGAAGCCGAACTCCATCACCGGGCGCCCCGTGTTGAGCCGGGCCCAGTTCTCGATCTCCGTCAGGAAGCACGGCCAGTCGACGATCACGATGCCCAGGGCGTAGGCGGCGACCACCAGGTGCACCCGGAACAGCCGGGGCCATCGCCAGGCCAGGAACCCGCCGAGGACGACGAAGCCGAGGAATGCGAAGTGGAGGACCATCGCGGTGTGGCCGAGGAGGAGGTAGGGCATGCCCCGAACCTAGGCCGGGGCGGCGCCGCGCACATCGGCACCCGCACCCACCCCCTCTGAGTACCCGTGCTCATGACCGCGCAGGGGCGCCCCCCGACCTGCGGAGGGCGCCCCGGCGCACGGTCGCGGACCCTGTGCTAGGGGGAGGGGTCCGCGACCGGGGTGAGCGTGTCGGCGAACACCAGGCCGTGGCCGAGCCCGGTGTCGGCGCGCACCGTCCCCCGGTCGAACTCCACCCCGCTGGGGCGGGCCAACGCTCCCAGCGCGGCGAAGGAGGCACGGTCGATGTCCTCGACCATGGCCACCCGGGGAAGGCACAGCGCCAACTGGCCCGACAGCTCGGGCAACAGGTGCGGAGCCACCGGCACGCCGCGGCGCGCCATCGACTCCGCGATCCGCAGGAACGGGGTCACCCCGCCCACCCGCACCACGTTGGGCTGCGCCACGTCGCACACACCGAGGTCCACGGCCCGCTCGAACTCCGCGGCCGTGCGCAGGTTCTCACCGATCGCGAAAGCGATGCCCGTCCGCTCGCGCAGCCGGGCATGCGACTCCAGGTCCTCGGCGGGCAGGGGCTCCTCCACGAAGTACGGATCGAACGGTTCCAGCGCGCGCAGCGCCCGCGCCGCCCTGGGCACGTCCCAGCGCTGGTTGGCGTCCACCATCAACAACCGTTCCGGCCCCAGCGATTCCCGCACCGCGCCCACGCGCTCGACGTCGCGGGAGATCTCGGCCGAGCCCACCTTCATCTTGGCCGCCCGGTGCCCCGCCCCGACCCAGCCCCGCACCTGCTCCACCAGGTCCGGCAGCGAGTAGTCGAGGTTGACCCCGCTGCCGTAGGACTCCACCGAGTCACGGCGCCGGCCCACCAGGTCGACCAGGCTCACCCCCGCCGCACGGGCGGACAGGTCCCACAGGGCGATGTCCACCCCGGCCAGCGCCATCAGGGTGAGCCCGCTGGTCCCCGCCTCGCGCAGGTGCCAGCGCAGCTCGTCCCACCGGGAGGGGTGCGCCGCTCCCCCCGCCAGGACCGGGCCCAGGTCGTCGTTGACCAGAGCCGCCACCGCACGGGCCCCGATCAACGGGGTCCACGAGAACCCCGTGCCGACCAGCCCCGTGTCGGTGGCCACCCGCACCACCACCACGTCGTTGCGGTCCACCCCGCCGTCCCAAGCCCGGTGCAGCGGCAGCCGGAAGGCACGGGCCACGACCTCGGTGACACGCACCGTCAGCCCTCCTTCACCAGGGACAGGCCCGTCTCGATCAGCTCGCCCAGAGCCGCCACCTCCTCGGCCGTGGGGTCGACGAAGGGGGCCCGCACCCCGCCCGCCTCCACCCCGCGCAGCCGCGCCCCCGCCTTGACCAGGGAGACCGCGTACCCGGGCACCCGGTCGCGCAGCCGCACCAGCGGCTCGAAGAACCCGGACAGCAGCCGGTCCGCGAGCGGGTCCCCCGCGTGGAAGGCCGTGTAGAACGCGTTCGCCACCTCGGGCACGAACGCGAACGCCGCCGAGGAGTACAGCGGCACACCCACACCCCGGTAGGCCGCCACGGTCAGCTCCGCCGTGGGCAGCCCGTTGAAGAACGTGAACTCGTCCCCGCGCACCTCGCGCACCGCCAGGACGATCTGGTGCATGCGCCCGAGGTCGCCCACCCCGTCCTTGATGCCCACCACCGTGGGGATCGCCGCCAGCTCGGCGGCGCTCTCGGGGGTGAACACCATCGATCCGCGCTGGTAGACGATCACCGGGATGTCGACGGCCGAGGTCACGGTGCGCACGTACTCCACCAGTCCCCGCTGCGGGGCGCCCACCAGGTAGGGGGGCAGCAGCAGGACGGCGTCCGCGCCCAGCTCCCGGGCCGCGCGGGCCTGCTCGACCGCGGTGCCGACGCTGCCGCCCGCACCGGCCACCACGGGCACACGCCCCGCGGTGACCTCCACCGACCGCCGCACCACCGCGGCGTGCTCGGCGGCCGACAGGGCGTGCACCTCACCGGTACCGCACGCCGCGAACACCCCGCCGGCCCCGTGCTCCACGCCCGAGGCCACGTGCTCGGCCAGCACGGCCTCGGCGACGCCTCCGCCGGAGTCGAAGGGGGTGAGGGGGAAGAACAGGATTCCTTCGAAGTTCATGCCGCTCCTTGGCTGTTGAGGGATCGGGGCCGCCCCGGGTACGGGCGGCCCCGGCGAGGTCCGCAGGACCTCACAGGACGTGCTGCACGTGACGCCGGACCAGGGTGGCGATGACGTCGTCGCCGTCGGCGTCCCACACCTGCCGGTTGAAGATCTCCACCTCGATGTCCCCGTCGTACCCCGCCGCGTCCACGGCCCGGCGCAGGCCGCGCACGTCGGCGTGGCCGTCACCGACCATGCCCCGGCCCAGCAGGTTGTCGGCCGGAAGCGGCACCACCCAGTCACAGGCCTGGAAGGAGGCGATGCGCCCGCCCGCCCCGGCCCGCTCGATCTGGGTCCACACCTGCGGGTCCCACCACACGTGGTAGGCGTCCACGACCACGCCCGCCGCCTCGGCGTCGAAGCGTTCGGCCACGTCCAGGGCCTGCCCCAGGGTGGACAGCACCGCGCGGTCGGCGCAGAACACCGGGTGCAGCGGCTCCAGGGCCAGGCGCACACCGCGCTCGACCGCGTACGGGACGAGCTCGGCCAGGGCCTCGACCATCCGCTCGCGCACGCCGGCGAGGTCGCGGTCCCCGTCCGGCATGCCGCCCACCACCATGACCAGGCAGGGCGCGCCCAGCTCGGCGGCCTCGTCGACGGCCCGGCGGTTGTCCTCCAGCGCGGCGGCCCTGTCCCCACCGGTGAGGAACCCTCCACGGCAGTAGGACGAGACCCGCAGACCGCTGCGGCGCACCAGGTCAGCGGCCTTGGCGAGCCCGGTCTCGGCAACCGGTTCGCGCCACAGGCCGATGGCGGGCAGCCCGGCGCGCAGGCACCCGTCCACCGCCTGGGTCAGACTCCAGCGCTTGACGGTGGCCTGGTTCAGGGACAGCCGCGCGAGCCGGGGGTCGCCCGGCTCCGGGGTGTCCACGGCCGCGGGGAGGCCGGAGGGGACGTCGACGGCGCCGGGCACCACCGGGGCGGCGCCGTGGGGCGGGTACGTGGTCACTGGTCCACCCCCGACACCTGGAGCAGGGCACGCATGCGCGCCGCGGCGAGGTCGGGGTCGGAGAGGACCCCGGCGGCGTCGGCCAGGCGCAGGGCCTGGGCCAGGTGGGGCAGGTCGCGGGCGCTGTGCAGGCCGCCCACCATGTGGAACCCCTTCTGGTGGCCGTTGAGCCAGGCCAGGAAGGTGATGCCGGTCTTGTAGTAGAAGGTGGGCGCGGCGAACAGGTGCCGGGCCAGGGGGACGGTCGGGTCCATCAGCGCGCGGTAGCGGCCGGTATCGCCCTCGTCCAGCGCCGCGAGCGCCCGGGCGGCGGCCGGGCCGATGGCGGCGAAGATCCCGAGCAGGGCGTGGGAGTGGCCCTGCTCGTCGCCCAGCACCAGGTCGGGGTAGTTGAAATCGTCGCCGGTGTACAGGCGCACGCCCTCGGGGAGCAGGCGTCTGAGCCGGACCTCCAGGGCGGCGTCGAGCAGGGAGACCTTGATGCCCTCCACCGCGTCGGCGTGCTCGGCGATCAGCGCGGCCACGGGCTCGATCGCCTCGGCCGGGTCGGCGAACCCCCAGTACCCGGCCAGGGCCGGGTCGAACGCGGTGCCCAGCCAGTGCAGGACGACCGGGCGCTCCGCCCGCCGCAGCAGGCGGCCGTAGGCCTTGGCGTAGTCCCCCGGCCCCTGGGCGACGGCGGCCAAGGCCCGCGAGGCCATCAGGACGGGTGTGGCACCGGCGCCCTGGACGACGTCGAGCTGTTCCCCATAGGCCGTGATAACGCTTTCCAGGTCGACATGGGAAGAATCGAGCTGGTCGGTTCCCACCCCGCAGGCCAGGGCGGCGCCGCGCGCGGCGGCCTCCGCCCCCGACCTGCGGATCAGCTCGGCGGTGGCCTCCCAGTCCAGGCCCATGCCGCGCTGGGCCGTGTCCATGGCGTCGGCGACGCCCAGCCCCTGGTCCCAGAGGTGGTGGCGGAAGGCGAGGGTGGCCTCCCAGTCCAGGCGGGCGGGGGCCCCGGGCGCGTTGGGGGCGGCCGGGTCGGCGACCACGTGGGCCGCCGCGTAGGCGACGCGGGAGCGCGCGGGCGGCAGGGGGGAGGTGTCGGCGGGGGCGCCGGTCAGCGTGTAGGGCGCGACGGCGCCGTCGGGGGAGGGCAGGCGCAGTGTGCTCACGTCAGGGTGACCTCGTCCAGTTCGACGGTGTGCCCGTTCTGGGCCGAGCGCAGCCCGGCCTCGGCCATCTGCAGGCCCCGCGCGCCGGAGAGCAGGTCGTGCGGGAACGGGGCGTCCAGGACCACGTGCCGCAGGAAGCCCTCCCACTGGGCGCGGAACCCGTTGGGGAAGTCGGTGTTGTCGGGAACCTCCTCCCACTGCTCGCGGTAGCTGGCGGGGTCCTCCAGGTCGGGGTTCCAGACGGCCTTGGGGGTGGAGGCGCGGTGCTGGAAGCGGCAGGAGCGCAGCCCCGCCACGGCGCTGCCGTGGGTTCCGTCGACCTGGAACTCCACGAGCTCGTCGCGGTTGACGCGCACGTTCCAGGAGGAGTTGATCTGGGCGATGACGCCCCCCTCCAGCTCGAAGATGCCGTAGGCGGAGTCGTCGGCGGTGGCCTGGTAGGCGCGCCCCTCCTCGTCCCAGCGCTGCGGGATGTGGGTGGCCACCTTGGCGGTGACCGTGCGCACCGGGGCGAACAGGTGCTCCAGCACGTAGTGCCAGTGCGGGAACATGTCCAGCACCATGCCGCCGCCCTCCTCGGCCCGGTAGTTCCAGCTGGGCCGCTGCGCGGGCTGCCAGTCGCCCTCGAAGACCCAGTAGCCGAACTCACCCCGGACGGAAAGGACCTTTCCGAAGAAGCCGCTCTCGACCAGCCGGCGCAGTTTGAGCAGTCCGGGCAGGAAGAGCTTGTCCTGGACGACGCCGTTGCGCACGCCCGCGTCGCGGGCGAGCTTGGCCAGTTCCAGCGCCGAGCTGAGCGTGCTCGCGGTGGGCTTCTCGACGTAGACGTGCTTGCCCGCGGCGATGGCGGCGCGCACCGCGGCCTCGCGGGCGTGCGTGATCTGCGCGTCGAAGTAGATCGAGATCCGGTCGTCGGAGAGAACCGAGTCCAGGTCGGTGGTCCAGCGCTCGATGCCGTGCCGGTCCGCGATCTCGCGCAGTTTCCGCTCGGAGCGCCCGACCAGCACGGGTTCGGGGATGATCCGGGAGCCGTCGGGCAGGGGAACCCCTCCGGCCTCGCGGATCGCCAGGATCGACCTGGTCAGGTGTTGCCGGTACCCCATGCGTCCGGTGACGCCGTTCATGGCGACACCCAGCACGTGATCACTCATGGGTTGTTACCACCTCTCCTTGTGAAAGCGCTTTCCAGCGTACGGCAAACCGTCCGTCCACACCAGTGGGCCGGAGGTGCCGCAAGGGGCTCCGAGGAGGAAAACCGCGGAAAACCCCCGCGCACCGGGGGCGTTCCCGCCGGGGAGGGGGTCCGGGCGCCCCGGAGAAGCGGGCCAACGCACCCGGGCGGGCGGCGCCGCACACCGCCGCGCACCCCCTGGCGCGCGGTCCGCTTGTAAAGGTACCCTTTACAAGTGCAAGGAAATTTGACAGATGCGCTGAAGGTCGTGAAGACGCGCCTGGACGCGTTCCTCGCGTCACGCGTCCTGACGAAGGACGACGACTGGGCCGACGCGATAGGGCGTGCCGTGAGCATGCAGGCGGCCGCCGACGACGTCGTGCGCGCTGTCGTGCAGCAGGCGCGCCGGAACGGCGCCACGTGGCAGGTCATCGGCGACGCGCTCGGCGTGAGCAGGCAAGCGGCGTTTCAGCGCTACGGCAAACCGATCGATCCCCGAACAGGAGAACCCATGAACACCACGCCGCTCCCCGGCGCCGCCGAACTGGCCGCCTCGGTGATCGGGAACCTCGCTTCCGGGCAATGGGCGCGTGTCACCGAGCAGTTCGATCCGGCCATGCGCGACGGCCTGTCGGAGGACGCGCTCGCGGCCGCGTGGGCGCAGATCGTCGGCCTGTCGGGAGCTCTCGAAGGCATGGGAGAGCCGGACGTCACCCGGGCCGGCGACGTGACGATCACGAACACGCCGCTCTCGTTCGAGGCGGGCGACTACACGGCACGGATCGCGTTCCGCGACGACCGCGCCATCGCCGGCCTGCACATCCTCGAAGGGCAGACGCCATGACCATCAGACCTCAGCTCGGACCGAAGACGACCGCGGCCCGGGGCGGGCCCCGCATGAACGGCCGCGATCTGCGATCCGTCGGCGTGTTCACCGCCCTGGCGTTCGCGCTCGCCTGGCTCCTCGCGCTCCCGCTCTGGTTCGGTGACGGGCTCGCCGGCCCCTGGTTCCCCCTCGTGGCGACCGCCACGATGGCGACCCCCGCGATCGCCGCCCTCATCGTCGTGTTCTTCGTGGAGCGGCCGAAGCACAAGGCGTGGAAACTCGGGGTGTGGCCGCTGAGACCGGTCCGCGGGCTGCTCGGCTACGGGGCGCTGGGGATCTTCGTGTCCATCGCTCTGGTCCTGGTGGCGCTCCCGGTCGGTGCGCTGCTGGGGGTCTATCCGGCCGACTTCGCGAACTTCTCCGCGTTCCAGCAGGTCCTCGACGAGCAGGCGGGTGCCGCGGGAGCGGCCGAAATCCCGATACCGATCGGCGCGCTCATCGCCGTCCAGCTCGCCGTACTCCCCGTGGCAGCGTTCATCAACCTCATCCCGGCACTGGGCGAGGAACTCGGGTGGCGGGGGTGGCTGCTCCCGAAGCTGATGCCGCTCGGCACCCTGCCGGCCCTCCTGGTCTCCGGTGTGATCTGGGGCCTGTGGCACGCCCCGCTCATCCTCCTCGGGTACAACTACCCCGATGCGCCGGGCTGGCTCGGCCTGGCCGCGATGGTCGGCATGTGCGTTCTGATCGGCGCGGTCTTCGGCTGGCTGAGGCTCCGATCGGGGTCCGTGTGGCCCGCGGCCCTCGCGCATGCCGCGTTCAACGGGGCGGGCGGGTCCTACCTCCTGTTCGCGAAGGCGGGAGAGCACGTCGACACCACGCAGGCGACGGTCCTGGGCTGGAGCGGATGGATCGTGCCGCTCGCGCTCGTCGTGGTCCTGGTCGCCACGGGACAGTTCTCCTCCGCGAAGCACCCGTCCACCCCGCCGTCGCAGAAGGGGCGTCCCCCCGAACGCCCGGCGACGGGACAGGCGACCGGTGAGTAGCCGCAACGGCCGCTGAGGCCTCCGAGGACGGGTACGGCAGCGGCAGACGGAGGAGCACCGGGGCCCTGCGCGGCCGGGGTCGCCCACAGGGCCCGGCCGACCCGGAGCCCCCGGCCTCAGGGCGTCCGCGAGCGCGGCCGCAGAGAAAGTCACCGCACGCCGAGTGGAGGACAGTTCCTGACCTGCACGGTTCCTAGAGTGGGGGCGCACCCCAGCACCCCGAGGAGACCCATGGGCACCCCCACCTGGCAGGACATGACCGCACGACGCCTGTGGCGCCATGCGCTCACCTCCCCGGGCACGAGCGCGGCCGACGTGGTCGGCGCCATGTGCGGGGTCCACGCCCAGGTGATGCCGGCGGCCGAGGTGTCGCTCGGACTGCGCCTGGAGGGCGCCGACCGCACGCATGTGCGCGCCGCCCTGTGGGAGACCCACGAGCTGGTCAAGACCTTCGGCCCGCGCGGCACCGTCCACCTGCTGCCCACCCGCGAGCTGCCGCTGTGGACCGCGGCGCTCTCGGCGGCCCAGCGCGCGGGCAACCCCTCCCCCAAGGGGGCGCTGCTCACCCCCGAGCAGACCGACGAACTGGTCGAGGCGTCCGCCGCCGTCCTCGCCGGCACCGAGATGACCGTGGACGAGCTCACCGGGGCCCTGGCCGAGCGGGTCGGCTCCTGGGCGGCCGACCCCGTCATGGACGCCTTCCAGGCCAAGTGGCCGCGTTGGCGGCAGGCCACCCACACCCTCGCCAACCGCGGCTCCCTGTGCTTCGGCCCGATGCGCGGCCGCAAGGTCACCTACACCAGCCCCCGCCGATGGCTGGCCGACACCGCTCCGGCCGACCCCGAACGGGCCCTCGCCCACGTGCTGACCGGTTACCTGCGCGCCTACGGCCCGGCCACGCCCCAGCACTTCGCCCAGTGGCTCTCCGCGCCCAGGCGCTGGGCGGTCGAGCTGTTCGCGTCCATGGGCGGGCTCGTCGAACCCGTCGAGGTGGAGGGCGCCACCCTCTACCAGGTCGCCGGGGACGCCGCCGCCCCTCCCGCACCCGCCCCGGAGGTCCTGCTGCTGCCCTACTTCGACGCCTACACCGTGGGCTGCCACCCGCGCGACGTGGTCTTCCCCGGTCCGGCCCGTCGGCGTGCGCTGGCCCGGGGCCAGGCCGGGACCCACCCCGTCCTGTTCGTGGACGGTCTGGCGGCCGGGGTCTGGCACCAGCGGCGGTCGGGCCGTCACCTCGACATCACCGTGGAGGCCCTGGCCCCGCTCCCGCCGGCACGGCGCGACGCCGTCGCCGAGCAGGCCGAACGGGTCGGGCGCATCCTCCAGGCCTCTCCGCGCCTGGCCTTCGACACCGTCACCGTGGGCCCCCACGCCTGACGACGGGTCCGCCGCCGACCGGCGGCGGACCCGGACCCTCCACCCACCCACCCACCCGAGCCTCCCGAGGCGGAAAGGCCGCGGCTCGCAGTCCGGGCCCAGGTACGCGATGACGAACAAGACCGACTTCAAGAAGACCCTCGACGCCTACCGGGCGCCACGGGGACGGTTCCGGATCGCCGAGATACCGGACCTGCACTACCTGATGATCGACGGCCGCGGGGACCCGAACACCTCACCGGCCTTCGCCGAGGCGGTCGGGGCGCTCTACCCGGTGGCCTACAAGCTGAAGTTCGCCAGCAAGCGGGAGCTCGGACGCGACTACGTCGTCATGCCCCTGGAGGGCCTGTGGTGGGCCGAGGACATGGACGCCTTCACGGCGGCCCGCGACAAGTCCCGGTGGGACTGGACCATGATGATCATGGTCCCGGACTGGACCGACCAGGACATGTTCGCCACCGCCGTCGAGCGTGCGGCGGCAGGGAACAGGCCGGCGCGCCTGGGCGACGTCCGCCTGGAGCGGCTGTCGGAAGGCCGGTGCGTGCAGACGCTGCACGTCGGCCCGTTCGACGGGGAGGCCGGGGTCCTGGCACGGATGCACCACGAGTTCATCCCCGACCACGGGCTGCGCATGACCGGAAAACACCACGAGATCTACCTCGGCGACTTCCGCAGGGTCGCACCGGAGAGGATGCGCACCATCCTCCGGCAACCGGTCGAGGCCGCGGCCGCGGGCGGGTAGCGGCACGCCGGGCGGGTACGGGAGACGGTGCCGCGCCCGCCCGGTCCGGAGCGCCCGGGCCGGTCCACGCGCGGGTTCTCGGCAGAGGCGTTCGGCCCGCCGCCCCGCGGAAAACCCTTTCTGTTGCGCGCCGGCGCGGCGCTAACATGCACAACCGCCTGTTCTCTCATCCAGGGGAGCCATGGAACACGACTGGCAGGTCTGTGCCGACAACGCCGTCACCTGGGCACGACAGCATCTCGGATCGACCGCTTACACCTCGCGCTGCCTCGCCTTCGTGGAGGACGCCTACGAACGGTCCAACCACGTGGAGATCTTCGGTGGCGACTTCGCCGGTGAGTCCGCCCGGATCTATGCGGCGCGGGAGAATACCGGAGTTCCTCCGACCGGCGCCTTCGCCTTCTACGACAGCACCGGGGAGTTGTTCGGCCGCCGACAGGACTGGGGCCACGTGGGGCTGTGCGTCGGGGACGGCCGGGTCGTGCACGCCTGGGACCGGGTCAGGATCGACCACTATCTCGACATCCCGGACCTGGCGGCGCCTCCGGGCTGGGATCCCCCGCGCTGGGTCGGATGGACACCGGTCCAGCGCATCTTCCGGGGATGTAGGCCCAAGGACTGGGAGGCTGTCGGCGACGCGTCCGCAGCCGCGCAGCGCATGCAGGCGACCAGGTTCGGTGAGGGGCCGGGGCCGGCCTGACACCCGTGTGGGGCCCGGGCCGAGGCGCGACGGACCGGCCCGACACCGCCGCCTTGGGCGGCAGCGCACGCCGCACCGCCGCCGACCTGGCCCGCCGGGCCCTTACCGGCGGCCCCGCTCCCCCCTATGCTGCCGGGCATGGCAACACACGAGCGGGAGATCACCGCCCCTGTCGACCTGTGCGCGCCCGACGGCCGCCTCAACCCCGACGCCGTGGGGTGGTCGCGCACCCCCCTGCACCGGAGCGCGCTCCCCGGCTGGGGCCGCCGCAAGAAGTGGGAGTACTGGTGTGTGTCCACCCCCACCCACCTGGTCGCCCTCACCGTCGCCGACATCGACTACCTCGGAGTGGTCGGGGTGTACCTCCTGGAGTACGGGGGCCGCGAGGTGAGCCGCACCTCCCTGCGTCCGCTCGCCCACGGCGTCCGCCTGCCCGACACCCTGGGCGCCGGGACGGGCGCGGCCATCGGACCCGTGCGCGCCCTCGTCCAGGAGGCGCCCGGCGCGACACGGCTCCGCTTCTCCTGCGACACCCCCGAGGGCAGGCTCCACGGCGACCTCACCGTGGACCTGCCCCAGGACCACGAGACCATGAACGTGGTCATCCCCTGGAGCGCCGACCGCTTCCAGTACACCTCCAAGCACACCGCCCGCCCCGCCCGGGGCGCGGTCCGCCTCGGAGGGGACGTCCTGGACTTCGGGGGCGGCTGGGGGGTGCTCGACCACGGGCGCGGCCGCTGGCCCTACGACACCCGGTGGAACTGGGGCGCGGCCTCCGGCCGCACCGACGGCCGCACGGTGGGGCTGCAGTTCGGCGGCAGGTGGACCGAGGGCACCGGCCTGACCGAGAACGCCCTGTGCGTGGACGGGCGCCTGTCCAAGATCGGCGAGGAACTCGAATGGGAGTACGACCCCGACGACGCCCTCACCCCCTGGTGGATCCGCACCCCCGGCTCCGACCAGGTCGACCTCGTCTTCACCCCCTTCCACGAGCGGGTCGACCGCACCGACGCCGGCGTCCTCGTCAACGACACCCACCAGTGCTTCGGCCACTACACCGGCACCGTGCACACCGACGACGGCCGCCCGGTGGCCGTGGACGGCCTCTTCGGATTCGCCGAACACGTGCACATGCGCTGGTGACACGGGTGCGGTCCCGGTCCGTGGCGGTGCCCGAGCCGGCGCCGCCTCGGCTATTTTCGGCAGGGTGAGCAATCTCGAACCCCACCCCGCCGAAGAGCGCGTGTGCGCCGGGGAGATCGACCCCGCCCTCCCCGACCCGGACACCGAACTCCTCGAACCCCGCGAGGTCCCCCTGGGCGGGCCCCGCGCGATGCTGGTCCGCCGGGCCCTCCCGGGCAAGAACCGCCGCATGGTCGGCGCCTGGTGCTTCGCCGACGCCTACGGCCCCACGGACGTCTCCCCGGGCGCCGGCATGCAGGTGCCGCCGCACCCCCACACCGGCCTCCAGACCGTCAGCTGGCTGGTGAGGGGGACGGTCCACCACCGCGACAGCGTCGGCTCCGACCAGCTGGTCCGCCCCGGCCAGCTCAACCTCATGACCGCCGGGCACGGCATCGCCCACTCCGAGCGCACCCCCGCCGACGCCCCCCGCGACCTGCACGGCGCCCAGCTGTGGGTGGCCCTGCCCGGGGCCGACCGCGAGGGCGACCCGCACTTCGAGCACCACGCCGACCTGCCCGTCCTGGACCTCCCTCTCCTGGACCGGGCCGGCGCGGCCCCCGCGGAACCGCCGGCCCACGGGGCGAGGGTCACGGTGATCATGGGCGAGGTGGACGGGCGCCGCTCCCCCGCCCGCACCTACACCCCGCTCATGGGCGCCGAACTGGTGCTGGAGCCCGGCGCCCGCGTGCGCATGCCCCTGGAACCGGGGTTCGAGCACGGCGTGCTGGCACTGGACGCGACCGTGCACACCCTCGGGCACCGGGTCGGCGCGGGATCCCTGCTCTACCTGGGGCAGGGGCGCGACCACGCCGTCCTGCACGCCGAGGAGCGCGCCCACCTGCTGGTCATCGGCGGCGAGCCCTTCGCCGAGGACCTGGTGATGTGGTGGAACTTCGTCGGACGCGACCACGACGAGATCGTCCGGGCGCGCACCGCCTGGGAACAGGGCCGCGAGGCGCCCGCACCCGGATCCCGCTTCCCCGCGGTGGCCGGTGACGGGGGCGCGGCACTGCCCGCGCCCGACCTGCCCAACGCCCGCCTGCGGCCCAGGCCCCGCCACCGCCCCTGAGACCCCTCCGGCCCAGTACCGCAGGACCTGTGGCGGCGCCCCGGTACCCCGGGGGCGCCGCCACACGCGTGTGCAAGCGCGACTGAAGAGAGGTGTCCAGTGTTCCTTGACACACACGCGGGGTACGTCCATACCTGGACAAAGTGATACGAAAACCGTATTGCTGCACGACATGCGGCGAGGCGAAATGTCCCAACGATGCCGCCTGGACCAACTCCTGCTACGGTGCGGTTCGCGAACTACGGGATGATTTAGGAGGCCTGAACATGGCCCAACAGCCTCGCGAGCAGTGGGGGACGCGCGCGGGATTCCTGATGGCGGCGATCGGATCCGCCGTCGGACTCGGGAACATCTGGCGATTCCCCTACATCGCCTACGAGAACGGCGGTGGGGCGTTCATGCTGCCCTACCTGGTGGCCCTGCTCACCGCCGGTATCCCACTCCTGATCCTGGAGTACTCGATCGGCCACCGGTACCGGTCCTCCGCCCCCCTGTCCTACAGACGGATCTCCCGGCCCGCCGAGGCCATCGGCTGGTGGCAGGTGGCGATCTGCTTCGTCATCGCCATCTTCTACGGCGCGATCATCGCCTGGAGCGCCTCGTACATCTACTTCTCGGTCACCGGCGCCTGGGGGGACGACCCCAACGGGTTCTTCTTCGGCGACTACCTCCAGATGAGCGAGACCCCCGGCGGGATCACCGGGTACGTGCCCGCGGTGGCATGGCCGCTGGTCGGCGTGTGGGTCGTGGTGCTGGCCATCCTGGCCCTGGGCGTGCGCAACGGCATCGAGAAGGCCAACAAGGTCTTCATCCCGCTGCTGGCGGTCCTGTTCCTCGTCCTGGTGGTGCAGGCGCTCACCCTGGACGGCGCCGTCGCCGGCCTGGACGCCCTGTTCACCCCCGACTGGAACGCCATGCTCGACGGCAGCGTGTGGGTGGCGGCCTACGGACAGATCTTCTTCTCGCTGTCCATCGGGTTCGGCATCATGGTCACCTACGCCTCCTACCTCAAGCGCAAGGCCGACCTGACCGGCTCGGCCATGGTCGCGGGCTTCGCCAACAGCTCCTTCGAGCTGCTCGCGGGCATCGGTGTGTTCGCGGCGCTGGGCTTCATGGCCACCGCCGCCGGAACCGCGGTCGACGAGGTCGCCACCTCGGGCATCGGGCTGGCCTTCATCGCCTTCCCGCAGATCATCTCCACCCTGCCCTTCGGCGGGGCGCTGTTCGGCGTGCTCTTCTTCGCCTCGCTGATGATCGCCGGGCTGACCTCCCTGATCAGCATCGTCCAGGTCGTCGTCTCCGCCGTCCAGGACCGGGTCGGCCTGGGCCGCCTGCAGTCCGTCTTCCTGGTCGGCGGCATCATCGCCCTGGTCTCCATCCTGATCTTCCCCACCCACCAGGGCCTGCACTACCTGGACGTGTTCGACCACTTCATCAACCAGTACGGCATCGTCCTGGCCGCCCTGGCGATGCTCATCGTCTTCGGGTGGGTCCTGCGCCGACTGCCGATGTTCCAGAAGCACGCCAACGAGGTGTCCTCCATCCGCCTGGGCACGTGGTGGAAGGTCGTGCTGGGCGGGATCACACCGGTCCTGCTCGGCTTCATGATGTGGGACAGCCTGCGCACCGAGCTCACGGAGAACTACGCGGGCTACTCCACCGGGTTCCTGCTCTCCGCGGGCTGGGGCGTGGCGATCGGCGCCCTCGTGTTCGGGATCGTCGTCTCGCTGTTCCCCTGGAAGCGCGCCGACGCCATCGCCCGAGAGGACGCGGCCGACGCCGCCCTGACCGCCAAGGAAGGTGACAGCTGATGTCCACCAGCGCGATCGTCATGATGGTCGTCTCCATCGCCGTGCTCTGGGGCGGCCTCGTCGCGGCCGTCGTCCACCTGCGGCGCCACCCCGACGAGTCCGGGCCGGAGTAGGCGCCGGGCAGACGACGGGCGGGGCGGTGGATGCCGGGAGCATCCACCGCCCCGCCCGTCGTTCGCACCACGCCGGCGCACGCCTCACCCCTGGGCGAACTCCCGCACGATGCGCTCGCAGAACGCGGGCAGGTCGTCGGGGTTGCGGCTGGTGGTGACCCCGTGGTCGGTGACCACCTCCTCGTCCACCACGACCCCGCCGGCGTTGCGGATGTCGGTGCGGATGCTGGGGTAGGAGGTCACCGTGCGCCCCCGCACCACGTCGGCCTCCACCAGGATCCAGGGCCCGTGGCAGATCGCCGCCACCGGCTTGCCCGCCGCGACGAAGTCGCGCACGAACCCCACGGCGTCCGCGTCCAGGCGCAGGTTGTCAGGGTTGACGGTCCCTCCCGGGACCACCAGGGCGTCGTAGTCCTCCACCTTGGCCTCGGAGACCACGCGGTCCACCGCGAACCGCTCGGAGGGCTCGATGTCGCCGTTCATCGACTGGATCTCCCCCTCGCTCAGCGAGACCAGGTCGGTGCTCGCGCCCTCCTCCCGCAGCGCCTCGCGCGGTCGGACGAGTTCGACCCGTTCGACCCCGTCCGCGGCCAGAATCGCGATCCTGCGTCCGTTGAGCCTGTCGGCCATGGCTGCCCCCTCGGGTCGCGTCCTCGGCACCGCTCCGGTGCCGCGTTGGCCGCCCTACCCGCTCAGGGGGGACGTCTCACCTTCCGCCCGCGCGCCGAACCGCGCACCGCTCCGCGGGATCCGACCGGTACGGCCGCAGCCCCGCCGCCGCGCCCGGGAGGGGCGGCGGCTTCCCGGCGCCCAGGGCCGACCCGACCGGAGGCCCCCATGCCCGCGACCCGCTACCTGTACCTGGCCCGCCACGCCGAGGCCGACCCCGCTCACGGCGGACTGACCGGCACCGGCCTGCGCCAGGCCGTCCTGCTCGGCGACCGCCTGCGCGAGGCCGGGGTGCGAACGCTCCACCACGGACCCTCGGAGCGGACCACCGAGACGGCGCGCCTGGTAGCCGACCGGCTCGCCCTGGACGGGGCCGGCGTCGAAACGGCGGCCGCGCCCGAGGCGGGCGACTACGCGCCCCACCTCCCCTCCCGGGAGGAGGTGCCGCCCGAGTGCGCCGACACCGTCATGGCGTTCACGGCCTCCCTGCCGGAGCAGGAGCGCGGACCCGGTCCCGAGCTGGGCCGCCGGTGCCTGGAACGCTTCTCCGGTCCGGCCCCGGGCGAGCGGGAGGTCCGGGAGGCGGTCATCACCCACGCCTACCCGGTGGGCTGGCTGACGGTGGCCGCACTCGGGGAGCCCGCCTGGCGGTGGGCGACCCTGGCCCCGGCCAACGCCGCCCTGACCGTCATCCGCCACACGCCCGGGCGTGCGGCCGAGGTCCTGGCCTTCAACGACGTCTCGCACCTGGAACCGGACCTGCGGTGGAGCGGATGCGCGCCCGCGCGGCGCCCCTGAGACAGCCGCCTCAGGGACGGACCTCCGGGGCCTTCGGGGCGCCTTCCCAGGCCGAGGCGGGGATCCGCTCCAGCAGTCCGACCATGGTCCGGGCCGAGGCACGGACCCGTTCGGCGTCCAGTTCCCGGTGGTCCCAGCACAGCAGGCGGTCGCCGTGGATGCGGAACGGCACGGCCGCCGCGCCGGCGCCGGACAGCCACGACCGCACGTCCTCGTCCAGGACGGCGCGGGCGAAGCCGTCGTCGGAGGTGGCGACGTAGAAGAGGGAGTCGAACGCCGTCTCGCCCAGCCTCAGGTCGTGGACCCCCAGCGGGCCCAGCACCGCATGCCCCAGGGCCTCCTCCCGCAGCTCCAGCACGGGGGCGCCGGACGGGACCGGGAGCACGACGACGGTGTGCGTGTGGGTGGCGGTCCTGGTCTGGCGCCCGTCGTGGTGCGAGGAGGAGTAGCGGTACTCGAAGGCCAGGACACGGTGGCCGCGCAGCTCCGTGCACAGCACGTGCGTGGCCCTGGCGTCGGAACGGCCCTCCACGAACGGATCCCCCGAGAAGCGGTCCACCAGCTCCGGGCGCTCCCGGTCGTAGCGCCACCCCTCGCGTTCGGCCCAGGCGGCCAGGGCTTTCGCACGCCGGCGCTCGGCGGCCGAGCCCGCGAACACCAGGGCGCCGACCGCGGCGACCACAGCGACCGTGACGGCCAGGACCAGTAGGGCGACGTCCAAGGGGAACTCCTCATCCGGGTGCGGCTCTCCCACGGTGAGACGCCGCCCACCACCGGGCCGGTTCCCCTTTCCCGCTCACTCCTTGTCGGCGGATCCCCTGGTGCGCGGGCGCACCCGCACGTGGGCGCGCTCCCCCTGGGGGCCGAACAGGCCCAGGTACTCCACCGGCTCGGGGCCGGGGTTGGCGAAGGCGTGCGGCAGGCGCGTGTCGAACTCGGCGACCTCCCCGGCCGAGAGCACCATGTCGTGGTCGCCCAGGACCAGGCGCAGGCGCCCGCTCAGGACGTACAGCCACTCGTAGCCCTCGTGGGTGCGCTGCTCGATCTCGGTGTGGCCCCGGGGCGGCGGATAGGTGACCTTGAAGGCCTGCAGCCCCCCGGGCTTGCGGGTCAGCGGCACGAACGTGATCCCGTTGCGGACGAAGGAGCTGCGCCGCACGCGCGGATCGGAGGCGGGGTCCTCCCCCACGAGTTCGTCCAGGGGCACGCCGTGCGCGCGGGCCAGCGCGAGCAGGAGTTCCAGGGTGGGGCGCCGGCGTCCGGCCTCCAGGCGCGACAGGGTGCTCACCGAGATGCCGGTGGCCTCCGACAGCTGGGAGAGGGTCGCCCCGCGTTCTCGGCGCAGGGCGCGAAGGCGGGGCCCGACCGCGGCCAGGGTCGGCGCGAGTTCGTCGTCCATGACCACAATCTGCCACAGCGCGGCCCCCGGGCAGGCCCCGGCCCGCCCGGCCCGCGGGTCAGGCGAACACCTTGCCCGGGTTGAAGATGCCCCGGGGGTCGAGGGCGTTCTTGACCGCGTGGTGCATCCGCACCACGTCCGGCCCCATCTCCCGTGCCGCGCCGCGCATCTTCAACAACCCCACACCGTGCTCACCCGTGACCGTCCCTCCCAGGGCCAGGGCCTCGTCCACGATCACCTCGAAGGCCTCCTGCGCGCGCTTCTTGGCCGCCTCGTCGCCGGCGGGGACGATGAACAGCGGGTGCAGGTTGCCGTCGCCCGCGTGGGCGATGTTGCCGATCCGCGTGTCGAACCGCTCGGCGGCGGCCTCGATCCTCTCCAGCATCTCCGGCAGCTTCGCCTTGGGCACGCACATGTCCTCGGTCAGCAGCGGACCGAGCCGCTCCAGGGCCGGGTAGGCCAGGCGGCGGGCCTCGAACAGCGCCTCGGCCTCCTCCTGGTCGGTGGAGCGCACCGCGTACACCGCCCCCTCGTCCCGGAAGCAGGACAGGATGCGCTCGGCCTCCTCCTCCCCGGCCGCGCCCGGCTGGTCGCTGCGCGCCAGCAGGAGCACCTCGCCCTCGGCGGACAGCCCCATGTTCTTCCAGGCGTCGACCGCCTGGAGGCAGAACCGGTCGATGAGCTCCATGGCCGAGGGGACCACCCCCGCCGCCGAGACGGCGGCCACGGCGCGCCCGGCGTCGGTGAGGGAGTCGAAGTAGCCGACCACCGTGTGCTCGGCGCCGGTGCGCAGGGGCCGCATCCGCAGCGTCACCTCGGTGACCATGCCCAGGGTGCCCTCCGACCCGACCATCAGCCCGCACAGGTCGTAGCCGGTCACGCCCTTGGCGGTGACACGGCCCAGCCGCACCACCTCCCCGGACCCCATGACCGCCTCCATGCCCAGCACGTAGTCGCGGGTGACCCCGTACTTGACGCAGCACAGCCCGCCCGCGTTGGTCGCCACGTTCCCGCCGATGGTGGACCAGGGCGCGGAGGCGGGGTCGGGCGGGTACCACAGGCCGTCCCGGGCCACCCGCTCGCGCAGGTCGTCGTTGACGACGCCGGGCTGCACCGTCGCGGTCTGCTGGACCGGGTCCACCTCCAGCACGCGGTTCATGCGCTCGAAGGAGACCACCACCCAGCCGTCCACGGCGTTGGCCGCTCCGGAGAGCCCGGTGCCCGCGCCGCGCGCGACCACCGGGACCCCCAGTTCGGCGCACAGGGCGACCGTGGCCGACACGTCGGCGGTGTCGCGGGGGCGCACCACGGCCGCGGGGCGCCCGTAGGGGGCCCATTCGGCCTCGTCGTGGGAGTAGCCCTCCATGACCTGGGGGTCGGTGACGACCTGCTCCTCCCCGATCGCTGCCGTCAGCCTCTCGGCGATCCCGGACATGGGCACACTCCTCACCGCTTCGCGCCGCCGCCCGCTGCGCCGACGCTGCCAGCACCCTAGCGCCGCGCCTTCCCCCGCAGGTCACCCGTCCCCCGGGCAACCGGCCGAACGGTCCGGCGGGGCCCTTCGGCGGCCGGAACACACACCGCGACGAACCACCGCGAAAGCACACGTACGACCCTGCTCCGGTGTTAGCGTCGTCCCCACCGGCCACAGAGGGAGCCATCATGAAGACAGTGCTGGTCACAGGCGGTACCGGAACCCTCGGCCGTGCCGTCGTGGAGCACCTGCGCCGGGCGGGGCACGGCGTGCGCCCCCTGAGCCGCCACCCCGACCCCGGGGACCCCGACGCCGTCGGCGTCGACCTGCGCACCGGCGCCGGCCTGGGCCGGGCACTGGAGGGGGTCGACACGGTGGTCCACTGCGCCTCCAGTCCCGCCGGCGGCGACATCGAGTCCGCCACCAACCTCGTCCGCGAGGTGCGCGCGGCGGGCACGGCGCACGTGGTCCACGTCTCGATCGTCGGCGTGGACCGCGTACCCCTGGGCTACTACAAGGACAAGCTGCTGGTCGAGCGGGCACTGGAGGCCTCCGGTCTGGGCTGGACGGTGCTGCGCGCCACCCAGTTCCACGCCCTGGTCCGGCGGATCTGCGCGGGCGCGGCCCGCTCACCGCTCATGCCGTTCCCGGACGTGGACGTGCAGCCGGTCGACAGCGCCGAGGTCGCCTCCCGCCTGGCACGCCTGGCGGAGGGGGCCCCGGCGGGCCGCGCCCCCGACATGGGCGGACCGCGCGTGGAGTCCTTCCGCGACCTGGCCCGCGCCTACCTGGAGGCGGAGGGGCTGCGCCGGCGGCTCCTGCCGGTGCGCCTGCCCGGCAGGACCTTCGCCGCCTACCGGGCGGGCGGCCACCTGGCCCCGGACAGGGCGGTCGGCAGGACCACCTTCGCGGAGTACCTGGCCCGCTGAGGACCGGGCGCCTCCGGGCCGGGGCCGTGCGGCGGGCGCGCCGACCGGTCGCCGGGGAACGGCCTCGGGGCCCGCCACCCCGACCGTGAACACTTGGTTGAAAAAAACTAGTTGACAACAACTTGTTCAAGTCCCATGCTGGGTGCATGACCGAGCAAGAACGCGACGACGCCTTCACCCGGCCCGACGCCCGCAACGCCCAGCGCCTGCGCACCCACCAGGCGCTCCTGCACATCACCGAACGCCACGCCGCCGGCGAGCACCGCACGCGCTGGGACGAGCAGCGCATGCCCATGCAGCCCTTCGACGCCCTGCGCCGCGTCGCCGACCTCGCCGCCGGCAGCGCCCTGCCCCAGGACGGCGAACCCCCCGTCGACCAGGACGACCTCACCGCCGCACTCACCCTGGTGCCCTGGGCCCGCGCGGAGTTCGACCAGCTGGAGGCCGGCCTGCTCCAGATGTCCAGGGGCCGCGGCATGACCTGGCAGGAGATCGCCTTCGGACTGGGCCTCGGCTCGGCCCAGGCCGCCCGACAGCGCCACGAACGGCTCTCCCGGCGCACCGACTCCTGACCGCGCTGCGGGGGCCGGCCGCGCGGCCGGCCCCCGCAGCCCTCAGCCGCCCACCGGATAGTTGGACCGCACCACCCCGTGCGGGTCGCGCTCGCGCTTGATCCGCCGCAGCCGCGCCAACGCCTCCGGCCCGAACACGTCGGCCACCGACTCCCCCGGGGCCAGCGCCGTCAGCGGCTTGCGTCCGCTCACGAGCGGCCCCAGGTCCGCCACCAGCCGCCCCAGGCGCTCCCGGATCCCCTGCGCCGCCTGCGCGGAGACGGGAACCCCCAGCGCGTACACGTAGTACGGCTCCTCCACCGCACCGAACGGGGTGGCCGACTCCCGCGCCAGAGCACCGCCCAGGTGCCGCACCTGCACCCCCAGCAGGGGCGCCGGCGGCTCCTCCACCAGAGCCCGCACCGCACCCCCGTCCAACCCCCTCAGCAGCTCCGCACGCGCCATCCCCGGCGAGGGGGCGGTGGGCTCGGCGGTGATCGACCCCAGCGCCGCCGACGACATCGTCCCGCGCCCGTCCCGCAGCGGCGCGCCCACCGCCTCCAGCGGCCGCAGCAGCTTGCGCGCCCGCTCCTCCCCGCCCAGGAAGGTGACGTCCACCGACACCGTCGGATCCAGCCCCGGGATCTGCTGGAGGTTCGCCCACACCGTCAACTCCTCCGGCGCCCCGGACACGACCTCGGCGAAAGCCGCCATCACCCGCGCCGCCGCCGAGACCGGCCACACCACCCGGCCCCCGTACAGCTCCGGCGCCGGGTACAGGTCGAACTCCACGGAGGTGACCACTGCGAAGTCCCCTCCGCCCCCGCGCAGCGCCCAGAACAGGTCCGGGTCCGAAGCCGCGTCCACCCGGGCCCGCCCGCCTTCGGCGTCCACCACCTCGAACGCCCTCACACTGTCGGCAGCCCACCCGTGGCGTCGGGCGAACCAGCTCAGACCGCCGCCCAGCGTGTACCCCACCACCCCCACCACCGTTGAACTTCCCGGCAGCCCGGTCAGACCGTACGCGGCGGCGGCCTCCTGCACCCGCCCCCAGGCCACCCCCGCCCCCACACGGGCGGTGCGCCGGACCGGGTCCACCTCCACCCCGTCCAGGGCCCCGGTGCGCAGCAGCACCACACCCTCCACCGCCCCCGAGGCGCCGTGCCCGGTGGGCTGCACCGCCACCGTCAGCCCGCACCGGCGGGCGTGGCGGACCAGCGCGGACACGTCATCCGCACCGGCGGCCTCCACCACCGCCGCCACCGGCTGCTCGACCGCCAGGTTCCAGGGCCGGGCGGCGGCGTCGAAGCCCTCCTCGCCCGCCACCAGCACCCGGCCCCGCAGCATCCCGCGCAGATCGCCCAGGTCACTCATGCGTCATCCTCCGTCGACATCGGTCACACCGGCTGACCCGAAAACGTCAGCATCAACAAGCGTCGGAACCACGACGAACCTGCACGGAAGAATGTGACCGGTGAACACCGCAGAATCCCTCGCCGCCCGTTTCCACGAACACCGCGGGCTGCTGCACTCCATCGCCCACCGCATGCTCGGCTCCCGCGCCGAGGCCGAGGACGCCGTCCAGGAGACCTGGCTGAAGCTGAGCCGCACGGACGCCTCGCAGATCGACAACCTCGCGGCCTGGCTGACCACGGTCACCGGCCGGGTGTGCCTGGACCTGCTCAGATCCCGTTCGGCGCGCCGCGAGGACCCCGCCGGCGAGGACCTGCCCGAACCCGCACCCGCCGCCGCACCCGCCCCGGACACCGACCCCGAGCACCAGGCGGTCCTCTCCGACACCGTCGGCACGGCGCTCATGGTGGTCCTGGACACCCTCTCTCCCGCCGAACGGCTGGCGTTCGTGCTGCACGACATGTTCGCCCTGCCCTTCGAGGAGATCGCCCCCGTCGTCGAGCGCAGCCCCGCCGCCACCCGGCAGCTGGCCAGCCGGGCCCGGCGCAGGGTCCGCGGGGGCGGCGCCGACGGCCGCACAGACCTGGCACGACGCCGGGAGGTGGTGGACGCCTTCCTCGCCGCGGCCCGCGGGGGCGACTTCGAGGCGCTCCTGCGGGTCTTGGCCCCCGACGTGGTCGTCCGCCCCGACACCGCCGCCAGACTCGCCGGCGTCCCCGCCGAGACCCGGGGCGCGCGGGCCGTGGCCTCCCAGGCCATCACCTTCGCGCGGCTGGCGGAGCAGGCGCGCCCGGCACTGGTCCGCGGCCTGCCCGGGTTCGTCTCCCTCAAGGACGGGCGGCCCTACGCCGCACTGGCGTTCACGGTGCACGGGGACCGCATCACCGGGTTCGACGTCCTCTACGAACCCGAACTCCTGGCCGGGCTGGCCTGACCCCGCGGGCCCCGACGGCGGGACCGCCCCCCGCTCCCGGTCACGGGGGCGGGAGCGGGCCCTCCTCAGACCGGCACGAGGGGGGAGTGCTCCCCCGCGGGCGCGCTCACCTCGACGGGCATGCCCGCTTCCACGGGGCCTCCTTCCAGGACGACCCCCATCACCCCGGCCCGGCGCACGATGCCCCCGTCCCCGTCGCGGTGGACCAGCCGCTTGAGCAGGCCCCCGGCGAACCCGTCGATCTGCAGGCACGGATTGCGCAACCCGGTGACCTCCACCCGGGCGCGGCCGCCGAAGCGCAGGACGGTCCCGGTCGACAGGGCGAGCAGGTCCAGCCCGCGCGTGGTGACGTTCTCCCCCAACTGCCCGGGGGCGACCGCGAAACCGGCCGCGGCCAGCTCCTCCAACAGCTCGGCGTGGATCAGGTGCACCTGGCGCAGGTTGGGCCGGGTGGGGTCGACGGCCACCCTGGACCGGTGCTTGACGGTGGCGCCCATGTGGGCGTCGCCCTCCACACCCAGCCCGGCCAGGAGCCGGATACCGGGAAGGACGTCCTTGCTGAAGGCGTGCACGGGGCTGCTGCTCACCGATTCCACGACCGGGCCCATGGGCGCAGTCCTCTCTCTCGGTCGCCAGAGCCCCACAGCCTAGCCACCGGGGGGGCGGGCGCCCCCGTGCCGGGGCGGCCGGAGACGCTACCCGGACACCGCCCGCAGGGGCACGGGTCCGCGCAGGGTGAGGCGGTCCAGGGCCGCGGCGGTCCCCTCGTCGGCGGGGAGGTAGACCACCAGGCGCTGGCCTCCGGCGTCCAGGCTCTCGTAGGACAACCGCAGCTCGCCCGCCTCCGGGTGCACCAGGCGTTCGAGGCCGGTGCGCCGGGGCACGGCGGGCGCCGCCGCGAGCCGGTCGGTGAAGGGCGCGCCGCCCACGATCTCCAGCTCCTCCACCAGGTGCGAGAGAAAGGGGTCGTCGAGCGCGCTCTCGGCCCTGAGCTCGGCGATCCGCTCGTCCGCGACGCCGTCCCAGTCCGGGTACACCTGCCGCGCCCGGTCGTCGGCGAACACGAACCACCACCGGTTCACCGGCTCGCCGTCCTCGTCCAGGAGCCCGACCGGGCCCGCCAGGCGCGCGTACGCGGCCGTGTGCGCGAGCGTCTCACCGACCCTGTTGAACAGCACCGCCGGGGCGGGCTCCAAACGCTCCAGCAGGGACACCATGGTGGGGCGCACCTCGCGCTCGGGAGGCTGCTGCGGGCACAGCGCCCCCACACCGGAGGCGGCCTTGGACAGGTTGCGCAACTGCACCCGATCTCCCACGGACAGGCGCAGCGCGTCGGCCAGGGCCACCAGCACCTGCCCGGACGGGTTGCGGTCGCGCCCCTGCTCCAACCGGGTCAGGTAGTCCACGCTCACCCCCGAGAGGGTGGCCAGTTCGGCCCGCCGCAGACCGGGGGTGCGCCGCCGCGGCCCCGCCGGAAGCCCCACCCGGTCCGGGGGCAGGGCCTCCCGGCGGGCGCGCAGGAACTCTCCCAATGCGTTGTCGTCCATGGGCCGAGTCTAGGATCGGGCGCCCCTGCCGTCCTGGCCCCCTCAGGGCCAGCCTCGCCACGGCCTTCCTCCGCGCCCGCCTCCTCTCCACACTGGCCCCATGACCTTCACACCGGACGAAACCGCCCACCCGCACGGCCGGCCCCCGGCGAGCAGGCCGCACCCGGCGGCGGACCGGCCCGCCCGCACCGGGGGCGCCGCACACGCGGCGGAGGGAGCCGCCTGATGCGCTACCGGCTCCTGGGCCCCTCGGGCCTGCGCGTCTCCCAGCTCTTCCTCGGAGCGATGACCTTCTCCGGGCCCGAGGAGGCGCGCCGCATGGTCGACCTCTACCAGGACGCGGGCGGCAACGTCATCGACACCGCCTCCGCCTACCGCGACAGCGAGGAGGTCGTGGGCGCACTCCTGCGGGGGCGCCGCGACCGGTTCGTGCTCGCCACCAAGTACGCCCTGCCCCGGGACCCCACCGACCCCAACACCGGCGGCACCCACCGCAAGAACCTCGCCCGCTCCCTCGACCGGAGCCTGCGACGGCTGCGCACCGACTACGTCGACCTGCTGTGGGTGCACACCTGGGACGAGTACACCCCCGTGGAGGAGACCATGCGCGCCCTGGACGAGGCGGTGCGCGCGGGAAAGGTCCTGTACGTGGGGGCCTCCAACCTTCCGGCGTGGCTCGTCGCCCAGGCCAACACCCTGGCCCTGTGGCGGGACTGGTCCCCGTTCGTGGGCGTGCAGGTGCCCTACAGCCTCCTGCGGCGCGACATCGAACGCGAACTGCTGCCGATGTCCGAGGCCCTGGGTCTGAGCGCGGCCACCTACGGCGGCCTGGCCGCCGGGGTGCTCTCGGGCAGGTTCACCGGCCCCGGCGCCGAGGCCTCCGGCCGCCGGGTCGACGCCGCCGCCCTCTCCCCGCACGAGCACGGGGCCGCACGCGCCGTACGCGAGGTGGCCGGGGAGGTGGGGGCGAGCCCGGCCCAGGTCGCGATCGCCTGGACCCTGGCCCGCTCGCACACCGTCCACCCGATCATCGGCGCCGGCACCGCCGACCAGCTCCGGGACAACCTGGGCGCGGTCCGGGTGGACCTGCCCGAGCAGGCGGTGCGCCGCCTGGACGCGGTGGCCGGGTTCGACCCCGGATATCCGGGACCCGAGGACAGGGGCGCGCGCTCGTGGCTGAACGGCGACAGCGAGGTGGTCCCGCCGTCCAGGAGCGGGGCGCAGGTTTCCTAGGGGCCGACGGTCCTCGCCCCAGGAGCGGGGTGAGGACCCGTGCCGAACGCGCCCGCGCCGCACGCGCGGGCCGCCGCTTCCACGCCCCTCACCTCCTGGCCGGGGCGTGGAAGCGGGCCAGGTCCACGGGCCAGGCGTCGGCGTACCCGACCCCGCGCTCGGGCGGCAGCCGCCGACCGGTGAGGGCGTCGGTACGGGCGACCGCGGCGACGCCCCGCGCGTCCAGCGGGTGGAGCCCTCCCCCGTCGAGCCGCCACCCGCACACGCTCTTGAGGGGGACGGCGCGGCCGTCGGGCAGGGTGTGGGAGGTGCGGTCGGTGAAGGTGCGCAGCACGGCCGTCCCGGGGACGCCGTCCAGGAGGGCCGTGCCCAGGGCGTCGACCACCTCGGGGTGCTCGACGCTGAGCACGCCCAGACGGCGCCGCAGGCAGGTGTAGGCGGAGGAGGTGGTGAGGAGGGTGAGGATGTGCAGGTCGCCGGGGGCGCCGTCCAGGAGCGGGTCGAGGAGGGCCCGGACCTTGTGGGAGTCCATACCTACGGAGTATGCGGGGTCGGAGGCGGCCGGAACCGGTTGTCCACAGACCCGGTTCCGGCCCTTCCCGCCCCTGTCCGCCCCCGGCCCGGGCTCAGTGCCCCTGGGAGACGTCCAGTGACCTGGGCGTGAGCACGAACACGGCCACCGCGGCGGCCAGCAGCGCGAGGCCGCCCGCCAGACTGATCTGTGTCAGCGACTCGCTGAAGGCCGACCGGGCCAACGCGGAGAGCTCGGCGGAGCCGGTCTCGGCGGCGATGTCGAGGGCTCCCCCGAGCGACTCCTGGGCGGCGAGCACCGTCTGCTCGCCCAGGCCGGTGCCGGTGAGGAGCCCCACGGGCAGCTCCGCCCGGTAGACCGCCGCGGCGGCACTGCCCAGCACGGCCACCCCCAGGACGTTGCCCAGGTCGTAGGAGGTCTCCTCGATGGCGGCGGCGTTGCCCGCCTTCGCCTGCGGGGTGCTGGACATGATGACGGCCGAGGCGATCGCCAGGGAGCCCGAACCCGTTCCGAGCAGGACGAGGGCGACCATGACCACCGGGTAGGACAGCGGCCCCGGCAGGGCGAACATCAGCACGAACCCCAGCGCGGCCACGAACAGCCCGCCCGCCAGCACGGTGCGGCTCCCCAGGCGCCGGGCCAGCACCGGCGCCAGAGGCGAGGCCACCGCGGCGCCCAGCGCCATCGGCAGCAGCCGCACCCCCGCCTGCAGCGGCGAGTGCCCCTCCACGAGCTGGAGCCACTGGGCGACCAGGAGCAGCATCGCCGCCATGGCGAACATGGAGGCCAGCGCGGCCACGGTCCCCGCGGTGAAGGACGGGGAGGAGAACAGACGCACCTCCAGCAGCGGGTCCGGGCGCCTGAGGCAGCGCACCACGAACCAGCCCAGCACCAGCGCGCCCAGGGCGAACGCCAGCAGCGCCGAGGGGTCCAGGATCCCGGCCTTGCTGAACTGCTTGATGCCCCACACCAGCGCGACCATGCCCACGATCGACAGCACGGTCGCCACCATGTCCCAGCTGCCCGGGTGCGGGTCGCGGGCCTCGGGCAGCAGGAGCAGCCCCGCCAGGAGGCCCGCGGCCATGAACGGCACGTTGACCAGGAACGCCGCGTGCCAGGAGAAGTGCTCCAGCAGCAGCCCGCTCACGATGGGGCCCACCGCCGCGCCCAGCGACGCGATGGCCGCCCAGATCCCCAGCGCGGTGGCGCGCTCGCGGGGATCGGGGAACACGGTGCGGATCATCGACAGGGTGGTGGGCATGATCATCGCCCCGCCCACGCCCAGCAGGACGCGCACCGCGATCACGGTGCCGGGGCTGTCGGCCGCCAGCACCGCGAGCGAGGCGCCGCCGAAGACCGCGAAGCCGGCCAGCAGCATCCTCTTGCGGCCCCACCGGTCGCTCAGGGCGCTCATCGTCACCAGGAGCCCGGCCAGCACCAGGGAGTAGGCGTCCACGATCCACAGCTGCTGGCCGGAGGTGGGCCTCAGGTCGGCCGAGAGCGCCGGCAGGGCCACGTTGAGGATGGTCATGTCCATGACCACCACGAGGAGGCTGCCGGAGAGCACCATCAGCGCGGCCCAGCGCCGGGCGGCCGACATCGGCCCCTTCCCGGTGGTGGCGGTCGGGGCGGGATCGGTTCCCATCAGAGCTCCGTGTCGGTGGTGGCGGCCCGGCCCATCAGGGCGGTGACCGCGAAAGCGAGTTCGTCCGGGTCCAGGGGGTCGTCGTGCGTCAGGGCGTGCAGCATCGCCCCGTCCACGTACAGGGCCAGCGCCCGCGCGGCCCGGGGGGTGGTGTGCTCGGCCAGGATCCGCACCAGCCCCTCGAACCAGCGCAGTGTCAGCGGGCGCAGGTCGGGCCGGTGCACTCCGGCCAGGTACAGCTCGGCGTCGGCCCGCACCCGGGGGCCCTGGCGCAGGTAGTCGTGCAGGAGCGCGGCCACGGCGGCCGGGTCGCCCCGGTCGCGGGCGATCTGCCCGGCGAGCTCGCGCAGGGCCTCGTCGGTGTCCTGGGCCAGGTGCTCCAGGGCCGCTGTGCTGAGGTCGTCCAGCGTGGCGAAGTAGTAGGTGGTGGCGCCCAGCGGCACGCGGGCGCGCGCGGCGACGCCGCGGTGGGTGAGGCCGGAGACGCCGCTCTCGGTGATCAGCGCGGCGGCGGCCTCGACGATGCTCCGGCGGCGCCCCTGGGGGTCGCGTCGGGCGCTCACCGCCGCACCGCCCCGGGCGCGCGGCCGTTCCTGCGGCGCATACGTGTATCCCTCCTGCCCCGGACAAGCTCTAGTACATCTGTACATGTACGAGAGTACTGGAACCCCGCACGCCCCCGAGGCCCTGCGGCGGAGGTGATCCCGGCCACTCCGGAACCCCCGCGCCCCGGTCGGGGTGCGCCACCGTGCGCAGTATCCCCGGCTCACGGGGCCGCAGGGGCACGACAGGGGCCACCGTTCTTCCACCGCCCTACTCTAATACTCCCCAAAACTCCCTTTATTGGTTCGCTTTTAGGGAAGTTTGGTTTACTTTGGTGGCACATGATCGTCTGTGTCGACCGGGGCCCCTTGCCCCGACGGACACGGGCGGCCGATCCGGGGAGGACCGCTCGACCCATGAGTGCCATCTACAAGACCGAAGCGGGGGAACAGGAGCTGCGCCGCCGCTACCAGGAGGAGCTGCGCACCTGGCCGGTTCCCGCCGACCACCTGCGGGTGCCCACCCGCGAGGGCGAGACCTTCGTGCTCGCCTCGGGCCCCGCGAACGCGCCCCCCGTGGTCCTGCTGCACGGATCGGGGGCCAACGCGACGATGTGGCGCCAGGACGCGGCCGCCTGGGCACGGCACTTCCGCACCTACGCCGTGGACCTGGTGGGCGAACCCGGCCTGAGCGCCCCCTCCCGCCCGCCCCTGTCCTCGGGCGCCCACCGGCTCTGGCTCGACGACGTGCTGGAGGGACTGGGACTCGTCGACACGGCCCTGGTCGGCACCTCCCTGGGCGGCTGGATGGCACTGGACTACGCCGCCCACCGCCCAGACCGGGTACGCCGCCTGGCACTGCTGTGCCCCGGGGGCGTGGGCGCCCAGAAGGTGGGATGGCTGTTCGCGACCCTCCTGCTGCGCCCCTTCGGGCGCCGGGGCCGGCGCCGCTCGGTGCTGGTGGCCACCGGCCTGGACGCGCTCTCGGCCGGACCCGCCCTGGACCGGATCAGCCTGACCTTCGAGCAGTTCCGACCGCGCACGGAACGGCTCCCGGTGTTCTCCGACGACACCCTGCGCCGCCTGACCATGCCGGTGCAGGTGAGCGTGGGCGAGCGGGACGCGATGTTCGACTCCGCGGGAACCGCGAGCCGCGTGCGAAGGTGCGTGCCGCACGCCTCCGTGCACGTCCTGCCCGGGGTCGGGCACGCGATCCTGGACCGGTCCGGGGCCGTCCTGGAATTCCTCCGCGCCTGACCACGGCGGGCCCGACCCGGGGCGGACACCCGGGCCGGGCCGTACAGGAGCCCGGCCACAGCCGGCCGGGGACCGGCCCCGCCGGCCCGCGTGGACAAGCGGGCCACCGGCTACCGGTCGGCCCGCCCCGCAACCAGGAGGAACCCGGGGTCAGGCACGGCGCGCGGCCCACACGGTGCGCTCGGTGCGCACCGCCAGGTCCTCGCGGCGCAGGATGCCGTGCGGGCTCCCGGCGTCCAGGAGCCGGTCGAGCGCGGCGAGGTCCTCCGGGGAGAGCTCCGCGGCCACGGCGGTGCGGATGCGCTGCAGTCCGCCGAGCGCGTAGCGGCCGACCGCCTCGCTGCGGGAGCCCTCGACGTCCACGGAGACCGTGCGCTCGCCCTCGACCGTGAACCCGGCGGCGGCCAGCATCGGACCCCAGTCCGCACCGCGGTGGGGCAGGTGCTCGGCGTACAGGCGGTCGGCCACCGCATGGCAGCGCTCCTCCAGGCCGGGCCGCTCCTCCGGGGCGCCCTCGGGCAGGAAGCGCGGGAACCCGGCCAGTTCGACGACGGTGAACAGGCCGCCGGGCGCGAGCGCGCCACGGACGTTGCGCAGGGCGCGGTCGGGGTCGGACAGGTGGTGCATCGAGGCCGACGCCCACACCAGGTCCGGTGAGCCGAGGTCGGGCCACCCGGGTGCGTCCAGGTCGGCCTGCACCGTGCGCACGCGCGCCCCGACGCCGCGGTCAGAGGCCTTGGCGCGCAGCCGCTGCAGGTGCCCGGCGGAGGTGTCCACGGCCGTGACGTGCGCGTCGGGGAAGCGCTCCAGGAGGGCGAAGGTCCCCGCGCCCGTGCCGCAGCCCAGGTCCACGATCCGGCGCGGGACGGTCTCCAGCGGCAGCCACGCGGTGATCGAGGCCATGTGTTCGGCGAGGACCTCGGCGTCCAGGTCGAGGATCTCCGCCTGGACCTCGGAGTCGTGCTCCCGGTGGTGCTCGTGCCGGGTGCCGTGGTGGGAAGTGTGCGAGTGCGCTTCGTTCATGCCTTCACCGTAGGACGGCCATGCCTCTGAAGCGCGATTCCTTCCCCGTTGCGCAAGACGATGGTCGGATGCGCGGCCCGACGCGCAAGACACGGGGGTCGAGGAGGATCGGTAGGGGATGGCGGCCTCAGGACCAGCCGGCCCACCGGTCGCCGGTGAGCGCCTCCGACGCCCGGGCCGCGCCCACCTCGCCGGGCAGGGCACAGCGGCGGGCGGTGTCCAAGCCGACATGATCGGCCCGGCCGCCAGAGCACGTCGACCGCCTCGCCGCCGTCGGCGGGGCCGGCCCCGCCGATCCGATGCCGCCCCGGACCGGTGAGCTCACCCGTCGGCGCCCCGACCCCCGGGGGCCTCGCCCTCGCGCTGGTGCCCGCGGCGGGCGTCGCGGTCGAAGATGCCCAGGATCTCGCAGGGGCCGCCCTCGGCGCCGATCGCGTGCGGCATCATCGTGGGGAACTCGGCAGCCTGGTTCGCCTCGACGCGGAACCGGCGGTGGCCGAGCATGAGGGTCGCGGTGCCGGACAGGACGACGAGCCATTCGCGTCCGGGGTGGGCGCGCATGCGCGCGGGGTTGTCGGGCGGCGGTTCGGTCATGCGCTGGCGCACCACGCTCATGCCGGGGTCACCCTTGACGGGCCAGCGCATCAGGCCGTGGGCGGCGTCGATCATCGGGCTGGTGACGATGTCGTCGGTGGCGGTCTCCACGAGCTGGTCCAGCGTGGTGTCCAGGGCCCGGGCGAGGGTGACCAGCTGGTCCAGGGCCAGACGGCGCCTGCCGTTCTCGATGCGGCTCAGCGAGGACTGGCTCAGGTGGGCACGGGTGGCCAGTTCGGCCAGGGACCACCCCTGCGCCACCCGCAGGGCACGGATGCGTTTGCGTACGAGACTGTCCAGCTCCCCGTCTTCTTGCGTCATGAGCAATAGCGTATGCCTCCGGTGCGCCCGGGGTCGTCCCCGTGGGCGCGGAGCCCGACACGAGGGCAAAGCCGAGACCCCTGCGTAGGGGGCCCGGTAGTTCTCGCGGAAAATCCAACGCCGAGCCTCCCCCGCTGGTCAGCTGTTCGCCGACGGTCACCCCTCACCCCCGACCGGAGTCCCACGTCGGCCACCCAGGTCTTCTCCGAGGCCGAGCCCGCCCAGCTACGCGCGTTCCCCGACACCGTCAGCTCCCAGGAGCTGATCCGCTACTTCACCCCGGCCCCCACCGACGCCGAGTTCGTCGAACACCGCCGCGGCGCGGCCAACCGACTCGGCCGGCGGTGCAACTGTGCACACTGCCCTGGCCCGGGTACGTGCCCACCGGCCTGACCGGGGTCCCCGCCCCGCCCCCGCTCCGGCCCGGCCCGGCTCCCGGGCAGGCTGCGCCTTCCCATCGGGGAGCTGCGCGCCCACGGCATCCGTGAGCAGACCCGCAGCGACCACCTGCGCGAGGTCGCCCGCCATCTGCGATGGCGGGCGATGAAGGAGGCCCAGGCCAAGGCGCTGGAGACCTGCCCGCTCGCCCGCGCGATGGAGCACGACTCGCCCACCGCCCTGTTCCGCGCCGCGTGCGCGCACCTTCGCAGCGCGTGTGTGATCCGGCCCGGCCCGGCGTGGCAGCACGGAGGACCGAACCGGGGCGCCGCCGCCCGTACGTCCACGTCAGCCGCTGCGCCTACGAGCGCACACGCGGGTGCCGACACGGTCAGTCCGTGGTGAAGCTGGACAGGGCCGCGGCCGGGAGGCGGCTGCCTGCCGAGCCGTGGGGAAGGATCTCCGTGATGCGGGCCAGTTCGGCGGCGGAGAGCTGGACGTGGATGGCGCCGGCGTTCTCCTCGATGCGCTTGGTGCTGCGGGTGCCGGGAATGGGCGCGACGTCCTCGCCCTGGGCGAGCAGCCAGGCCAGCGCGAGTTGGGCGGTGGTGATGCCCTTGGTGTCGGCCAGATTCTTGAGCTGTTCGGTGGCGTGCAGGTTGTAGGCGTAGTTCTCGCCCTGCCAACGTTCGTCCCAGCTGCGCATGTCGTCCGCGGCGTACTCGCCGGCGGGCTTGACCTGGCCGGTGAGGAAGCCGCGGCCGAGCGGGGAGTAGGGCACCAGGCCGATGCCGAGTTCCCGCAGAACGGGAAGGATCTCCTCCTCGACCTCCCGCTCGAAGAGCGAGTACTCGTACTGGAGCACGGAGACCGGGGTGACGGCGTGGGCGCGGCGGATGTACCGGGGGCCGACGTTGCTCAGGCCGAAGTACCTCACCTTGCCTTCGGTGATCAGTTCGCCGACCGCGCCGGCGACCTCCTCGACCGGGATGTCGGGGTCGGAGATGTGCTGGTAGAAGAGGTCGATGTGGTCGCTCTGCAGGTAGCGCATGCTGTTCTCGGCGACCTTGCGGATGTTTTCCGGGCGGCTGTCGAAGGCGGAGCCGATCGCCGGGGCGGTCATGTCGAAGCCGAACTTGGTGGCGAGGACCACCTCGTCGCGGAAGTCTTTGACCGCCTTGCCCAGGAGGATCTCGTTGCTGCCGGTACCGGCGCCGTACAGCTCGGCGGTGTCGAAGAAGTCGATCCCGAGTTCGTGGGCGCGGCGGACGGTCGCGATGCCCTCGTCGTCGTTCGAGGCGCCGTAGGCCATGGACATGCCCATGGTCCCCAGGCCGAGCGCCGAGACGCGCAGACCCTGAGAGCCCAGATCGCGGTGCTGCATGAGTTCACTCCCCAACGGTTCGCCGGTTCCACCCAGAGGTCAAACCGAACTGTTCGGTTTGACACTACGCGCCGATCACCGCAACGGCAAACCGAACGGTTCGGTGCTCTACCCTGGGGATATGCCTCAGTCTCGCGACTCCGATCAGAGCACAGCAGCAGCCGCCGTCGGCGACGCCACCCGCGAGCGCATTCTCAACGCTGCCATGGAGGAGTTCGCCCGCCACGGCATCGCAGGCGCCCGTGTGGACCGCATCGCCAAACTCGCCAGAACCAGCAAAGAACGCGTCTACGCCTACTTTCGCGGCAAAGACGCGCTCTATGCCGACGTCACTGCACGGGAGTACGTCGTCATCGCCGAGGCCACCCAGATAGACCCGTCCGACCTCCCCGGCTACGCGGGCCGCCTGTTCGACTACTTCGTTGCCCGTCCAGACCACCACCGCCTGATCACCTGGGGCCGCCTCGAACTGCCGGGCACCGCAGCCGGTGCCGACGATCCCGCCCAGGCAGCGATCGCCCGCAAGATCGACCAGATCCGCCAAGTGCAGCAGGCCGGACAGCTCGACCCCGCCTGGGACCCGACGGACGTCCTCGCCCTGGTGAATCAGATCGCCATGACCTGGGCGTCTCAGCCCGAACTCAGCGAGGCCGCCGCCGCACACGCCGTGGACCCCACCACCGCCGCCCGCCGCGCCGCGGTGGTGACCGCCGTCGAGCGGCTTTTCCCTCGAGCGCGCTGAGGTCCCCGACCTGCGGCAGCCCTGTCCGGACATCCCCCGAACGGCGCCGGCCACCCTTGCCGCTCACCGATGGGCACATCCTGCTGACGAACCAGCGCTCCCGGGGTCCCGATAAGCCGGAAAGGGGCAACGGTCGGCCGACCGCGACCACGGCACACCGACACCGGGGCGGCTCGCCGCGATGGACGCCCTCGTTCGTGCGGGCCGGTCTGGCGCCGTGCGGCGGTGCGCACCCTCGTTTGCTCAACCGGGTCGAGCGCTGAGCGTTGGATTTTCCACGAAAGCTACCGGGCCCCGTGCACGCGGGCGATGCCCGGCCAGGGGCCGCCAGGGGCCTCAGGGCACTGGGCCCCGCCCGTGTCGCCCCGTGACCGGCGTCCTTCCCATGGCGGCCGTCCCCCACGCCTCGTTAATAACGTTTCGTTGGTAACGTAACTCAACAACAAAAACCCCTCGAGCATACGAAACGAATCCCCAGAGGCCCCCGAATCCTCACCCCCGATAAGTGAACCTTATCGGCGGTTACCCCCGCGGGGGCGACCGAGGCCCCCGGCAGCCCCAACCAAGGCCCCGCAACGTAATTCAGGGCAGGTCAAAGGGCATCGAGAACGCGATGGGTACACCATCCCCTGAATTCACTGACCGCTGTCATGTCGCCGGGTGCGGGGCCCTCTTCACGCCGCGGGGGCCGACGCCCCTGGATCACACCCGTGCGGACCCCGGTGCGGTGAGCCGCCGGACGTGCGCCGGCGCACCCCGGGACCCGTGCTCGTGACGAAGACCGGCAGGCCCGGTCGGCTTCCGGGAGGCGAACCGCAGTGACCTCGCAGTGCACGACGGCCGGGCTTACCCCGACCCCGCGGGGGATCGCGCCCAGCGACGGGCCATCGGCGCGACGGGCCAGGGTCGCGCGGCGCCTGTCGGCCGGTCCCGAGAGCGGGATCCCGCCCTGCTGGGGGTCGGACGAGGCCGCGTTCCCAGCAGATGCGGACGGCTTGCGCGCGGTCGGCGGCTCCCAGCTTCGAGTACGTGTGGAGGAGATGGGTTTTGACGGTGGACTCGCTGATTCGCAGTCGGGTTGCGATCGCTCTGTTGGTGAGGCCGTCGGCGACGAGGCGCAGTACGTCGATTTCTCTGGTGCTGAGCTCGGTCTCCGCCTCGCGTCCGAGGAGGGCCGCGAGTGCTGCGGGCGCCAGCACCGGCCGGCCAACGGCCAGGTCGCGCACGGCACGGACCAGTTCGGTGCGCGATGCGTCCTTGAGCAGGTAGCCGTCTGCGCCCGCGTTGAGGGCGCTGCGGATGTCACGATCGGTGTCGTAGGTCGTGAGGACCAGCACTCGCGGTCGGCCCCGGGTCCTGTTCTTGACGAGTTCCCGGATCGCGGGGACACCGTCGCCGTCCGGCATGCGCAGGTCCATGAGGACGACGTCCGGTTCGGCGTCGGCGATGACAACCAGGCCTCGGGGGCCGCTGTCCGCCTCGCCGACCACGTCGATGCCGGGCTCGTCGGCGAAGACTCCGGCCAAGCCGTGCCTGACGATCGGATGGTCGTCGACGATGACGATTCGGACGGCGCTCATCGTGGCACCTTCGCCGCGATCGTGGTGCCGTGGCCGGGTTCGGATTCGACGATCAGATGGCCGCCGACTTCGGAGAGTCGCTCCTTCATCCCCGAGAGACCCCTCCCTCGAACTATCGTGTTGGGGTCGAATCCGACGCCGTCGTCCGCGACGTCCAGCAGCAGGGTGTCGGGGAGCCAGCTCAGCGTCACGGTGACCGACGAGGCCCGGGCATGGCGTGCGACATTGGCCAACGACTCCTGCGTGACCCGTAGCACCACGTCGTCACCGTCGCCGGCGACCGGGGCTCCGACGACGACGAGTTCGGCCGGCGTTGCCTGAGACGCGGCCCAGCGTGCGACGAGGCCGCGGAGCGCGCTGGTGAGATCGTCCTTGGCCAGTTGGTGTGGAGCCAGGGCGCGCACGGCTCTGCGTGCCTCGGAGAGGCAGTCCCTTGCTGCGTGCTCCGCCCGTTCGATCCCCGGCCGTGCGCTCTGCCCGAGATCGCCGGGGAGCGCCTCGAGCTGGCGGATCACTCCGACGAGGCCCTGGGCCACCGTGTCGTGGATCTCGCGCGACAGCCGGGCGCGTTCCTGAGCGACGCCCGCGGAGCGGGCCTGTTCGAGCAGTAGCTCGTGAAGGGCGAGGTTCTCCCGGTGAGCTTCGGCGAGTTCGGCGGCGACGCGCTCTCGTTCGTCCGCGTGCTCCTCCCGCAACTGCGCGAACCATGTCATCGCGCCGGCGAGGCCGACGTTGACCAGGAGCAGGGTGACGAAGACGAGCGGGCTGGTCGTCACGCCTGCGACAGCGCCCGCCTGGCCGAAGGCGCACAGCAGAGCCGTACCGATGATCCCTGCGAAGACGACACGTCGAGGCAGGAAACGCTCGACGTCGAGGAAGCCCAGAAAGGCGTAGACGCACAGAAACGGGTTGAGGGTGACCCCCGCCAGCAGGGTGAGGCCGTGCACGAGGTAGAGGGCCGTCGCCAGGCGGCTGCCCTCGTGCGCCCTCTGGTACACCAGTTCCATACAGACGCGGAGCACGAGCAGCACGACGATCGGTGACACGACCCGCAGCGGAGCCGGCTCCGCTCGATCACTGAGAAGAGGAGGGAAGTCTCCGCCGATTCCCAGGCTGATCGCGAGCACGAGGGAGAGCGCGGCGACCGACAATCCGATCCACAGCGCGGAGGCTCCCGCCGGGCCGGCAGATGTCGGCGCCGGGCCTCGCCCCGATCCGCTTCGTCTTGGCACCACTCGATTGTCGCCGTCCCGAACGACGATCCGCCGGCGTCTCCGCTCCACCGATCGGTGGATATCCGGCTGACCCGATGATCGATGTGCCGGCCCGGTGCGATCCGTAGCGTCGCTGGCATGACGACCTCCTCCAAGGAACCGGCCCCTGTCCGCACGGCGGAGCCCGCCGGCCGCCCGCAACGGATACACGGACTGGATGCGCTTCGTGGCGGTGCCTTGCTGCTGGGCATCGTGTTGCACGCATGCGTGCCGTTCATCGCGACCCAGCCCTGGTTCTTCCACGATCGATACACGTCGGTGGGACTCGCCGAGACGAACTTCGTCATCCACTCGTTCAGGATGGTGCTGTTCATGACGCTGGCCGGTTGCTTCGGGGCTCTGATGCTCGACCGGCGCGGCGCCCGGCGGTACGTAGGTGATCGAGCCAAGCGCGTCCTGCTGCCCATGTTCGCGTTCTGGCCGGTCGCGGTGTTTCCGCTCGGCCTGCTGGCGCTCATGTTCGCAAGCACCCATCCCGGTACGGCGCAGCCCGAGGTGACCGACCCCCTGGTCATGTTCGGTCCCGGTCAGCTCTGGTTCCTCCTCGTGCTCATGGAATGCATCGTGATCACCGTGGCGGTGCGCGCTCTGCTCATCCGGTTCATCGGGAGGGAACGGACGTCGGCGTTCTCCGAGCGGATGGCGACGCTGTTCTCGTCGCGCGCCGGCGTCCTCGTGGCATCCGTGCCCTACATCGTCGTCGTGTTGATCCAGGGGAGGCCGATGTCGGGGATCATCGAGCCCGCAACGATCGTTCCCGAGGTCGCCCCACTCGTCGGATACCTCGGCGCCTTCGCGGTCGGCTGGGCGCTGCGCCGTCGCTCCGACGCACTGGCCCGAATCAGCAGGGACTGGGCCGCGTATCTCACCGTCGGGGCGATCAGCCTGTCGATCATGCTGATCGCCCAAGGGCAGGTTCCGCTACCCATGGGTGCGGCGTTGGTCGCCCTCGGCGGATGGTGCGTGACCTACGGTCTGGTCGGCGTGTGCGTGCGCTTCCTCAACCGCCCCCGCCCGGCGATCCGGTACCTGGCCGACGCCTCCTACTGGATGTACCTGATGCACCTGCCGATCGTGGTCGCCATCGGGATGAGCCTTGCGGACCTGAGCCTCCCGGTCGCGGTCAAGCTGTCGATCACCCTGATCGGTTCCAGCGCGATGCTGCTCCTCACGTACCAGCTGGCCGTCCGCTGCACACCGCTCGGCGCCTGGCTGAACGGACACCGACACCCGTGGAAGAGCGCCGAACGAGGGGCGTGAACGCCGCTTGGCCGCTCCCGCGCTGCCGGTGTCCCAGTAGTTTTCGCGGAGCATCCGACGTTCGGCCCCCGGTCCGCCACAGCTTGCTCTGCGTCGGTCAGGAGCCTGTCACCGGGCACCGAGTAATCCGCGAGCCACCTACGCGGGCCTCGTGGCCGGTGTCGTACTCCTGGAAGCAGGTGTTTTCCGGAAGTAGACCTTCGGCGCGAAGGCCGCAGGGCCGACCTGCCAGCGCTGGGCGGCGGCCGAGGAGTCGGTGCGCGGCCGGGCCTTGAGGGAGTGGCGGGCGGCCTTGCACGTCTCGGCCGGAAAGCGGTTCTTCACCTACGCCCACCGGGTGGCCAGGTCGCCTCCGACCACCTGGGCGCGTCCGGCCGGTAGCGCTTGCAGGCCCTGGCGGGCCACCTGGACGCGGCTGTCCGGCACAGCAGGGGCAGCCGCCCACGGCCGCCCCCTTTCCCCGGCTCCACGCCCTGCCCCATGGGCCGACCACAGCAGGAGCCCACTGTCGGACCCCTCCGGCACAATGCGGCCCATGAACCCGTCAGCCGCACCAGCCCACCACGCCCTGAACTACGTGGAACTCACCGTCACCGACCTGCAGGAGGCCCAACGGTTCTACGCCGAGGCGTTCGGGTGGCGCTTCAACGACTACGGCCCCATGTACGCGGGCATCCGGGGCCCGGGGGAGGAGGACCACGAGGTCGGCGGCCTCACCACCCAGGGCCGGGTACAGCCCGGAGGCCCCTTCGTGCTGCTCTTCTCCCAGGACCTGGACCGGTCGGTGGAGGCGGTCACCCGCGCCGGGGGGCGCATCGTCGAAGCCCCCTACGCCTTCCCGGGCGGGCGCCGCTTCCACTTCGCCGACCCCAGCGGCAACGAACTGGGGGTATGGGCGCACTCCTAGGCCCACCGCCGGGGGCGGGGTCCGCACACCGCGCCGACCCCGGCGGTGGCACCCGCCCCCGGGCGTGAGAACCCCGCCCCACGGCGCGGCCCGGCTCCTCCTCCGCACCCCGGGGGCGGCGGCGCCCCGGACCCCCGGCAGGAGCAGGCCCTGCCGAGGGTCCGTCCCCCTAACGGGCCAGCAGGGCGCGCAGCGCCTTGACGACCTCCGCCGGGTCCTCCTCCGCCATGAAGTGGCCGCAGGAGACCGTGGCGTGGTGCAGGTCCCGCGCCCACCCACTCCACCGGGACAGGGCGTCGAAGCCGAGCTCGGACCCCCAGTCCTGCTGGAGCACCGTCACGGGCATCGACAACGTCCGCCCCGCCGCCCGGTCGGCCTCGTCGTCGGCCACGTCCACCCCGGCCGAGGCCCGGTAGTCGGCGACGATGGAGGGCACCGCCTCCCGGCTCGCCCGCAGGTAGGCGGCGCGCACCGGCGCCGGGATCGCCTCGGGGTCACGCGCCCACACGTCCAGGAAGTGGCCGAAGAACACGTCGGGCTCCGCGCCGATCAACGCCTCGGGCAGACCCGGCCGCTGCGCCATCAGGTACAGGTGGAAGCCCACCGACGCCGACACCCCGTGCATCACGTCCCACATGTCCAGGGTCGGCAGCACGTCCAGCGACGCCAGGTGGGTGACGGCGCCGGGGTGGTCCAGGCCCGCGCGGATCGCGACCAGCGCACCGCGGTCGTGGCCCGCCAGCGCGAACCGGTCGTGGCCCAGGGCCGCGGCCAGGGCGACCACGTCCGCGGCCATGGTCCGCTTGGCGTAGGCGCGCCCGTCGGTGTCGGCGGGCTTGTCGCTGTCACCGTAGCCGCGCAGGTCCGGGCAGATGACGGTGTGGTCGGCGGCCAGGTCCGCCGCCACGTGGCGCCACATCAGGTGCGTCTGCGGAAACCCGTGCAGCAGCACGAGGGGGCTGCCCGAGCCCCCCACGGCGGCGTTGAGCGCCACCCCCTCGGCCACGGGCACACGCTGGTAGTCGAATCCGCTGATCCTCGGTTCCACGGTTACCTCCACTGGTTCGGTTCTTCGTCCAGAGCATGCCGGGCGCGGATGAGCAGGCGATGAGCGCCCGCTGAGCGCCCCCGCCTGCGACGACCGGCCACGGCCCCGAGCCCGCTACCGTGGAGGACATGACGGGGGAACACGAGGACACGGCCGTGGAGCTGCGCGTCCTGGGCCCCTTGGAGGCCCGTCGCGCCCAGGGGCCGCTCCCCCTCCCCGGCCCCCGCCACCGGGCCGTCCTGGCACGGCTGATCCTGGCCCGGGGCCGCACCGTCCCCGTGGACCTGCTCGTGGAGGACCTGTGGGAACACCCCCGCGAGGGCTCGGTGTCCGCGGTCCGCACCTTCGTCTCCGCGCTGCGCCGCTCCCTGGAACCCGACCGGGCCCCGCGCCGGCCCGCCCGCCTGCTCGTGACCGCCCCGCCCGGCTACGCCCTGCGCGCCGGCCCCGAGGGCGTCGACGCCTGGAGGTTCGAGGCCGCCCTGACCCGCGCCGGCACCCGCCTGGACACCGGGGAGCCGGGCCCCGCACTGGCCGAACTGGACCGGGCGCTGGCCCTGTGGCGCGGCCCCGCCTACGCCGAGTTCACCGCCTACCCGTGGGCGCACCAGGAGGCCGACCGCCTCGAAGGGCTGCGGCTCCTGGCCGTGGAACAGCGTGCCCGCGCCCTGCTGGATTTGGGCCGCGCCGAGCAGGCCGCCGCCGACCTGGACCCCCACGCCGCCGCCCACCCCCTGCGCGAGAACGCCTGGAACCTGCTGGCCCTGGCCCTGTACCGGTGCGGGCGCCAGGGGGAGGCCCTGCACGCCCTGCGCCGCGCCCGCCGCACCCTGGCCGACGAACTCGGCGTGGACCCCGGCCCCGACCTGCGCCGCCTCGAAGCCGACATCCTCGCCCACGCACCCCGCCTGACTCCCCCCACCCCCACCCCGGCGGCCCCCGACCTGCCCGGCCCGACCACCCGCCCCCTCCCCGCCGACCACCCCTTCGTGGGCCGCGCCCACGAACTGGACCTGCTCGAACAGGCCGCCGCCACCGCCACCGCACACGCCCGCACCACACCCGTCCTGGTCTCCGGCGACGCCGGGGCGGGCAAGAGCGCCCTGGCCCGCGAACTCACCCGGCGCCTGGCCCACCGCGGCTGGCGCACAGCCTGGGGGCGCAGCCCCGAACACGACGGAGCCCCGCCCACCTGGCCCTGGACACAGATCACCACCGCCCTGACCGGCACCGACACACCCCACCCCACGGCAACACCCCACCCCGGCCCCGCCCCGGGCGACCCCGCCGCCGCACGCTTCCACACCCTGCGCAGCACCACCGACCTCCTGACACGCACCACCGGCCAGGGCCCCCTCCTGCTCGTCCTGGAGGACCTGCACCGCGCCGCACAGGAAACCCTGGAACTGCTCACCGCCCTGGTCGCCGAACACCTCCCCGGCCCCCTGCTCATCGTGGGCACCCACCGCACCGGGGAGATCTCCGCACCCCTGGCCGCAGCCCTGGCCCGCCTGGCCCCCCACGAACCCGTCCGCGTCTACCTGGGCGGACTCCCCCAGGACACCACCGGCGAACTCCTGCGCACCGTCCTGGACCACGACGTGGACGCCCCCACCCTGCGCACCATCCACCGGCGCAGCGGCGGCAACCCCTTCTTCGCCCGCGAACTCGCCCGCCTGCTGCGCACCGACGGCCCGGCCGCCCTGGCCACCGTCCCCGCCGGCGTACGCGACGTCATCCGCCACCGCCTGGCCGCCCTGCCCCCGCCCGCGCAGCGCCTCCTGCACCAGGCCGCCGTCATCGGCCACGACATCGACCCCGACGTCCTGGCCGCCCTGGCCCCGGACCAGGACACCCACCTGGACGCCCTGGACGCCGCACTGGACGCCGGCTTCCTCACCCAGCAGGACACACCGCTGCGCTTCTCCCACGTCCTGGTGCGCGACACCCTCTACGACTCCCTGTCCCACCCCCGCCGGGCCCGCTGGCACACCGCCGCCGCCGAGGCGATCACCGCCCTGCACCCGGACCGGCCCGGCGCCGACGCCGCCCTGGCCCACCACTACGCCCGCGCGCACACCCCCGCCACCGCCGCCCTGGCCGCGCACCACGCCCGCGCCGCCGCCCTGCAGGCCGAACACCGCTTCGCCCCCCACGAGGCCGCCCGCCTGTGGCAGGACGCCCTCACCGCCCACGAGCGCTCCGGCGAGGAGGACCCCCGCGCCCGCCTGGACGCCCTCACCGGACTGGTGCGGGCCCTGGCCCTCACCGGCCGCCTGGAGTCCGCCCGCCACCACCGCGGCCGGGCCGTCGCCGAGGCCGACCGGCTCGGCGACCCCGACCTGAGCGCCCGCGTCATCACCGCCTTCGACGTGCCCGCCCTGTGGCCCCGCAACGACGACCCGGACCTGTCCGCGCACCTGGTCCGCGCCACCGAACGCACCCTGGCCGCCCTGCCCCGGGACCGCGAGGCCCTGCGCGCCCGCCTGCTGGCCGCCCAGGCACTGGAGATGCGCGGAACCCTCGACGGGCGCGGCGCCCGGGCCGCCCGCCTGGCCGAGCAGAGCGCCCGACGCCTGAACGAGCCCGCACTGCTCGCCCTGGCGCTCAACGCCCGCTTCATGCAGTCCTTCTCCCGCACCGGCCAGGCCCCGCAACGGCTGCGCATCGGCGCCGAACTGGTCGCGCTGGCCACCGAGCACTCCCTGGTCACCTTCGAGGTCCTGGGCCACCTCATCCTGGTCCAGGCCCACGCGGCCCTGGCCGACCTGGCCGCCGCCGACACCCACATGCGCGCCGCCGACCGGCTGGGCGCCCTCCACGAGATCCCCCTCGTGGGCGTGTTCACCCACTGGTACGCGGCACTGCGCCTGGCCGTGACCGGCACCGCCCGCGAGGCCGAGGCCGCCTACCGCACCGCGAGCGTGCGCCTGGCGGGAGGCGGCATGCCCGGCATGGAGGAGGGGCTGCTGGACCTGGCCCTGGTGTGCCTGCACCTGCAGCACGGCCACCCCCCGCCCACCACCGACGCCCCCGGCCCCCACGCACCGTGGATCCGCGCCCTCACCGACCCCGACCGGCCACCGCTGCCGCCCCGACCGCCCCCCGGGCTGCTCACCGAGGCCCTGGCCTGCCTGGGCGCCCGGGCCGCCGTCGAACGCGGCGACCGCGCCGCCATGGAACGGGCCCACAGCCTGCTGCTGCCCGCCGCCGGGGAACTGGCCGGGGCCGGCAGCGGACTGCTCACCCTGGGCCCGGTCGCCCACCAGCTCGGCGACCTCGCCCTGGCCCTGGGCGACCCCGCCCGGGCCGCGGGCCACTACCGCCGGGCCCTGGAGACCGCCGAGCGGGCCGGCGCACCGCACTGGGCGCGCGCCGCCCGCCGCGCCGCGGACGCACTGGGCTGAGCGCCCCGCACCGGCACCGGACCCCGCCGACGGGACCCCGGCCACCGACCCCCGGGGCGGCCGGGGCCCCGCCACGAATGTGGCAGCATCCCTGTCATGTCCGTACGCGAACTCGTCGTCCTGGGGACCTCCAGCGCCGTGCCCACCCGCCGCCGCAACCACAACGGCTACTTCCTGCGCTGGGACGGCCACGGCATCCTGTTCGACCCGGGCGAGGGCACCCAGCGCCAGATGCGCACGGCCGGGCTCGCCGCCACCGACATCACCCGCATCTGCCTCACCCACTTCCACGGCGACCACAGCCTGGGCCTGCCCGGCACCCTGCAGCGCATCGCCCGCGACCAGGTCCCCCACACCGTGCGGGTCTGCTACCCCGCCCAGGGCGAGGAGTACTGGCGCAGGCTGCGCCACGCCACCCCCTTCCGCGACACCGACGCCGTCCTGCCCCAACCGGTCGGCGGCCTGGGCGCCTGCCTGCTGGGCGAGCAGGACCTGACGCTGACCGCGCTGCCGCTGCGCCACTCGGTCCCCGCCTACGGGTACCGGCTCGCCGAGCCCGACGGGTGGCGGATGCTCCCCGAGAGGCTGGCCGCCCACGGGGTCCGCGGCCCCCTGGTGGGACGCCTGCAGCGCGAGGGCGCGGTCACCACCGGCGACGGGCGCCGGGTGGAACTGGCCCAGTGCGCCCGCCCGCGCCGCGGCCAGGTGTTCGCGTTCGTCATGGACACCGCCGAGTGCGAGGGCGCCCTGGAACTGGCGCGCGGCGCGGACATGCTGGTGATCGAGTCCACCTACCTGGACACCGAGGAGGGGCTGGCCGCCTCCTACGGGCACCTGACCGCACGCCAGGCCGGGCGCATCGCCGCCCGGGCGGGGGTGCGCACCCTGGTGCTGACCCACATCTCCGAACGCTACGAACAGAGCGAGGACCCGCTCTTCGCCGCCCAGGCCGGCCAGGAGTTCGACGGCCGCATCGTCCTGGCCCAGGACCTGGACCGCATCCCCCTCCCGGCCCGCGACTCCTGAGGGCCGCCCCTCGGGGCGGGCGGTGCCGAGTTCACCGCCCGGACACGGAGGAGCGCCGGACGTTCACGCACCGTTGCGACAGGGCCGCTACGTTCGCACCGTCAGCGCACCCGGCAGAAAGGCCCGGCACCCCATGCCCGCCTCCCCCCGATCCGCCGCCCGCCGCACCCTCGCCGTCCTGAGCGGCGCCGCCCTGGCGATGACCGTCCTCCCGGCCTCCCCCCACGCCCTGGCCCAGACCGTCCCCGAACGCGTCATCCTCTCCCCCACCGCCGACCCCTCCACCTCCCAGACCCTCACCTGGCGCACCGCCGACGCCGGCGACCAGGTCCTGGAGATCGCCCCCCGGACCGACCCCGACCAGGTCACCCGCGTCCCCGCACACACCACCGCCCGCGTCGGCGGCACCTACCACGCCGCCACCGCCACCGGCCTGGAACCCGACACCGCCTACCGGTACCGGGTCGGCGACGGGGCCGGCGCCGACACCCCCTGGCGCACCCTCACCACCCCCGCCCAGGACGCACAGCCCTTCGACTTCCTCTACTTCGGCGACATCCAGAACGACATCACCCGGGGCGCCGCCCCCGTGGTCCGCGCCGCCCTGGCCGCCGAACCCGACGCCGAACTGGCCGTGCACGCGGGCGACCTCGTCGACAGCGCCGACAGCGACTCCCAGTGGGGGGAGTGGTTCGACGCCTTCGGCGCCCAGGCCACCGGCGGCATCAACCACATCGCCGCCCCCGGCAACCACGAGTACTCCGGCCCGAACCTGAGCGGCCACTGGGCCCCGCAGTTCCCCGGCGCCGCCAACGGGCCCGACTCCGGCCGCGACCTGGCACAGACCGTCTACCACACCGACTACCAGGGTGTGCGCTTCATCGTCCTGAACTCCAACTACCGCAACGCCGCCCCGCTCAACGCTTCGGCGTGGCTGCGGACCCAGCAGCGGTGGCTGGAGCAGGCCCTGAGCCAGAACCCCCACCGGTGGACCGTGGTCACCTTCCACCACCCCGTCTTCTCCAACAGCCCCGGCCGCGACAACGCCCCCCTGCGCCAGGCCTGGCTGCAGACCCTGGAGGAGTACGACGTGGACCTGGTCCTGCAGGGCCACGACCACTCCTACAGCCGCGGCAACCTGGTGCGTAACCGCACCGGCGACCCCGACGTGCAGACCGGCCCCGTCTACGCGGTCACGGTGACCGGCCCCAAGATGTACGGCGTCGGCGACGGCAACTGGACCGCCAACGGAGCCGAGGCCCGCGTACAGCTCGGCGACACCCAGACCTTCCAGGCGGTGTCGGTGGACGGCGACACCCTGCGGTACCGGGCGCTCACCGCCCAGGGCACGGTCGTGGACTCCTTCACCATCGTCAAGGACCAGGACGGCAAGCGCGTCACCGACACCCTCTGACCCCCGGCCCTCCCCCCAGGGGTGTCCCCGTGTTCGGGCGGGGACACCCCGCCCCCGCAGCGGCGGGCGCCGCCCGCGCACAAGACACCCCCGGCCGGGCACAGCGCCCCCGCAGGACCTGTCCGCCGCACCGGCGGGCAGAGGGGCCCGCGCCCGGACGCTTCGTCCGCGAACGCACCGTCCATGACGCATCCTGGAGGACATGCACGCTCCCGACGGATCCCGCCTGGCCGCACTGGCAGCACTCCTGGCCGACCCCACCCGGGCCGGGGTGTGCCTGGCCCTGCTGGACGGGCGCGCCTGGACCGCCGGAGAACTCGCCCGCCACACCGGTGTGGGCGCCTCCACCATCAGCGCGCACCTGACCAGGCTCACCGAGGGCGGCCTCCTCGCCCAGGAACGCCAGGGCCGCCACCGCTACGTCCGCCTGGCCGACGCGGGCGCGGCCCGCCTGGTCGAGACCCTGGCCTCCCAGGCCGCCCCCGCCGCCGACCCCCCGCGCACCCTGCGCACCTCACGCGCCAACGAGGCCCTGGCCCGCGCACGCACCTGCTACGACCACCTGGCCGGACGCCTGGGCTGCGCCCTCACCGACGCCATGACCCGCCGCGGACTGCTCCGCCAGGACACCGGGTTCGCCCTCACCGAGGACGGCCTGGCCTGGTTCGGCGACCACTCCATCCCCCTGGAGCGCACCCGCTCACGCCCCCTGGCCCGCCCCTGCCTGGACTGGACCGAACGCCGCACCCACCTGGCCGGGACCGCCGGAGCCGCACTGTGCGCCCACGCCCTGGACGCGCGCTGGCTCACCCGGATCGGCTCGGGCCGCGCCCTGAGGATCACCGACCGGGGGGCGCAGGCCCTGGGGGAGGCCCTGGGCCTGGACGCGGACACACTTCGCTGACCGCCGCAGCGTCCGCCCCCTACCGCCGTTCGCCCGCACCGCCCTCCCCCGCGCACGAGGGCCCGCCGACGGCGCCCTCCCCCGGCCGCGCATCAGGTGCGTGAGCGGCCCGCCTGCGGGCCGACGGTCCCCCGCGCGAGGAGGCGGCCCCCGGCCTCAGCCGCCGCGGGGGGCGTCCAGCAGGGCGCGGGCGCGCCGGTGCAGGTCCTCGACCTCGCCCGTGCGCGCCGCCCCGCGGGAGCGGGGCTCGCCCGAGGCCAGGGCGTGGGCCTCGCGCAGCGCGACCAGCGCGCGGGCCAGGCCCCGCCGGGCGCCCGGGTGGGCGCCGCCCTCCCGCTCCAGCGCCAGTCGGGCCCGCTCCCCCTCGGCCAGGGCGGCCTCCAGGTGCTCGTCGGCCCTGCGGTTGGCCAGCACGGCGCACACCACGATGCCCACCGCGGCCCCCAGCACGGTCGCCCACAGCCGCTCGGCCGCCAGGTCCTGGGCCCCGCCCGCCGGGTGGGCCAGCCCCGACAGGGCCAGGGTGAGCGGGGTGACGAACACGATCGCGTAGGAGTAGTTGGTGACCACCACCATCTCCGCGGCCATCTGGCACAGCACCACCAGCGCGATGACGCCCAGGGGCGAGTAGTCGAAGGAGAAGAGCACGGCCGCCAGGGCCACGCCCATGAGCGTGCCCAGGGCGCGCTGCAGGGTGCGGTGCCAGGTGGTGGTGACGTCGGTGGCCTGCAGGACCGACCCGGCCGAGACGGCCGCCCAGTACCCGTGGTCCATCCCCGCGGCCCAGGCCAGGGCCCCGGCGAGCAGGGAGGCCAGCCCCACCCGGGCCACCGAGACCGGGGTGGGCGAGGGGGACCGCAGCGCACCGCGCAGGCGCTCGGCCACACCGGGCGCGGGGGTGCTGTGCCGGTGCAGGTGCTCGGCGTGGGCGGCCAGGGCGGCGCGTTCGCGGCCCGCGACCAGGGGCCGCACCCCGCGCTCGCGCCGTGTGCGGCGGGCGAGCTCGCCCATCTCGGCGGCGGCACGGGCGTCGCCGAGGGCGTCCCCCGTGCCGCCGAGCAGGGACTCGGCCCGGGCGGTGAGGATCTCCAGCGACTCCAGCACGGGGGCGCTCCCCGGCCGGGCGGGGCGGGTGCGGGAGAGCAGCGTGGTCCAGGCGTGCTGCACGGCGGCCTCGGCGGCGGCGCGGGTGGCGCCGGTGGGCCCGCCCAGGTGCCGGGCCAGGGCGTACAGGGCGCGGGAGACCGCCAGGCGCTCGGGGGCGGTGGGGTGGACCAGGGCTCCGGCCACGGCCGCGGCCCAGCACAGGGCGGCGGCCGCCGCGGTGACGGCCACCTCCAGGGGGAGCGCGGCCAGGGTCTGCGGGTTGTAGGCGGCCACACCGGTGGCGAAGACGAACATCAGCCCCGCGGGGGCGCCGAAGGCCAGCGCGTCGGAGAGGTACTTGGCTCCGGCGGCCACCAGGGAGCCCGCCAGGACCGCGGCCAGGGGGTGGGAGAACAGGGCCGCGGTGAGCCCGCCCACCGCCACCGCCAGGGTGAGGGCGGCGCCGACGACGGCCAGGACCCGGGCGCGGCGGGCGTAGGTGTCGTCGCGCGCGTACAGGGCGGTGAAGCAGCCCATGGCGGCGTAGGGCGCCAGGTCCACGCGCCCCAGGGCGTGGAGCAGCAGCAGGGGCAGGGCCACGCACGCCCCCGCGCGCAGGGCGGTGAGGGTGACGTTGCCGTGGACGCGGCGGGGGGTGAAGGCCCCGCGGACGCCGAGGACGCCGCGCAGGGAGGCCACCTTGGACAAAAAGTAATTCACAAGTAAATTATATTAGGGTGGTCCACCGGCACACACCACCCGCGGAGAGGGAGACCTCCCCCACCAGGAAGGCCACCATGAGCGACGCAGTCTCCCGCTTCCTCCGCAGCTGGATCCGCCTGCGCCCCGACCTGGACCTGTCCACCGTGGCCGCCATGGGCCGCGTCCTGCGCCTGGCCGCCCTGATGAACAACATCACCGAGGACGGCCTGGCCGGCGCCGAGGTCACCCGCCCCGAGTTCGAGGTCCTGGCCGCCCTGCGCCGCTCCCCCGACGGACTGCGCCCCCGCCAGCTCACCCGCGAGACCATCGCCTCGGGCGCCTCCACCACCAAGCGCCTCACCCGCCTGGAGTCCGCCGGACTCATCACCCGCACCCCCCTCGAACGCGACCGCCGCGAGGTCCAGGTCCGCCTCACCGACCGCGGCCGCACCCTGGCCGACACCCTCTTCGCCGCCCAACTCGACCGCGAGGCCACCGTCCTGGCCCCCTTGACCACCGACGAACGCGCCCAGCTCGCCGACCTGCTCGCCCGCGTCCTGGCCCCCATCGACCGAGCCTGAACCCGCCGGCCCCACCACCCGGACGTCCACCACCCGCCCCACCACACCCACCAGGACCCCCTCATGAGCCGCGAACCCCACACCCGCCTCGCCCGAGCCCTGGCGGCCCTGCTCCAGGACCCCCGCCCCGTCACCGGCGTCCAACGCCTGCGCGGCGGCAGCAAGAAGGGCGTCTACCGCCTCACCCTCGACCACACCGACACCGTCATCGCCTACCTGTGGCACAGCACCGAGGACTACTGGCACACCGGCGCCGCCCACCGCCAGGACCCCGCCGACCCCTTCTCCCACGCCTCGGGCCCCCACCTGTTCACCGCCGCCCACCGCGCCCTGACCGACCTGGGCGTACGCGTGCCCCGCCTGCTCGCCCACGACACCACCGGCACCCACCACCCCGGCGCCATCGCCCTGGTCCAGGACGTGCCCGGCCCCACCCTCGAAGAACTCCTCGAACGCGACCCCGCCGCGGCCGCCCCCGTCCTGGACCGCCTCGGCGCCTTCCTGCGCACCATGCACGCCACCACCCACCCCGGCTTCGGCAAGGTCCACCACCTCACCACGGGAGGCCGCCCCCACGCCCCCTCCTGCGAACAGACCGTCCTGGACCGCGCCCTGGCCGACCTGGACGAGGCCGCCGCACGCGATGCGCGCCTGCACCCCCACCACGCACGGCTCACCAGCGCCCTGCACACCCTGGCCCACCGCATCGCCCCGCGCCGCGAACACGTGCTCATCCACGGCGAACTCGGCCCCGACCACGTCCTGGTCGACACCGACGGAACCCCCGTCCTCATCGACATCGAGGGCATGATGTTCTTCGACGCCGAATGGGAGCACTCCTTCCTGCGCCTGCGCTTCGGCGAACACCACCCCCGCCTGCGCACACGCACCCCCGACCCCCACCGCAGCGCCCTGTACGACCTGGCCATGCACCTGTCCCTGGTCGCCGGCCCCCTGCGCCTGCTCGAGGGCGACTACCCCGACCGCGCCTTCATGCTCTCCATCGCCGAACACCACCTGGCCCGCGCCCTGCAGACCACCGCCTGACACACTCGCCGACCATGGACACCTTCGACCACCTGTGGAACACCGACACCGTCTGGCTCAACACCGCCCAGTACGGCATCCCGCCCGCCCCCGCCCACCAGGCCCTCGACCAGGCCCTGCACGCCTGGAGGTCGGGCACCGGCGACCCCCTGCACTGGGGGCGGGCCGTCCACGACACACGCACCAACCTGGCCGCGCTCGTGCACGCCCCCGCCCAGGACATCACCCTGGGCACCGCGGTCTCCCAGATCACCGGCACCCTCGCCGCCTCCCTGCCCGCCGGGGCCCGCGTCCTGGTCCCCCAGGACGAGTTCTCCTCCCTCGTCCTGCCGTGGCTGTCCCAGGCCGACCGCGGCGTCACCGTGCGCACAGCCCCCCTGCAGCACCTGGCCGAGAGCGTGCGCCCCGACACCGACCTGGTCGCCTACAGCCTGGTCCACTCCGCCACGGGGCGCATCGCCCCCACCGCCGACATCGCCTCCGCCGCACGCGCCCACGGCGCGCGCCTGGTGGGCGACGCCACCCAGGCCGCCGGATGGCTGCCGGTACGGGCCACCGACTTCGACGCCCTGCTCGGCGCCGCCTACAAGTGGCTCATGGCCCCGCGCGGGCTGGCCTTCGCCTACCTGTCACCGGCACTGCGCGCCGAGCTGCGCCCCCACAACGCCGGCCCCGCCGCCACCCGGGACCCGGCCGCCTCGCTCTACGCCGGCGACCCGGCCCCGGAGCTGTCCGAGACCGCCCGGGCCTTCGACACCTCCCCCAACTGGTTCGCGTGCGTGGCCGCGGCCGCCTCCACCCGCGTGCTCCTGCAGGCCGGAGTGGAACGGGTCCGCGACCACAACGTCGCCCTGGCCGACCGCCTGCGCGCCGCCCTGGGCCAGGAGCCCGGCGGGTCGGCGATCACCTCGGTGGAGCGGCCCGGGGCCGCCGAGCGCCTGGCGCGCGCGGGGATCGTCACCACGAGCCGGGGCGGCGGGACACGCCTGGCCTTCCACCTGTACAACACCCCGCAGGACGCCGACCTGGCCGCGCGCGCCCTGCTCTGAGCCGCGGGCCCGGCGGGGGCAGGGCGCGGTGGCCGCAAGGACGCACGGCCCTGCGGGCCGGGCCCTCACCCCGCACCGGCCACCGCTCCCGTACCCGTGTGCCCCGGATCAGTCCCGCGCCGGGCCCGGGCGGACGTTGCCCAGCTCCCGGGTGACCGCGATCTCGATGGCGACCCGCCCGGGGTTGGGACGCGGGGCCCGGTAGCGCCCGGTGTACAGGCGCACCGCCTCGGCCACCGCCTCCGGGTCGCGCGTCACCGTGGCCGTGCCCTCCAGGGTGGACCAGCGCGCACCCTCCACCTGCGACACCGACACCCGCGCCCCGGGGTGGGCGGCCAGGTTGCGCGCCTTGAAGCTGGCCCCGTCGGCGATCACCCGGACCAGGCGGCGCCCGGGGTCGTAGGTCGCCCCCACCGGGACCTGGTGGATGCTGCCGTCCGGACGCGGACTGGCCAGCGTGCAGATGCGGCGCTCGCTCCAGAAGGCGAGGAAGGGGTCATCGGGGATCTGGGACACGGTCGGCTCTTCTCGGGTCGTCGAATCAGGGCACGGCTGAGGACCCCAGGATCCCAGAACCCCGGGTGTGCGGTGGCGCACACCACATTGACGCGTCAAACTCCGTCAATAAACTTGAGTCCATCAGCATCAAGTTATGTTTCTGAGACTTTCTCGGGGGTTCACACCATGCTCCTCACCCGCACCATCCCCTTCGACCCCACCCGCGCCGCCACCGCCCACCAGCGCACCGTCCCCATGGACATCCTGCGCACCGAGGACGAACTCCTCGTCCGGCTCGACCTGCCCGGCGCCGACGCCGACAGCATCGACCTGGAGGTCGAACGCGACGTACTCACCGTCAACGCCCGGCGCCCCGCCCGCCAGGAGGGGGCCGCCCCCGTCCTGACCGAGCGCCCCACCGGCCCCTTCACCCGGCGCCTGCGCCTGGGCCGGGACCTGGACACCGACAACATCGGCGCCGACTACACCGACGGCGTCCTGACCCTGCGCCTTCCCGTGGCCGAGAAGGCCAAGCCGCGCAAGATCCTCCTGGACCAGGGCGGCGCGACCCTCTGACGCCCCCTCGGCGCGAGAACGCGCGGGGGCGCCCCACCCAGGGGCGCCCCCGCGCGGGCAGGTGCGGCCGGGCGCACCGGGGGCCGGTGCGCGGTCAGGCCGCGCGGGCCCCGTCCAGGAACAGCGACACCAGGGCGGCGGCCGTCTCCTCGGGGGAACCCGGCGCCATGTCCACCGCCCTGGCCAGGTGCAGGAAGGCGTTGCACAGCAGAGCCGGGTCCCGGTCGGCGAGCTCGCCCTCGGCCACCGCCCGCGCCAGGCGCGCCGTCACCGGCTCCAGCAGCCTGCTCACGTACGCCTCGCGCAGCTCCTTCTCCGCATCCCCCTCCAGCTGACCCAGGGAGTCGAACAGGTGCTGCTCGAAGGAGGAGGTGGCACCCGTGGGGTCGGCCACGGCGCCCACGATGACGGCCCGCAGCTGGGCGGCGAGCCCGCCCGGGGCGGCCAGCGACTCCTGCAGGCTGCGGCCGCGCCTGTCGATGAAGTCCAGGGCCACGAGCTTGTGCAGGGTCTCCTTGCCGCCGGGGAAGTGGTGGTAGAGCGTGGGCTTGCGCACGCCGACCTCGGTGGCCACGGCCTCCAGCGAGGTGCCGCGGTAGCCGCGGGCGGCGAAGTGGGCGGCGTAGACGGACATGGCCCTGGTCCGGGTGTCGCCGGTCATGGTGGGCTCCTCGCTGGTGGACGACGGTGCGGACCGGGGCGCCGGCCCGCACCCGCGACTCTACCGACCAGTCGGTAGAGTCGCAAGTCGGGGACCTCCGCACCCCCGGGAGGAAACCCCTCACCCCCGCCCCCACACGGGCGGATCCGCCCGCCGCGAGACCAGATCCACCCACCCCCGCCGCCCCGACGGCGACGCACAGTACACGCGCCCAGCGGGCTTCAACCTCCCATCACGCCCATACCAGGACGACCCCCTTCGCCCAGGACAGCCACAACTCCTCCAGAGCCCCGCGCCGCGAACGCATCGCCTCCTCCTGCGCCCGCCACCACCCCCCGACCAGCTCCGCCGCCTCCGCACCGCCCGGACCCACCACCTGCGCCACCAACGCCAAAGGCACCCCCAACCGGCGCAGCAGACCGATCCGCCGCACCCGCTCCACCCGCCCCGGCGCATAGAACCGGTACCCGTTCTCCCCCACCCGGTCCGGCACCAGCAGCCCCGAACGCTCGCACAACCGCAACGCCTTGGGAGAGAGCCCCCCACGACGCGCGAACTCCCCCCGCGACAGCCCGCCCCGGGCCCCTTCGGCAGCCATGCGCGCCAGTGTGCCCCCTGCCCCAAGGGCACGCTCAACCCCGCACCGCCCTGTAGTAGAGTCCCCGGCCCACCCCTGCGACCGCGGAGACCCCCATGACCGCGCCCACACCCCACACCCAGGGCCTACTCCCCACCGCCGACGGACACCACCTGTACTGGCACGAGTACGGCAACCCCCGCGGCCACCCCGCCCTGGTCCTGCACGGCGGCCCCGGCAGCGGCTGCCACCCCGCCTACACCGACTTCTTCGACACCGACCGCTACCGCGTCATCATGCTCGACCAGCGCGGCAGCGGACGCTCCACCCCCAACGCCCGCCACACCACCACCGACCTGAGCACCAACACCACCCACCACCTCATCCACGACATCGAAGCCCTGCGCACCCACCACCGCCTCACCACCTGGCACGTCCTGGGCCTGTCCTGGGGCTGCACCCTGGGCCTGGCCTACGCCCAGGCCCACCCCGAACACGTCAGCGCCCTGATCCTGGCCGCGGTCACCAACACCACCGCCGCCGAGGTCCACTGGCTCACCCACGCCATGGGCCGCGTCTTCCCCGAGGAATGGGAACTCTTCCGCCACGGCGCCGGACCCGGCGCCGACCCCCACGACCTGTCCACCGCCTACGCACACCGCCTGGCCCACCCCGACCCCCAGGTACGCTTCGACGCCGCCCGCGCCTGGTGCCGCTGGGAGGACGTCCACGTCTCCACCGCCCCCGGCCACACCCCCCACCCCGCCTTCGCCGACCCCGCCTTCCGCATGACCTTCGCCCGCCTGGTCACCCACTACTGGTCCCACGCCGCCTTCCTCCCCGACGGACAGCTCCAACGCGACGCCCACCGCCTGGCGGGCACCCCCGGGGCCATGGTCCACGGGCGCATGGACATCAGCGGACCCGCCGACACCGCCTACCGGCTCTCGCGCACCTGGACCGACGCCGACCTGGTGGTGGTCGAGGAGGCCGGACACGGAGCGGGCACCACCACCCTCAAAGCGGCGACCCGCGCCGCCACCGACCGGCTCGCCCCCTGACACCCCCGCCGCAGCGGACGGGGCGCCGGGCGGGGCGGCGCCTGAGGCGCCCCGCCCGGCAGGGCTCACCCCCGCCCCTGGCGCTCCTTCACCTCCCGCACCAACACCTCCACCTCCTCCTCGGTGTTGAAGTAGTGCACCGAGGCCCGCACCGCCTCGTCCACCCCCTCCCGCGGCTCCCACACCTGGTTCCACACCCGCGCCACACTCACGTTCACCCCGGCCCCCACCAGGTGCGCCCGCACGTGCTCGGCCGGCACCCCCCGCACCGCGAACGTCACGATCCCCGACCGCACCGCCCCCCGGTCCAGCACCCGCACCCCCGCCACCTGCCCCAACCGCTCCCGCGCGTACTCCGCCAGAGCCCCCACCCGCTCCCGGACCCGCTCCAACCCCAGCGCCACCGCGTAGTCCACCGCCACACCCAAACCGATCTGACCGGCCACACTGCGCTCGAAACTCTCAAAACGACGCGCATCGGCACGCACCCGGTACTCGCCCTCCCCCACCCAGTGCGCCGAGGACACATCCACCACCGCCGGCTCCACCAGGTCCGCACCCGCACGCGCGTACAGAAAACCCGTCCCCCGCGGCCCCCGCAGGAACTTGCGCCCCGTCCCCGTCAACAGATCGCACCCCAACCGCTCCACATCCAGATCCCACTGCCCCACCGACTGGCACGCATCCAACAGGAACACCGCCCCCGCCGCCCGGCACAGCGCCCCCACCTCCTGCACGGGGTTGACCAACCCGTTGTGCGTGGGCATGTGGTTCAACGCCACCAACCGCACCCCGCCCCGCCCCAGCTCCCGCTCCAACGCCCCCAGATCCACCACCCCCTCCGGGCCGTCCGGAACCACCTCCACCCGCACACCCCGCTCACGGGCCGCCTTGACCAGCCCCAACGCGTTACTGGGGTACTCGCTCGTGGTCGTCAGCACCCGGTCCCCCGCCTCCAGGCGCACCGCACCGAACCCCGCCTCCCACGCCCGCGTCGCACTCTCCACGAACGCCACCTCCTCCGGCCGCGCCCCCAGCATCCGCGCCACCGCCGTGTAGAACCCCTCCACCAGCCCCTCGGCACGCTCGGCCGCCTCATAGCCGCCCACCCGCGCCTCCAACCGCAGGTGCCCCACCACCGCCTCCACCACCGGCACCGGCGGCAACGACGAACCCGCGTTGTTCAGATGCACCAGATCCGCGACCGCCGGAGTGTCCGCCCGCACCGCGCCCACATCGATTCCCATACACCGCCACCTTCCAGGAGGAGACCACCAACCCCCCGGAACCTACCCACCGCCCACCCCGCCCAGCGCACCGCAGCCACCCACAACACCCCACCCGATGTGGGCCACAACGCCCCCGCACACGACCCACCCACCCCCACCCATCAGCCACAATGACCACACACACCACACCCGCCACAAGAGAGCACCGCCATGCCCCTGCCCAAAGCCGAACTCCACCTCCACATCGAAGGCACCCTCGAACCCGAACTCGCCTTCACCCTCGCCCACCGCAACGGCATCACCCTGCCCCACCCCACCGTCCAGGACCTGCGCGCCGCCTACTCCTTCACCGACCTGCAGTCCTTCCTGAACCTCTACTACGAGCTCATGGACGTCCTGCGCACCGAAGCCGACTTCACCGACCTGGCCAACGCCTACCTCACCCGCGCCGCAGCCCAGGGCGTGCGCCACGCCGAGATCTTCTTCGACCCCCAGGCCCACACCAGCCGCGGCATCCCCCTGGACACCGTCGTCAACGGCCTGGCCGCCGCCCTGGACACCAGCCTGCGCGACCACGGCATCAGCACCGCCCTCATCCTGTGCTTCCTACGCGACCGCCCCGCCTCCGAAGCCCTGCACACCCTCCACCAGGCCCGCCCCCACCTGCACCGCATCAGCGCCGTGGGCCTGGACTCCGCCGAGGTCGGACACCCGCCCCAGAACTTCACCGCCGTCTTCGCCGCCGCCCGCGACCTGGGCCTGCGCTGCGTCGCCCACGCCGGAGAGGAAGGACCCCCCTCCTACATCTGGCAGGCCCTGAACCTCCTGCACGCCGAACGCATCGACCACGGCATCCGCGCCCTGGAGGACCCCGACCTGCTCGCCCACCTGGCCCGCACCCAGACCCCCCTCACCGTGTGCCCCCTGTCCAACGTGCGACTGCGCGCCGTACCCACCCTCGCCCAACACCCCCTGCCCGCCCTCCTCGACGCCGGGCTCCTGGTCACCGTCAACTCCGACGACCCCTCCTACTTCGGCGGCTACGTCCACGACAACTACGAGGCCCTGCGCACCCACCTGGGCCTGGACGAGGCCACCCTGCGCCAACTCGCCCGCAACTCCTTCACCGCCTCCTTCCTGTCCCCCGAACGCAAGAAGGCCCTCATCGCCGAAGTCGACGCCCACCCCGCCACCGGGTAAGACACACCACCGGCCCCCTCCCCCCGGGGGGAGGGGCCCCCACCGCCACCGCCTCACACCCAGGCCAGCGACTGCCCGTGCTCACCGGCATAGGCCACCACCCGCCCGTCCACCGCCACCGTGAAATCGGTCTCCACCACCGGCTCCGTGTTCTCCCACCCCGCGAACACCCGCCACCCCTCGTTCGCCACCCAGCGCCCCTCCAGGGCACCCACCACCCGCACGAACTCCTCCCGCCGCTCCTGCGACAGGTAGGCCAGCACCGCACTGTGGAACACCACCAGCGTCGCCCCCGCCGGGGCCAGGGCCGCCACCGCACCCACCCGCTCCACCAGGTCCCCCTCCACCAGCAGCGGCGGATCGGCCGCCACCACCGACGCCGCCCCGCGCAGCCGCGCACGCCGCCCCTCCTCCCGCCCCGGCCACACCAGCGCCTCCAACCAGCGCACATCCTCCTCGGCGCCCGCATCCAACGGGTTCAGGTCCACCCCCGCCCGCCACACCACCCGCGGCACCCGCTCCGGAACCGGCACCCCGCCCGAGGTCGCACACTCCAACAGCACCGGGCTGCCCGCAGGACCCACCTGCGCCCCGCCGTCGAAGGAGTACCGGTACCGGTCCGGATACAGGCACAGCCCCGCCGAGGCCCCCACCTCCAACAGCGCCAACGGGCCCGGCACACCCGCCAGCACCGGCAGCAGCGCCGTACACCGGCGCACCTCGTTGGTCTGGGTGTGCCGCTCCATCACCACCCGCCGCACCTGCTCCCAGTGCCCCACCAGCCACGCCCGCCACGGCCCCCACCCCCGCACCGGCCCGCCCAGGTAGCGCACCGCCCCCAACAACAGGTTGGGCTGCCTCTTGTTGCCCCGCGGCAGGGACGCCACCAGACCCAGCACCTCCCCGTCCCGCGCCACCTCCTCACAGATCCGCGCATAGGCGGGGGACCCCCCCCGCCGCACAGTGCCGGGCGAAACCGCGGTACCCGCGCGCAAGGCGCTCAAGGTCCGCTCCACCGTCCGCAGCAGGGCCCACGGCCCACACCCACCTCTCACACCGGGGGAAGAAGACACCGAACCCCTACCCGCCCCCACACCGCACCGCCCCTGTGGCGCCCCTCACCCCCGCTCCCCCCGCAGGAACCGCGAGTACGAGCGCGCCAGCGCCACCACCCCGGCCGGAGCGCTCTCCACCGACCCCGCGTCGAAGGGCGGGCACGGGTCGTACTCGGTGGCCAACTGCACCAGCTGCGCCGCCTGCAACCCCGCCAACCGCTCCGCCAGCGCCAACGCCATGTCGATCCCCGCCGACACCCCCGCCGCCGTCACGTACTTGCCCTCCCACACCACCCGCTCGCGCACGGGCACCGCACCCCAGCGCCCCAGCTCCTCCACCGCCGCCCAGTGCGAGGTGGCCCGGCGCCCCTCCAACAGCCCCGCCGCCGCCAGCACCAGCGAACCCGTGCACACCGACGTCGTCCACGTGCTGGCCCCGTCCACCTGCCGCACCCACTCCACCAGCGGCCCGCCCCCCATGTGCCGCTCCTGCCCCGGACCGCCGGGCACGCACACCACCTCCGCACGGTCCACCTCCCCCAAGGACGCCTGCGCCACCAGCGCCGCACCCCCGCCCGCATCGCGCACCGGCCCCCGCTCGGCGGCCACGAACACCGTCTCCACCCCCGGCAGCCCGCTCCACATCTCATAGGGACCGGCCGCGTCCAACAGGGTGAAACCCTCGAACAACACGATCGCCGCACGCACCACGACCACACTCCGTCCATCACCGAACAGGCCCCGCCGCACACGGCGGGACACACACGAACAACCCACGGAAAAAGAAAAAAGGGGGGCAGGCCCTCAGCCCGCCCCCGAACCGAACCGCTCCCGGTACAGGGCCGGCCCGCACCCCAGCGCCCGCACGAACGAACGCCGCATCACCTCGGCACTGGCGAACCCGGCCCGCCGCGCCACCACCGCCACCGGAGCCCCGTCCTCCTCCAACAGGCGCCGCGCCGTCTCCACCCGCACCCGCTCCACATACCGGCCCGGCGTACACCCCACCTCACGCGCGAACATCCGCGCGAACTGGCGCGCGGACAACCCCGCCCGCTCCGCCAGGGCCCCCACCGACAGGTCCTCCCCCGGATGCTCGGCGATCCAGTGCAGCACCCGGCGCACCGGCCCCGGACGCGCCGCCCGCACCGACACATGGGTCGAGAACTGCGCCTGGTTGCCGGGCCTGCGCAGGAACACCACCATGTGGCGCGCCACCTCCAGCGCCACACCGGCACCCAGGTCCTCCTCCACCAGCGCCAACGCCATGTCGATCCCCGCCGTCACCCCCGCCGAGGTCACCACACCCCCCGACCTCACGAAGATCGGCTCCGCCTCCACCCGCACCGACGGGTACTCCCGCGCCAGACGCCCACACGACGCCCAGTGCGTGGTCGCCCTCAACCCGTCCAGCACACCCGCCTCCGCCAACAGGAACGCCCCCGTGCACACCGACGCCACCCGCCCCGCACCCCCCGCGTTCGCGCGCAGCCACCCCACCAGGCCGGGCTGCTCGCCCCGCGTGCCCTCACCCCCCGCCACCACCAGGGTGTCCACCCGCCCCGCCCGCTCCAACGCCACCGACGGCACCAACCCCAGACCGCTGGAACAGACCACCGCGCCCCCGCCCAACGACGCCGTGCGCACCCGGTAGAACCCCTCACGCACATACGAGGCCCCCGAGAACACCTCCAGCGGACCCGTCACGTCCAGACTCTGCACCCCGTCGAAGACGACCACCACCACCTCATGGACCATGCCCCCATCCTCACCGGCCCCCCGAGGCGGCCACAAGGTCGCACACCCCACCCTTCCTGCCACCACACCTTGACCTCAACCAAACCTCAGGTGCAAGCGTGGGGGCACACCCACCCACCACCTCACCGGCCCCCACCACCACACCGAAGCCGAACAGGTCCGCATCCTCGCCCAGGTCCTGGACCTGCCCCTGACCCACACCGCCCCCCACGACCCCGCCTCCGCCGAGCCCGAACCCGCCACCACCACCGTCGAAAAGATCCTCCGCCGCCCCGCACGCTCCTACCGCCAATGGGTCGCCGACCACGCCACCGACTTCCGCTGACCCCCGCCCCGCACGGCCCGCACCCACCACCGGGCGCGGGCCCACACCCCTGCCCACACCCACCCACCACCCCGGGAACCAACCCGCCCCACCGCCCGTTCCACACACCGAACACCCACCCACGGAGACCAAGGACACGAACAGATAACGAGAACTCTCATGCGCCCAGGACAATCCCAGGCAGGTGACGACCACCCACACGAACGGACACCCGTGAGGCTCACCAACCGCGGAAAGCTGCGCCGCAGCCCCGCACACACCCCACCCACCACCCGACCCCTCCTCGAGTTCCACGACGTGTCCCTGCCCCCCGCCCACCCCCCGCTGCTGGACCACCTCGACCTCACCGTCCACCCCGGCGAACACGTCTCCCTCGTCGGCCTCACCCCCACCGCCACCACCGCCCTCACCCACCTGCTCACCCACCGCACCACCCCCACCCGCGGCCGCATCACCACCCACACCCCCACCCACCTGCTCACCCCCACCCCCCACACCACCCTCGCCCAGACCATCACCGGCCACCCCGCCCCCGACCCCCACGACCCCCACCTCACCCACACCCTCACCACCACCGGACTCGACCCCGCCCACCTGCACACCCCCCTCACCCGCCTCGACCCCGCCCTGACCACCCGCATCCACCAGGCCCGCACCCTCTACACCCGCCACACCGGCGCCCGCCTCTTCCTCCTGACCACCCCAGCACCACCCCCGCCCACCCCCACCCCCGACACCGCACTGCTCTCCCTCACCGACCACCCCACCCACACCCGCACCGCCGACCGCATCCTCCTCCTACGCAACGGACGCGTCACCGAAACCGGCACCCACCACCAACTCCTCGTCCGCGGCGGCGCCTACGCACGCCTGTACGCCCTCCACGGCGCCCACCGCACCCGCACCCCCTGACCCACGCACCCCACCACCACCCACGACCTAAGATGGGCACCGTGCCACCCATCACCAAGGAACTCACCGTCGGCCAGGTCGCCGAACGCGCCGGAGTCGCCGTCTCCGCCCTGCACTTCTATGAACGCCAAGGGCTCATCCACAGCCGCCGCACCAGCGGCAACCAGCGCCGCTACCGCCGCGACACCCTGCGCAGGGTCTCCTTCATCCGCATCTCCCAACGCGTCGGCATGCCCCTGGCCCGCATCCGCCAGGCCCTCGAAGCCCTTCCCGACAACCGCACCCCCACCCGCACCGACTGGGCCGCCGTCTCCGAACAGTGGCGCGACGAACTCGACACGCGCATCGCCCAGCTCATCCGCCTGCGCGACGACCTCACCGGCTGCATCGGCTGCGGCTGCCTGTCCCTGGACACCTGCACCCTGTCCAACCCCGACGACGAACTCGCCGCCGCGGGCCCCGGACCCCGCCGCCTCATGGTCCAGGCCCTCGCCCAGGACGCCGACGCCCTCTGAACCACCCGCGGCCCACCCCGCCGCACCCGGCCCCGCACACGAGAACGGCGGCCCCCACAGGGACCGCCGCCACCCCACACCCGCAGACCGCCTACCGGCCGGCCGCCTCATCACGCCCGCGCCGGGCCAACTCGTCCGCGCGCTCGTTGCCCTCGTCGCCGCTGTGCCCGCGCACCCAGCGCCACTCCACCTCGTAGCGCGAGGCCACCTCGTCCAGGCGCTGCCACAGGTCCACGTTCTTCACCGGCTTCTTGTCGGCCGTGCGCCACCCGCGCTTCTTCCACCCGTGCAGCCAGGTCGTGATCCCGTTGCGCACATAGGAGGAATCGGTGTGCACCAGCACCGGCAGCGGCTTCTTCAAGCTCTCCAACGCCTGGATGGCCGCCATCAGCTCCATCCGGTTGTTGGTGGTCTGCTCCTCGCTCCCGTACAGCTCCTTCTCGTGCTCGCCGTAGCTCAGCCACACCCCCCACCCTCCCGGGCCGGGGTTGCCGCTGCACGCCCCGTCGGTGTAGACGACCACCCTGTGCGCCGGCTCCCGGCCGACCTCGTCCCCGTTGTGCATGCCGCGCAATCTACCGCCCCCCGCGGTCACAGAAGAGTCACACCCCCCACCGGAGGAGCCATAAACAGAGCCACATTCCACCACTGGCTCCCCTAAACCCATCATTTCGGACCAACAAGTCCCCCAAAGGCACCCACCCACCACACCACCACCGACCACCGCGCACGGCCATCCACCGCCACCCTCCGCGACGACAACGCCACCGCGAGCACCCGACCCGGCCGCCGCGAAGGCCTCGCCCCACAACGCCGGACCCCGCCGGTGGGGCCCTCGGGGGGCCACGGCGCCGCACAAGCGGCCGAACCCCTCCGTCCCCACCCCCGGTCCGCACGCCTTCGGGCCCCCGGCCCCGGACGCCGCCCCCGCGACAGGCCACAGGCAGGGCACGTGGTGAGAACACGGCGCCGACCGCCCACCCCGGCGGCCACAGAAAAAGGGGGGCGCCCCGGCCGACGCCGGGACACCCCCTTCGCGCTCGCGCGCTCAGCCCGCGAACTCCTCCGCCAGCTGCGCCGCACGCTCCTCACGACGCGCGAACACGTCGTTGGCCATCTCGTTCATCTTCTTCAGCACCCGCTTGCGCTCGCGCGCCGAGAGCCGGTCCACGTACAGCCGGCCCATGGTGTGGTCGGTCTCGTGCTGCAGGCACCGGGCGAAGTACCCGCTCCCGCTCACCACCACCGGGTTGCCGTCCCGGTCCACGCCACGCACCGTCGCGGTCGCGGCCCGCCCCAGGTCCGCGTGCGGGCCCGGCACCGACAGGCAGCCCTCGCTGTCGACCTCCACGGCCTCCTCCGGGTCGCGCTCGTCCAGCACCGGGTTGACCACGTGCCCCACGTGGCGCACCCCGTCGTCGTCGGGGCAGTCGTAGACGAACAGCCGCAGGTCCACACCCACCTGGTTGCCCGCCAGGCCCACACCCTCGGCCGCGTACATCGTCACGAACATGTCGTCGACGAGCTGGTGCAGCTCCCGGCCGCCCCACATCTGCTCGGGCACCTCCGCGTTGCGCCGGTGCAGGACCTCCTCACCCGTCACGGTGATGCGCCGCACACGGCCGCGCGAGGCCTCCGGGGCCAGTTCGGGGAAGTCCTCCACCTCCCGGCCCTGGACAACAGCGGCGACATGGGCAGGCGTGGACTGCTCCGACATGGTCCTACTCTCAAACGCACTAGGGGAGACAAACAGTGACACAACGCCACCAATACCCCGAAAAATAGCACGAAACGGCAGGTCAGCCACGCACGGAACACCCGGTCAACGGAACCAGGAATTGCCCTGGATCAGGCATCGCGCCAGGTAGTCGCGCAACGACACCACCACCAGCCGCCGCCGGTCGCTCTCATGATCCCACACCACGATCCCCGGACCGTAGTCGGTGTGCACGTAGGCGAACTGCGGCCCCATGTCGGAGTCGCCGAAGAAGATCATCTCGTCGAAAGGCGCGTACAACTCCAGATAATCGGGCTCACCCCGCATCGCCAGGTTGTCCTCCACCAGGCGCCGGGCACTCCACACCACCGCGTCCCCGTACTCGTTGGTCACCCCGTCCGTCTCCCGCAACAGGGAGGCCAACTCGAACGGCAGAGGCAGCATCAACCGCTTCTCCACCTCGGCAAGGGTCACCTCATCGGCCGGATCGTACAGATCGGCCTCGGGATACATCTCCAGGATCAGTTCACGCCACACACTCCCGATCATCACAGGTCGTGGCAAGACACGGGAAATCGTCGACGGCGAGTTGCGCCAAAAACCCGCACGGACCACGTCCGCAGCGTCACAAACCACCACCCACACCCCCAACCGGCCCCCACGGGAATAGCCGCACCCCCCGACCCGTTGACCCCACTGCGGGACGGTGCGGTAGCAAGTGTCCCCCGGGCTCACACAAAGCCTTCGCGGAACACCGCGCCCCCAGGGGCGGCCACGGAACCGCGTTGTGCGCCACGCCGTGAGGCGACCGCCGCACCGTCCCGCACTCCTTCCCACCCCCACGCACCAGATGCCGCGAACGCCCCGAACACGCCCAAAACGTCACTCTGAGTGTAGGCAAAGCTACAAACGGTAATAATGCTGCCATGGCCACCACCACACAACGCCTGCTCGCCACCGCACTCGCCACCGCACTCACCCTGCCCGCCACCGCACACGCCACCACAACCCCCACAACCACCCCCACCCACACCACCACCTACCCCGGACACACCACAAGCCGCTACGTCCCCCTGGGCCCCGCCACAGCCGACCACGCACGCGACGCCGGATGCACCGAAGCCCGCACCGGCACCAACGGCGTCCGCATCCTCTTCTTCGGCACCCAGGAAACCGACAACCAACTCCGCGAACCCGGCACCAGCCACGCCACCACCACACCCCGCGCAGCCACCACCAAAGCCGCCTCCTACGCCCACCACTGGGCCCAAGGCTTCACCGACTGCCGCACCGGCCAGACAACAGCCACCCTCGCCCTGGGCGTCAACAACAAAGACGACGGCAACCTCACCGGCCCCACCGCCGGCAAACAATGGGCCACCCTCGTCCACGACGCACGCCAACGCTCCACCACACCAGCCGTCACCATCACCGGCGCCCTCGACGCCGAACCCGCCTGGTCCACCCCCACCTGGGCCCGCGGCTGGATCGACGCCTACACCGACACCACCACCACACCCCTGCACACCGCCAACTCAGCCGACGGCTGCCCCACCACCGGCACCGCCCACTGCAACAACAACTGGACCCTCGCCGACGTCCACCACCTCGCCGGAGGCGGCCGACCCACCGTCCACGCCCTCCCCCAGATCTACCGCACCGACGGCATCCAAGCCCGCCAATGGGCCAACATCAGCCGCTGGGGCCACACCCACGCCGACGACCCCCTCCGCTTCGCCGGAGCCATGTCCCAACACACCGCCTGCCAACAACGCACCTGCAACAACACCGACAACACCCCCCGCCAGGCCTGGACCCAACTCACCGACGCCCTCAACGCCCACGCCAGCACCCGCATCCCCGCACTCGACACCGCCACCGACATCCGCTGGCCCTGACCCACAACCACCACCCACCCGCCCCCACCAGGGCGGGCCACACCCATGCCCACCCCCAAAAAAGGGGAGCCACCACCACCGCCACCCACCCCCACCACAAGCCAGAATGGACACCACACACCACACCAGCAGGAACGGAAGAACCACCCATGGCCACCGCACCCCACCACCGCGCAGGCCGCCTCACCACCCTGGCCTACCTCTTCCTCCTGCTCTCCCAGAACATCGCCGCACTCCTCCTCCTCCCCCTCGTCCTCGCCTCCGCCATCCTCACCCTCTTCTGGATCGGCCTCCCCTTCGTCATCCTCACCGGCACCCTCCTACGCACCCTCGCCGACAGCCAACGCCGCACCCTCGGCCACCTCCTCCCCAAAGGCCCCATCCCCTCCGCCTACCGCCCCATCCCCCCAGGAGGCCTCACCCGCCGCGGAACCACGATCATCACCGACCCCGGCACCTGGAAAGACCTCCTCTGGCTCATCGCCGGAACAGCCAACATCACCCTCATCGCCATCCCCGGCGCCCTCATAGGCCACGCCCTCTACCAACTCCTCTTCGCCCTCGGCCTCGCCGGCAACGCCCTCTACAACACCTACGCCCCCACCACACTCACCGACCAACTCATCCTCCTCGCCCCCTCCGCCCTCCTCCTCACCCTCGGCCTAGTCCTCCTCCCACCCGCCCTCGACATCTACATCCGCTTCAACCGCCTCCTCCTCGCCCCCTCCGAAAAAGCCCGACTCACCGCCCGCGTCGCCCACCTCGCCACCAGCCGCGCCAACACCATCGACACCCAGGCCTCCGAAATCCGACGCATCGAACGCGACCTCCACGACGGAGCCCAAGCCCGACTCGTCGCCCTCGGCATGCACCTCGGCATGGCCGAACAAATCGTCGAACAAGACCCCCACACCGCCCGCACCATGCTCACCGAAGCCCGCGAAACCACCCGCCACGCCCTCACCGAACTCCGCGACCTCGTCCGCGGCATCCACCCACCCGTCCTCGTCGAACGAGGACTCCACGGAGCCGTCCACGCCCTCGCCCTCACCCACCACCTCCCCATCACCGTCACCATCGACCTCGACGGCCGCCCCGCCGACCCCGTCGAATCCGCCGCCTACTTCGCCATCGCCGAACTCCTCACCAACACCGCCAAACACGCACACGCCACCCAGGCCTGGATCCACATCAACCACGGCCGCAACCGCCTCGTCATCACCGTCACCGACAACGGAACCGGCGGCGCCGACCCCGCCCCCGGCAGCGGCCTCGCCGGCATCAGACGACGCCTCGACGCCTTCGATGGCACGATGAACATCACCAGCCCACCGGGCGGCCCCACCATCGTGACCCTGGAGATCCCGTGCGCGTTGTCATCGCCGAAGACCTTGCCCTCCTCCGCGACGGACTGATCAGACTCCTCGAAGCACACGACTTCACCGTCGTCGCCGCAGTCGACAACGGACCCGACCTCCACACAGCCCTCACCGAACACAAACCCGACGTCGCCGTCGTCGACGTCCGACTCCCCCCCACCTTCACCGACGAAGGCCTCCAAGCAGCCATCGGAGCCCGCGCCCAGATCCCCGGACTCCCCATCCTCGTCCTCTCCCAACACGTCGAACAGCTCTACGCCCGCGAACTCCTCTCCGACGCCGAAGGCGGAGTCGGCTACCTCCTCAAGGACCGCGTCTTCGACATCGGCCAGTTCATCGAAGCCGTCCGCCGCGTCGCCGCCGGCGGCACCGCCATGGACCCCGCCGTCATCTCCCAACTCCTCGCCCGCCAGGACCAGAGCGGCCCCCTCGCCCAACTCACCCCCCGCGAACGCGAAGTCCTCGCCGAAATGGCCGAAGGACGCTCCAACTCCGCCATCGCCGGACGCCTCTACATCACCGAAAAAGCCGTCAGCAAACACATCAACAACATCTTCACCAAACTCGACCTCCCCCCCTCCTCCGACGACAGCCGCCGCGTCCTCGCCGTCCTCGCCTACCTCAACGGCCAATAGACACAAAAAACCGCGGCCCCCGGAAACAACACCGAGGGCCGCGGCCACCACCACACCACTACCGATCCCGACGCGCCCGATACAACCCGTCGATCTCCTCCGAAAACGCCCGCAACACTGCCTCACGCCGCAACTCACCCGAAGGCTGCACCAACCCCGACTGCACCGTGAACTCCTCAGCCAACACATGGAACGACCGCACCGCCAAATGCCGCGGCACGCTCCGATTGGCCTCATACACCAACCCCTGCACCTCACGCAGCAGATCACGATCCCCCGCGATCTCCTCAGGCGCCATCGCCAACGGCCGACCGTTCACCAAACGCCAGTACTCCAACTGATCACGCACCAACGTCACCAGAGCACTCGCGAACGGACGACCCTCCACGATCACCAACACCTGACTGATCAACGGATGAGCACGCAACCGCGCCTCGAACTCCGCCACCAACTCCGCATCACCGCGCTCCACCGGCTCCTCCACCGCCGGCAACGCAGCAACCGCAGCAACCGGAGAAACCGCCGGCTCCACAACCCGCCCCACCAAAACCGACTCCGACTCCGACGACACCTCCAACTCCGCCACGGCCCCGGACACGAACCGCCCCGGCACCTCCACCGAAGCCGCCTGCGGACGCAACCGCCCCACCACACTCACAAAACCGTCCCCGTCCACCTCCACCGCGAACCCCGTCGCCAACCACCCCTCACGGAACGCACTCCGCGTCGCCTCCTCGTCCCCCCAATAACCCGAGAACACGCCCCCGCCACGCACATGGGCCTCACCCTCCCGCGAGACCCACACCTCCCGACCGCCAACCGCACGCCCCACCGTCCCCGGCACCCGCTCCCCCACACCGGCCGCCGCGAACGCCCCCGCCGTCTCCGCCGTACCGAACACCTGGAACACCGGAATCCCCACACCACCGAAGAACGAGTCCAACCGGTCCGACAACCCCCCGCCCCAGCACACCGCCAAGTGCACCCGGTTCCCCAACGCCTCACGCAACCTCGCGAACTGCCAGTCGTACATCGACCTCGACAACCGCTGCCAGGCACCCTTCCTCGGCGACCGGTCGAACTGCACCGCCGAATCCACCGCAGAATTGAACGTCCCCAACGAGTCCCACCCCGTCGAACGCGCACTCCCGCGCTCGGACTCGAACACCGACTCCAACAACCCCGCACCACACACCAACACCGTCGGCCGGAACACCTCCGCCCCACGCAAGAACCCACCCGGCCCCGCCAAACCCACACGCACACGCCCCACCATGCACGCCAACAACGAAGCCAACCCCTGAACCTGCGACAACGGCAGATCCAACAACGCACTCGCCCGCCCCGCCGGCAACTCCGACAACCGCGGCCACACCCGATCCACCACACCCGCCGCAGACGCCAACAACGCCCCGTGCGACAACACCACACCACGCATCGAACGCGACACCGTACTCACCGGATACAGCACCACCGCCGCATCCTCCGGCATCGTCTCGTCCCGCCTGAACCGCACCGACGACGCATCCATGTACTGGCCCAACGAGACGATCCCCTCCAGGCCCGCCTCCATCCGCCACACACGACCCAGATCCGGCAACTCACGCTGCAACCCCGTCGCAGCACGCAACAACCGATCCCCCTGGATCACCGCCGCCGCCGGACGCGTCTGCCGCACCACATGCGCCACCCGCTCCACCGAAGCCGACTCCGGCAACGGAACCAGCACACCCCGCACCGACCACACCGCGAACGCCACACGCACCCAGTCCTGATGCGCCGAAGCCGCCACCAGGACACGGTCCCCCGCCCCCACCCCGGCAGCCACCAACCCCTTGGCCACCGCCGTCACCTCGGTCGCGAACTCACCCGCCGTGACCCGCTCCCAACCACCCTCACCCCGGGGCACCGAGAACACCTCCGCATGGGCGTCGGAGTTCGCCACCCCATAGACCAGGTCACTCAGACCCGAAAGGCCCACAGCCCACGCACCAGGGGTGTCACTCGGCTCGCCCATACCAATTCATCCTCTGCCACATCGGAAGACGGGCCCACACAAGACCAGACCCGCCTCAATCGGTGAATTGTGACCTACTGTGCCCACAATCCACACCCCACGGCAACCTGGCACCACGACCCGAACCCCAACACCCCCGGGATCACCGAACCTTCGCACGCACCGTCCACACATACGCCGCCAACGACAACGACGCAGCAGACACCATCACCACCGCCATGCTCAACAACGACGCCTGCCCCGAAGGCGTCATCCCCGCCAACGCCGCCACACCACCACCCAGCGCGAACTGCAACGACCCCATCAACGCCGAAGCCGTACCCGCCACCGAGACCGGCTGCCCGTCAAGAGCCGTCACCGTCGCATTCGGCATGATGAAACCGACGCTGAACATCATCAACGCCAACAACCCCACAGCCGTCCACAACGACGCCACACCCACCGACGCCAACACCGCGAGCACACCCACCGAAGCCAGAGCCATCCCCAGCCCCAACCCCAGACGCCGCAACGTATCCACACGACCCACCAGGAAACCGTTCGCCTGCGTACCCGCCATCATCCCCAACGAGTTCACCGCGAACAGCCACGCATACGTCTGCGGCGACGCACCGAACTCCTGCTGCGACACGAACGAGAACGCCGACACATACGTGAACAACATCCCGAAACTCAGACCCAGCGTCAGCACCGGACCCACGAAACGCGGCTGACGCACCAACCCCGCCACCGTCGACAACAACTGACGCGGCCCCTGACGACGACGCGCCTCCACCGGAAGACTCTCCGGCAACCACACCAGCACCAACACGAAACTGACCGCCGACATCACCGCCAGCACCCAAAAACTCACCTGCCACGGACCCACCAGCAACAACTGCGCACCCGCCAAAGGCGCCAACAGCGGAGCCAGCATCATCACCAGCGCCAGACGCGAGAAGAACCGCACCGCGTCATCACCGGCGAACAGGTCACGCACCACCGCACGCGAAATCACCGCACCCGCAGCACCCGCCACACCCTGCACGAACCGCAACACGATGAACGACGTCACATCCGGCACGAACACACACAGCACCGACGTGACCGTGAACACGGCCACACCCACCAACAAAGGACCCCGACGCCCCCACGCGTCACTCATCGGCCCCAGGATCAACTGCCCCACGGCCAGACCCAGCATCATCGAGGTCAGCGTCAGCTGGATCTGCGCCTCACCCGTCCCCAGAGCCCGCGTGATCTCCGGAAAAGCCGGCAGGTACATGTCGGTCGCCAACGGCCCCGTAGCCGTCAGAACACCCAGCACCATCACCAACAGCGCGATCGACCTACGCGACCGCGTCCAGGGCACGGTCCGGGACACAGCAGGACTCTCGGACGACAGGTTCTCGGACCTCTCACCCGCCCCCTGCGCAGGGGGCGAGGCGGGGGAGTTCGGGGACTGCACAGGCGCTCCAGCTCAAGAAAGAGGAAAAGGGGGCCGCGTGGGAGCGAACCCACAGGCATGGACCACTCCATACCAACACCCCAAAGGGACGAATCGCTCCCCCGCCGACCGCCCAATCGCCTGTGATGTCCGTTACCAACCCGTGCGTCACCGCACCAGTCGATCCAACAACCTCTCCAACTCCGCCTCCGGATCCTCCGCCAACCCCCCGTGAATCGGCCCCGGCTGCACCACCGTGCTCCGCGGAGCGGTCAACCACCGGAACCTCTGCCCCGGCCGCTCACGCCCCGCAGCACCCGCCCCGGCCCCACCCCGGCACATCGCCTCCACCGCCTCCAGCGCACGCCGCACACCGGCCACGTCCACCCCCGGCGACACCGCACGCAGACGCCCCTCGTCCAACGACCACCGGGCCGCCAGGAACCCCCGCTCCTGGCTGTACACGATCACACCGGCGTTCACGCACTCACCGCGCTCCAGACAGGGAACCACCCGCAACAACGCGTACTCGAACACCACCCGGTCACGCTCCACGCCCACACGCCCCGTCGTCACCGCATCGCTGTAACGCCTCACGCCGCTCACCCCGCCACCCCCGGCAGCCACGAACGGTCGGCCACACGCGCCGACAGGTGCTTCACGTACGCCTCCCGCACCTCCTCCGGGGCGCTGAACCCCGGCTCGTCCACCAACCACTCGTCAGGCACCAGCCCCACCACACCCCGCAGCAGATCCTCGTCCACCAGGGCGGCGAACTCCTCGTCCGCCGCGGCCACGTCGGGCGAGAACCCCGACAGGACGTGGTCGGCGGCATCGTAGGCACGACCCACGAAGCGGTCGGCGCCCGACCAGTTGTGATGGAAGATCAGCGTCGCACCGTGGTCGATCAGATAGGGACTCCCGTGCCACAGCAGCATGTTCGGGTTGCGCCACGAGCGGTCCACGTTGCCCGTGAGCGCGTCGAACCACAGGACCCGCCCGGCGAACCCCGGGTCCACCTCGAACGTCAGGGGATCGAACCCGAGCGACCCCGGCAGGAAGTCCATCCCCAGGTTGAGCCCGCCACTGGCCTTGAGCAGCGCCTGCACCTCCTGGTCGGGCTCACCGCGGGCGATCACCGCGTCGAAGTCCACCAGGGCCAGCTCGGGAACCGGAAGCCCCAGGGCCCGGCCCAGCTCCCCCGCGACGACCTCCGCGACCAGGGTCTTGCGCCCCTGGCCGGCGCCGATGAACTTGACCACGTACATCCCCAGGTCGTCGGCCTCGACCAACCCCGGGAGCGAACCACCTTCGCGCAGCGCGAGCACGTATCGCGTCGCTATCACCTTTTTCAGCACGCGGACCAGCATAGGCACCGGCCCGCCGGCGCCCGGACGCCGCGGCGCTCAGATCTCTTGTAGGAGGAGCGTGCCTCCGCCCCTCCCCGCTTACCGGGTCCCTCCCCGGCGGGCCCACTGAACGACGCTGAACACGTTCCAGGCCCCTACCCCTCCGACCGCGACACGCCCGGTTTCTCCGGCCTCGGAAGTTTTAGAAGGGGGCGGCGTAGCCGCACGAATCAGGTTCTCTGTTCTGTTTCTACAGAAACAGTGGCCCACCTTTACGACGTAGATTTTTTTGATGGAACAAGAAGGGGGCGCGGACCTGTTCCGCGCCCCCGGCAATCTCCCCCGCCCCCCGGTCAGAGGTTGTCCTCGGGCTGCTCGCCCCACTCCCCGTCGCCCTCCCCCGGCGTCGGTATCGGCTGGGAGGGTCCGCTCCCCCCGTCCTCACCGGGGGTCGGCTGGGCCTCCTCCCCCTCGCCGCCCTCCTCCTGTTCCGCCTCCGAGGGCTGCGCCGGCCCCGGCATCTCGGGCGGCGGGAACTGGAGCATCCACCAGTACAGGAGCGACACCAGCAGCAGGAGCAGCAGCAGGACCAGGCCCAGCCCGCCGATCAGCCACCAGTTGCCCCTCCCCGACTCCACCGCACTGCCCCCGCGCGAGGCCCACGGCGCCCACCGCACCGCGGCGCCTCCCCGCGAACCCGCCCAGTGCGGCATGACCACCGGCCCGTGCTCGGACACGCGCCCCGACCTGGCCGCCGACTCCAGGAAGTCCTCCGCGCCCCGGCCGGAGCCGTCGTAGGGCACCGCCACCCACAGGGGCGAGCGTCCGTGGGTGCGCGCCGCCACCACGTCCTCGCTCCCCTTGACCGCCTCCACGAAGCGGGAGCGCGCCGAGCCGTCGCCGCCCGCGCCCGAGTCGAGCACGGCCACGCTGACCCGGTCCCCCGCACCGTCCCGTCCCAGGTACACCACGCCCAGGGAGGAGTCGCGCAACCTTCCCAGGAGGCGGTAGCCGCCCAGCTGGCGCGGATCGCCCTCGTTCAGTCCCATCGTGGGAACCGCCATGTCACGCCCCCTTTCCCGTCCCCACCCGGTCCGCTCCGCCGCGTCGTGTACCGGACCGGCGGCCGCGAAGCAGGTAGTGTCGCCACAGGTGAGTGATCCACAACCTATCCGGTGCCCCTCCCGGGGGCTCCCAGCCAGGAAGGCGGGACATGGCAGAAACCTCACCCGGAAACGGCTCAGCGCCCCGGTCGGGCTCCGAGAGCGCGCCGGGCGAGCCGACCAGGCTGCTGCGCGCGGCGCTGCACGAGGTGTCCACGGTCATCGTCGGCCAGGAACGCATGGTGGAGCGCTCCCTCATCGCACTGGTCGCCAAGGGCCACTGCCTGATCGAGGGTGTTCCCGGCATCGCCAAGACCCTGGCCGTGTCCACCCTGGCCAAGGTCACCGGCGGCTCGTTCACCAGGCTCCAGTTCACTCCGGACCTGGTGCCCTCCGACATCGTCGGAACGCGCATCTACCATCCCTCCACCGAGAAGTTCGACGTGGAGCTGGGGCCGGTGTTCGCCAACTTCGTGCTCGCCGACGAGATCAACCGCGCCCCCGCCAAGGTCCAGTCGGCCCTGCTGGAGGTCATGGCCGAGCGGCAGGTGTCCCTCGGGGGGACGACCTACCCACTCCCCTCCCCCTTCATCGTCATCGCCACACAGAACCCGGTCGAGTCCGAGGGCGTCTACCCGCTGCCCGAGGCCCAGCGGGACCGGTTCCTGATGAAGGTCGACGTCGGGCACCCCCGCGCGCACGAGGAGATGGAGATCCTGCGGCGCATGTCCAGCAGCCCTCCCACGGCACACCAGGTCCTGGACCCGGTCACGCTGGGCGAGCTGCAGGCCGACGCCGAGCGCGTGCACGTCCACCAGCTCATCGCCGACTACGTCGTGCGGCTGGTCATGGCCACCCGGGAGCCGGAGGCCTACCAGATGCCGGACCTGCGCCAGGTGCTGGAGGTGGGCGCCAGCCCGCGCGCCACCCTGGGCCTGGTGGCCTCGGCGCGGGCCCTGGCCCTGCTGCGCGGGCGCGACTACGTGCTCCCCGACGACGTGCGCGTGCTCGCCCACGACGTCATCGCGCACCGGCTGGTACTCACCTTCGACGCCCTGGCCGACGGGGTCACCCCGGCCCAGGTCGTCGACCGCATCCTGTCGACCGTCCTGGCGCCCCGCGTGATCTGGGACGAGCCTCCCAGCGGAGAGACCGCTTCCCTCGCCTCCCCGAGGTGACCCCGTGACCACTCCGGCGATCGGCACCGATCCCCGACTCCGCGCGGCACTGCGCCGCCTCGACCTGAACATCGTCCACCGGCTGGAGGGGCTGCTGCACGGCGAGCACCTCGGCCTGCGGCTCGGCCCGGGCTCGGAGGCCGCCGAGGCGCGCCTCTACCAGCCGGGCGAGGACGACGTGCGGCGCATGGACTGGGCCGTCACCGCGCGCACCGACACCCCGCACGTCCGCGACCTGGTCGCGGACCGGGAGCTGGAGAGCTGGACCCTGCTGGACCTGTCGCCGAGCATGGACTTCGGCACCGGTCTGCGCTCCAAGCGCGACGTCGCCGTCGGCGCGATGGTGGCGGCGAACCTGCTGACCCAGAAGGTCGGCGACCGGTTCGGCGCCCACTTCCTGCACCACGGCAGGATCCGGCGCTGGCCGGCCCGCTCGGGCAAGGAGGCGCTGCTGGCCCTCCTGGCCACGGTGGCCGCGGCCCCGACGGGCGACGAGCGCGCCCCCTCCGCCGACCGGGCGACCCTGGCCGACGCGCTCACGGACCTGGTTCGCACCCGTCGGCGCCGGGGCCTGCGCGTGGTGGTGTCGGACTTCCTGGACACCCCCGCGTTCGGCGGTGAGATCGACTGGGAGCGGCCCCTGCGCCAGCTGGCCTCGCGGCACCAGGTGCTGGTGGTGGAGGTGGTCGACCCGCGCGAACTCGACCTCCCGGAGGTCGGGGACGTGACCATGCGCGACCCCCGGTCGGGCCGGGTGCGCGACGTGCGGCTGACGAAGGCGGTGCGCGAGCGCTACCGGCGGGCCGCGGCCGACCAGAGGACGGCGGTGCGCGACGCCCTGCGCCGGTGCGGGGTGCACCACCTCCTGCTACGAACCGACCGGGACTGGGTACTGGATACGGCACGGTTCGTCATCCACCAACGGCGCACCGCGCACCACCTGGCCCGCCACACCCCGGGGTCTCCCCGGTGAGAGCGGAGCACGATGGAACCGAACGAGGGCGCGGGGCCGGACCCGCGGGACAGTGCCGACGCACGGGGGACTGAGCGATGACCTTCCTGGAGCCCCAGCGGCTGTGGTGGCTGCTCCTGATCGTCCTGGTGGTCGGGGCGTACGTGTTCGCGCAGAACCAGCGGCGCGAGTACACGCTGCGCTTCACGAACCTGGCGCTGCTGGACCAGGTGGCGCCGCACCGTCCCGACATCCGCAGGCACGTCCCGGCGGTGCTGTTCGTGTCCTCCCTGGCGGTCCTGATCGCCTCGATGGCCCTGCCGGCGATGCCGGTGGAGCAGCCGCGCGAGCGGGCGACCATCATGGTGGCCGTGGACGTGTCGCTGTCGATGGCGGCGACCGACATCGAGCCCGACCGGTTGCAGGCGGCCAAGGAGTCGGCGCAGGGGTTCGTGGAGACGCTCCCGGACCGGTTCAACGTGGGGCTGGTGGCGTTCTCCTCGACGGCGACGGTGGTGTCCTCGCCCACGCAGGACCACCAGGCGGTGATCGGGTCGATCGAGAACCTGCAGCTGGGGCCGGGCACGGCCATCGGCGAGGGGGTCTTCGCCTCCCTGGAGGCGATCAGCAGCTTCGACGAGGACTCCGAGGAGGACCCGCCCCCGTCGGCGATCGTGCTGCTGTCGGACGGGGAGAACACCAGCGGGCGCGACATCGTGCAGGCCTCCGCGACGGCGGCCGAGCAGGAGGTGCCGGTCTCCACGATCGCGTTCGGCACGGGGGCGGCGATGATCGAGATCGACGGGTACCAGGTGCCGGCCGACATCGACAAGGACGCGCTGCGCGGGCTGGCGCAGGAGACCGAGGGCCACTTCTACGAGGCGGAGAGCGAGACGGAGCTCAACGAGGTCTACGAGGACATCGGCTCGTCCCTGGGCACCGAGCTCGTCCACGAGGAGATCGTCACACGGTTCGTGCTGGTCGCGATCATCCTGGGACTGGCCACCGCTCTCACGTCCCTGCTGTGGTTCCAGCGGCTTCCGTGACGTCGGCGGAGTGCGGAAACCGGTCGTAAACCAGGGCTTCGGTGACGTTGGTCACAACCCTTTAGGTGGGGTTTACACCATTTATGTTATGTCCAGGGGTTAGCGTTGGCATGTTTTGTCAGGCCACCCTGTTGAGGAACGATGCCGAACCTACCCGCACCGCCGACCGCCATCTGCTTCGATCTGGACGACACCCTCATCGACGACACCGGGGCCTCGTCCCAGGGGCTGCGCGCGGTCATGGAGCGGCTCGGACACCCCGACTTCGGCGCGGCCCGCGCCCTGTGGGACGTACAGACCGAGATCTCCTTCGCCGCCTACCTGCGGGGAAACCTCAGCCTGGAGCAGCAGCGCCGCGAGCGCGTCCGCGCCCTGGCCGTCCAGGCCGGGCACGCCGACATCGCCGACCAGCACTGCGACGACCTCTACCGGCTCTACCTGGAGGCGCACCGCTCCGCCTGGAGGGTCTTCCCCGACACCGTCGCCGCCCTCAACGCCCTGGGATCGGCCGGCTACCGCCTCGCCGTGCTCACGAACGGGGCCGAGTCGCTCCAGCACGCCAAGCTGCAGGCCCTGGAACTGACCCCCTACTTCCACGCCGTCGTGTGCGCCGACACCGCGGGGGCGGGCAAGCCCGACCCGCGCATCTTCCACATGACCGCCCAGCGCCTGGGCGTGGACCCCGCCGCCTGCTGGCACGTGGGCGACCAGATCCAGTCCGACGGCGTCGGCGCGGTCGCCTCGCGGATGCGCCCGGTGCTGATCGACCGGCACGGCCGGCCGCGCGTCGAGGGCGTGACCACCATCGGCGGCCTCGACGAGCTGCTGCGCATGGTGGGCCTGGGCGCGCCCGGCCTGGCGCCGGCCGCGGGGTCCCTGTGACAGCAGTCCCCCCGGAGGCGCCCGCCCGGCGCGTCACCGCGCACCTGCTCACCGGGGGCCCCTCCGTCCTCGGCGCGCGCGTGCTGTTCGGGCAGGACCCGGCCGACGTGGTGCGCGAGCTGGGCGGGCTCTCCCCCCACACGCCCCTGGTCGCGGTGGACGTGCTGACCGAACTGGTGCAGGCCCCCGACGGCACCCCCCTGCACGTGGAGCGGGTCGTCTTCGCCGAGGCCGGGACCGCCCCGGCGGACGCCCCGCAGGGCGTGCTGGCGCCCTCGGCCGCCGAGCTGCTGCCCGAGGAGGAGCTCCCCGAGGACACCCGTCCCCGCCTGCGCCGGTTCGCCTCCTACGGGATCGTCACCGACCCCGCCGGGCGCATCCTGCTCAGCCGGATCGCCGAGGGGTTCCCCGGCGGCGGCACCTGGCACCTGCCGGGCGGGGGCGTGGACGCGGGCGAGGACGTGCGCACCGCGCTGCGGCGCGAGGTGGCCGAGGAGACCGGGCAGGACGGCGAGGTCGGGGAACTGGTCACCGCCGCCAGCCACCACCGGGTCCCGCCGACCGGCTACGAGATCTACGCCGTGTGGGCCTTCTTCCGCGTGTACGTCGCCAACCCCGGGCCGGCCCGGGTGATGGAGGAGAACGGCTCCACCTCGGACTGCGGCTGGTTCGAGCCCGGGGAGGTGGCCGGGCTGCACCTGTCCACGACCGCCCGCAGGGGCCTGGCCCACGTGGTCGCGGGCGACGGCCGGTCGGCCCCGCCCCGCTGAGGCGGCGCGTGCCGCCGGGGAGGCCCGCCGGGGCCGGCTAGCGCAGCGCGAGCCGCTCGCGCAGCCACCACAGGCCCGCTCCGGCGGCCAGGACCGCCATCCCGGTGATGACCGCCGGCAGCGGCAGGCTGCACGCCAGGACCACGCACCCCACCAGCCCGGTCAGGGGGACCAGCAGCGGCGGGCGGGTCTCGTCGGGGCCCAGCCTCAGCGCCGACGCGTTGGTGATGGCGTAGTACACCAGGACGCCGAACGCCGAGAAGGCGATCGCGCCGCGCAGGTCGGCCACCAGGACCAGGACGACGACCGCGGCCGCGACGGCGATCTCCGCGCGGTGCGGCACGCCGTGGCGCTCGTGGACCGCGGCCAGGGCGCGGGGCAGGTGCCCGTCGGAGGCCATCGCCGCGGTCGTGCGCGAGACCCCCAGGACGAGGGTGAGCAGCGCGCCCAGGCTGGCCACGGCGGCGCCCGCGGCCACCACCGGGACCATCCACGGGAACCCGGCCACCTGGACGGCGTCGGCCATCGGCGCGGCGCTGGTCGTGAGGCGCTCGCGCCCCAGCACGATCAGCAGGCCGGTGCCCACGACCAGGTACAGCGCCAGCACGCCGCCCAGGGACAGGGCGATGGCGCGGGGGATGGTGGTCCCGGGGTCGCGGACCTCCCCGCCCAGTGTCGCCACCCTCGCGTACCCGGCGAACGCGAAGAAGATCATCCCGGCCGCGCCCAGCACGCCGAAGGACCCGGGCCAGGGCCCCAGGCCGTCGACCTCGGCCACGGCCGCCAGCCGGCCGCTGAGCAGCATCGTGACGACGACGGCGGCCAGGACGGCCAGGACCGCGCCCAGCATGAGCTTGAGCACCAGGGTCGAACGTCTCAGGCCCCGGTAGTCGAGGGCGGTGACCGCGACCACCGCTGCCACCGCCAGGGGCTTCTCCCAGCCGGGCAGGACGTAGGCGGCGAAGGTCAGCGCCATGGCGGCGCACGAGGCGACCTTGCCGACGACGAAGGACCAGCCCGCCAGGTAGCCCCACAGCTCCCCCAGGCGCTCGCGCCCGTAGACGTAGGCCCCGCCCGACTCGGGGTGGCGGGCGGCGAGCCTGGCCGAGGAGACGGCGTTGCAGTAGGCGACGGCGCCCGCGATCAGGATGGCCACGGGCAGCCACGCCCCCGCGCCCAGGGCCGCGGGGGCGAAGACGGAGAAGACGCCCGCGCCGAGCATCGAGGCCGCACCGATGGCGACGGCGTCGACGGTACCGAGGACCCTGGCGGGTCTGGCCTGGGGCCCGGAAGGGGTGGTCAACGGGGTCTCCTTGCGTGAGTACTCCCGGCTCGCGCCGGACGGCGACGCGCTTCTCCCCGGAGTTCGTCCGGCAAAAGCACAGCGGTACCTCGGAACGTGACGTCGGGCCTTGTGCTGCTCGGGTGAATCCGCCCCTCGTCGTCCGTTCCCTGGCGGACACGACGAAGTCCCAGCCCGTCCGGGGCTGGGACGTCCCCCCGCCGAGGGGGCGGGAGTCGTGCCCGACTTCCGAGTGTGCCCGATGCCGGTGACCACCGGGTGCAAACCTCCTATGGCGGAGGTGGCCGGTTCCGGACCTCCGGGCGACCCGGGCGGGCGAGCGGCGGCCGTGCCTCCCGGGCGTCAGGTGGGACGCCAGGGGGTCCCGGTGTTGTCGTTGATGTCCTCCGCGGCGACCTGGCGGAGTTGGCGTGAGAGGTCGGAGAGCGCCCGCGAGACTGCGAGTTCCTCACCGATCTCCGGGACGTCGAGGTCGGTGGGGTGCTTGCGCGACATGCCGTGTCCGCGCAGAGCCGTACCGTCGTCGGCCACCAGCCCGACCTCGGCCCAGGTGCGCGCGCTCTCGCCCTCGTTCTCCTCCTCGACGACGACGTCGACGTTCCAGCGCTTGGTCGTGTGCATTGCGTCCGTCCCCTCTGCCTCCGCGCCCGTGCCGCCGGGCGGGTGTTCGATGTGGGCGTCCGGCCCCGGGTAGACCAGGGCGTCGTGCCCGCCTTCGGCGTCGGACCAGTGCACCTGGTACGGGGGCGACCCGCCCGCCCCCCGGATCCCGGTGACGACGCCGGTCCTGCGGTGGGCGTCGTCGCGCGGGCTCTCCACCACCAGTCGGTCCCCTACCTCTGCTCGCATGGGATACCCCACAAACCTCGGATACCTCCATCTTCCGCACTGTCCCGGGCACGGTCTCCGGGGTTGGGGATTTCGTTCCCCCGGGCAGGTGAGGTTTTTGCCGGTACGCGGCGCGCCACGGGCCCTGGTAGCGTCACGGCGTGGCCCAGCACTACTTCGACTCCGACCCCGACGCCGCCAGCCGGCCCTCCACCGCGGACCTGGTCCTGCCGGACCTGCACCTGCGCCTGAACACCGACCGGGGCGTCTTCTCCCCCGACAGGGTCGACCTCGGCACACGCGTGCTCCTGGAGACGGTCCCGGCCCCGCCGGCGGGCGGGCGCCTGCTCGACCTGGGGTGCGGCTACGGCCCCGTCGCCCTGACCATGGCCTCACGCGCCCCGGGCGCGACCGTGCTGGGCGTGGACGTCAACTCCCGCGCCGTGGGCCTGGCCCGGCGCAACGCCTCCGACCACGGGCTGGACAACGTCCGGTTCGCGGTCGTCTCCCCCGAGGGGGAGCCGGTGCCGGAGCAGGACCGGGAAGGGGCTCCCGCGCCCCTGGCCGAGGACCTGCTCGGCCCCTTCGACGCGCTGTGGTCCAATCCGCCGATCCGGGTGGGCAAGGGCGTGCTGCACGCGATGCTGCGCACCTGGCTCGGCCGGCTCTCCCCCGAGGGCGTGGCCCACCTCGTGGTCCAGCGCCACCTGGGGTCCGACTCGCTCCAGAAGTGGTTGGACGCCGAGGGCCTGCCCGCCGAACGTGTGGCCTCCCGGGCCGGCTTCCGGGTCCTGGCCGTGCGGCGTTCGGCCGACTGAGAGACGTTTTGCCTGGATGTGTCAGGGGTCATGCGTGCACGCGGGCCCGCTGACCGGTAGCCTGTTGCGAACATCCGCACACCGGGACCGCCCGGGTACACCCGCTGAGGAACACACCGCAGTTGAGCACGCAGTTGCGCCCCACCGACGTCAAACGCCTCAACCGTGAATGGCGTCGGCGCACCGAGGGGCGACTCGCCCTCATCGTCGAATCCGTCACCCAGCCCTTCAACCTGGGATCGATCCTGCGCACCTGCGCGACCTTCGGGGTGGACCAGGTCTGGCTCACGGGCAACAGCGCGGACCCCGACGACCCCAAGGTCGGCAAGACCGCCCTGGGCACCGCCGCCAAGGTGAGCCACACGCGGCTCTCCTCGACCGCCGAGGCCCTGTCCGCGGCGCGGGCCGACGGCTACAAGGTCGTGGCCGTCGAACTGGCCCGGGGCGCGGTGCCGCTGCACGCGGCCCCCCTGGAGCCGGACGTGTGCCTGGCCGTCGGCGCCGAGGACCACGGCTGCTCCCCCGCCCTCCTGGCGGGCGCGGACGCCGTCACCTACATTCCCCAGATCGGGCGGGTGGGATCGCTGAACGTGGCCGTCGCCACCTCGATCGCCCTCGCCGAGGCCCGCCGTCGCGAGTGGGTCTCCTTCGGCGAAGAGGCCGACGCTCCCGTCGGGAGCTGAGCGTCCGGGAACTTTCCCGGCGGCTTTTTCGTCATTCCATCGCAGTACCAACACCAGTCACACACTCAACGCGTGTCAGCGCAGAGAGAGGAACAGTGGACCCGTCCCGAAGTACCAGCAGCATCCCTCACGGATGCTGTGACCCAGACCTCGACGAGCCTCCTTCTCCGAAGGGTGCGCACCCTCGTAGCAACCAGGATCCGACCACGAACCGGAACCAGGCGGTGCGTGCCCGATGATGAGCACAGTCCTCAGTATCGCCTTCGGATTCCTGGTGGTCTTCCTGATCACCGTGGCGACGGGCTACTTCGTCGCCCAGGAGTTCGGCTACATGGCCGTGGACCGCTCGCGCCTGCGGGCGAGGGCCGCGGCCGGTGACGCAGGGGCCAAACGGGCCCTGGACATCACCAACCGCACGTCGTTCATGCTCTCCGGCGCCCAGCTGGGCATCACCGTGACCGCCCTTCTGGTGGGTTACGTGGCAGAGCCCATGATCGGCCAGGGCATCGGTGAACTCCTCGGCGGCGTCGGGGTGCCCACGGGCGCCGGCGTCGCGATCGGCACCGTTCTCGCCCTTGTCTTCTCCACCGTCATCCAGATGGTCTTCGGTGAGCTCTTCCCCAAGAACCTGGCCATCGCCCGGCCCGAGCCCGTGGCACGCTGGCTGGCGCTGTCCACGGGGATCTACCTCAAGATCTTCGGTCCGGTCATCTGGCTCTTCGACCAGGCCGCGATCCTGCTGCTGAAGGCGGTGCGGATCGAGCCGGTGGAGGACGTCCAGCACGCGGCGACCGCCCGCGACCTGGAGAGCATCATCGCCGAGTCCCGCGAGAGCGGGGACCTGCCCGCCGAGCTGTCCACCCTGCTGGACCGGACCCTGGACTTCCACGAGCGCACCGCCGGGCACGCGATGATCCCGCGTCCGGAGGTCACCACCGTGGAGGAGGGCGACCCGGTCAGCCGGGTCGTCGAGCTGATGGCCTCCGACCACTCCCGCTTCCCGGTCCTGGGCGACGGGGTGGACGACATCGTGGGCGTCATCTGCCTGCGGGACGTGCTCGCCCAGGGCGACCGCGACTTGTCCGACGTCAAGGTCAGCGAGGTGGCCCGGGAGACCGTCATGGTTCCCGCGTCCCTGCCGCTGCCCGTGCTGCTGGACCAGCTGCGCGAGGCGGGCGAGGAGTTCGCCTGCGTCGTGGACGAGTACGGCGGCCTGGCCGGGGTCATCACGACCGAGGACCTGGCCGAGGAGCTGGTCGGCGAGATCGCCGACGAGCACACCCCGGAGGAGGAGTCCCCGTCCTACCTGGACGGCGAGGGCTCCTACCTGGTCCCCGGCGCGCTGCACATCGACGAGGTCGAGCGGCTGATCGGGCACGACCTGCCCGAGGGCGACTACGAGACCGTCGGCGGGCTGGTCATCCACGAGCTGCACCGGCTGCCCGAGACGGGCGACCGGGTGGACATCGCCCTGCCCCGTCCGCCCAGCGCCCATGAAGGCGACCCCGACATGGCGCTGACCCTGATCGTCAACACCGTGCAGAGGCACGTTCCGCACACCGTGGAGCTGCGCCTGCGCGAAGCGGCCGAGAACGGCGCCGAGGAGGTGCGCGCATGAGTGACATGAACGTGTGGGTGGCCATGGCGGTGACCGCGGTCATCATCGCGTTGAGCGCGTTCTTCGTGGCCATCGAGTTCGCCCTGGTGGCGGCCCGCCGCTACCGGTTGGAGGAGGCCGCGGAGACCAGCGCCTCGGCGCGGGCGGCTCTCAAGAGCGCCCGCGACCTGTCGCTGCTGCTGGCCGGATCGCAGCTGGGCATCACGCTGTGCGCCCTGGCGCTGGGCGCGATCTCCAAGCCCGCGGTCCACCACCTGCTGGAGCCGCTGTTCGGCGGCCTGCCCAGCACGGTGGGGTACGTGGTCTCGTTCGTGGTGTCGCTGATCATCGTGACCTTCCTGCACCTGGTCGTGGGCGAGATGGCGCCCAAGTCCTGGGCGATCTCCCACCCGGAGAAGTCGGCGATCATGCTGGCGATCCCGATGCGGGCGTTCATGTGGTTCACCCGCCCGGCCCTGCTGATGCTGAACGGCATGGCCAACTGGTGCCTGCACCGGCTGGGTGTGGAGGCCGTGGACGAGATGTCCTCCGGCCACAACCCGGACGACGTGCGGGAGCTGGTGGAACACTCCGCCAAGGCGGGCGCCCTGGACGCCGAGAGGCGCGCCCAGCTGGCCACCGCCCTGGAGGTGAACTCCCGCCCGCTGAGCGAGATCGTCACCCGGCGCGAGGAGATCGCCTCGGTCGCCCCCGAGGACGGGGTCGAGGTCATCAAGCAGGTGTCGCGCAGCTCCACACACCTGAGGCTGGTGGTCATGGACCGCGAGGAGCCCGTGGGCGTCCTGCACGTGCGCGAGGCCCTGACGAGCCCCGCCGGGACGACCGCGGCGGACCTGATGCGCCCCGTGCTCACACTGCCCTCGGGCACGCCGATGTACGCGGCGATGAGCATCATGCGGGAGAGCCGCAGCCACCTGTCGCTGGTGGAGGAGGACGGCGAGGTGATCGGCCTGGTCACCCTCCAGGACATCCTGGACCGCCTGCTGCTGCTGGAGACGGCCGCCTGACGAGGGCGGAACCGGTGCGTCACGGGGGCCGGGAGGGACCGAGGGGTCCCTCCCGGCCCCTTCGCACGAGCGGGTCGCCGCGGGGGCTGCACGTGCGCCCGGCGGCCTGGCGCACGCGTGAGGGGGAGGGCGCTCACGCGCCCTCCCCCTCGTCGCGGATCGTGCCGGATGCGGCGGCCGGGGCCCGCCCTCCGCCGCCCTCCCCTGCCAGGGGCGCGTGCGGGCGTCGAACCCCGGCCGGCGGGCACGGGGACCGCCGGGGGCGGGCCCCCGCCCCGTACCGGCCGCGCCTGCGGTCGGCGCGTCAGGCGGTCTTGACCACCAGGTCGACCTCGATGTTGCCGCGCGTGGCGCGGGAGTAGGGGCACATCTGGTGGGCGGCCTCGACGAGCTCCTCGGCCTTGGCCTGCTCCACGCCGGGGATGGTGACGGTCAGCTGCACGGCGATGTCCAGGCCCTCGTCGGACTTGCCGAGCGTCACCCGGGCCTCGATGAACGAGCCCTCGACGTCGGTCTTGGACTGGCGGGCCACGTTCTTGAGCGCACCGTGGAAGCAGGCTCCGTAGCCGACGGCGAAGAGCTGCTCGGGGTTGGTGCCGAGGCCGTCGTCGCCGCCCACGCCCTTGGGCACGGACAGGTCGACCGCGAGGCGCCCGTCGTCGGTCTTCCCGCTGCCCTTACGGCCCTCGCCGGTGACGGTGGCGTTGGTGGTGTACATGGCCTTGTATGCCATTGCTTGCCTCTCTCCCGGCTCCGCACGCGCGGAGCCAACAGTGGTGGGTTTCTTCCGGTGCGTGGTCAGGTTCCGGGCGCTTCGGCCGTGTCGCACGGGGCGCGCCTGCTCGCGGCCGTCTCCACCGAGAAGGTGAGGCGGCCGAGCGCGTCCCGCAGCTCGCGGGCCTGGGCGGCCGTCAGGTCCGTGGCGCAGACCAGCCGGCCGGGGATGTCCGTCGCCCGCTCCCTCAGGGCGAGGCCCCGCGGGGTGGCGGTGACGCGGACGACGCGCTCGTCGGTGGTGCTGCGCTCCCGGGTCAGGAGCCCGGAGGCCTCCAGCCTGCGCAGCAGGGGGGAGAGCGTGCCCGAGTCCAGGTGCAGGGCGCGGCTGAGCTCCTTGACCGTGAGCGTTCCGCGTTCCCACAGGACGATCATCACCAGGTACTGGGGGTAGGTGAGTCCCAGGTCCCCCAGCAGCTCCCGGTACAGCCCGGTCAGGGCCCGGGAGGCGGTGTAGAGGGAGAAGCACAGCTGGTTGTCCAGCGCGAGGGGGTCGCCCTCGTCGGGATGCGCCACGGTGTTCCCTCCTGCCTCGCGGGCCCCCGCGCCTGCGGGCTTGCCGGTGGCACCACCGTAGCAGAATTCAGTTGCACACAACATGGTTGACCACAACTTTTTGTGCGGAGCGCTGTCCGCGCCCCGCCGCGGGGCGCGGACAGCGGGGTGTCACAGGAAGCGGACCCCCTGGGCCAGGGGCAGCTCTCCGCCGTAGTTCACGGTGTTCGTCGCCCGGCGCATGTACGCCTTCCAGGAGTCCGAGCCCGACTCGCGGCCGCCCCCGGTGTCCTTCTCACCGCCGAAGGCGCCGCCGATCTCCGCGCCGGAGGTGCCGATGTTGACGTTGACGATCCCGCAGTCGGACCCCGCCGCCGACAGGAACCGCTCGGCCTCGGCCTGGTCCTGGGTGAAGATCGCCGACGACAGCCCCTGCGGCACGCCGTTGTGCAGCTCGACCGCCTCCTCCAGCGTGCTGTAGGCCAGCACGTACAGGACGGGCGCGAAGGTCTCCTCCCGCACCACCTCGGTCTGCGCCGGCATGCGCACCACCGCGGGCTCCACGTAGTAGGCGTCCGCGGCGGCCTCCTCCCACCTGCGGGCGCCGCCCACCAGCACCTCGCCCCCGTCGGCCTGCGCGCGCTCCAGCGCGGCCCGCATCGCGGTGTGGGAGCGCTCGCCGATCAGGGGACCCACCAGGGTCGACTCCTCGAAGGGGTCCCCGATGCGGTCGCGCAGCTGCTTGTAGGCGTCCACGACCCGCCGGGCGACCTCGTCGGCCACGTCCTCGTGCACGATGAGCCGCCGCAGGCTCGTGCACCGCTGCCCCGCCGTCCCCGCCGCGGCGAACACGCTCCCGCGCACCACCAGGTCCAGGTCGGCGGACGGGGCGACCACGGCCGCGTTGTTGCCGCCCAGCTCCAGCAGGTAGCGGCCCATCCGCGCGGCCACACGCGGCGCGACGGCGCGGCCCATCGCCGTCGACCCGGTCGCCGACAGCAGCGCCAACCGCCCGTCCTCCACCAGGGCCTCACCGACCTCGCGGCCCCCCAGCACCAGCCGGTGGACGTCGGCGGGCGCGCCCACGTCCTCCGCCGCCCTCATCAGGAGCCCGTGGCAGGCGAGCGCGGTGAGCGGGGTCAGCTCCGAGGGCTTCCACACCACCGTGTCGCCGCACACCAGCGCCACACAGGTGTTCCACGACCACACGGCCACCGGGAAGTTGAACGCCGTGATCACACCGACCACGCCCAGGGGGTGCCAGGTCTCCATCAGGCGGTGGCCGGGCCGCTCGGAGGGCATGGTGCGGCCGTACAGCTGCCGGGACAGGCCCACCGCGAGGTCGCAGATGTCGATCATCTCCTGGACCTCGCCCAGGGCCTCGGAGTGGATCTTGCCCGCCTCCACGGTCACCAGCGCGGCCAGGTCCGCCTTGTGCTCGCGCAGGAGCTCGCCCAGCCGGTGCACGAGCCGGCCCCGCACGGGCGCCGGGGTGTCCCGCCACCGCGACGTGAAGGCCTCGTGGGCGGCAGTGACGGCCCGCTCGGCGGAGGCGGCGGTGTCGAACTCGACGGGGAAGAGGATCTGTCCGGTGATCGGCGTCCTCGCCACCCCGGCGGCCCCGACCGGCTCGCGCAGCCGCTCGACGCCGCACCGTCCCAGGGCGTCCCTCGCGCGCTCGGCGAGTCGCTCGGTGTCGGGGAGGGCGGAAGTGTCCATGTGATTCTCTCTCCGTTGAGAGGGCCTGCGGTCACCACACACCCTGCCAAGTCCGAGCCGCCCGGTCCAGCCCCCGGGACCTGTTCCGGGACGCGCCGCACACCCCTGCCACAGCGGGGTTCGGGCGACGTTAGACTCGGCTGGCTCCACCCCCCGGATCCCCGCACACGCCAGCCCCGCCTTCCGACAGACAGCGACCCCGTGCACCACGACACCACGCCCGAAGAGGACCGCGCCGGGCTCCCCGAGCCCCGCCGCATCCTGGCCCGTTCCGGTTTCGGCGCAGCCGAACCCCTGTTCAGCGCCGACCTGCGCGCCGCCAACGACCTCGCCCAGGCCCGCGAGGCGGTCTCCGCACACGCCTCCCGCCTGTGGACCGAGGCCACACGCACCGACGTCGACGGCCCCGACGACCGCCCCCCGTACTGGGCACGGCTGGTGCTCGCCGCCCGCCTGCGCACCTGGAGACCGGGGTTCGCGCTCTCCGAGGCCGAGCGCGCCGACCTGCTGCACCTGCTGGAGACCGGCTCGCGCGGGATCACCGACCTCGACTTCCCTCCGGGCGAGCGGTGGATCCGGATCGTCGTGACCGGTTTCGACCCCTTCCGCCTGGACGAGGACCCGGGGTGCTCCAACCCGTCGGGGGCCGCGGCCCTGGACCTCAACGGATGGACCTTCCCCGTGGGCGGGCGCACCGCCGTGGTACGCACCGCCGTGTTCCCCGTGCGGTGGGCGGACTTCGACGCCGGCCTGGTGGAGGAGGCCCTGGCCGACCAGCACGGGCGCGCCGACGCCGTGGTCACCCTCAGCCGGGGGCGCCCCGGGCGGTTCGACATCGAGGAGTGGAACGGGATCTGGCGCGGAGGGGGGCCGGACAACGTCCGCGAGGTCCGCACCGGCCGCGCCCCGGTGCCCGGCCCCGACGCGCCGGAGTGGACGCGCTCGTCGCTCCCCGGCGCCAGGATCGCGGAGGCCACCGCGGGGCGCCCCTACCCGGTGGTGGTCAACACCGCGGTCACCGAGGTCCCCGCCGGGGCCGACGAGCAGAGGGAGCGGCCCGACGGCCCCAGCGAGGGCTCCGCCGCGCGCCGCGGGGGCGGCGGGAACTACCTCTCCAACGAGATCGCCTACCGCAACACCCTGCTCCGGGACCGCTCCGGGTGGGATGTCCCGGCCGGGCACGTCCACCTGCCCAAGGTCGCGGACCCGGGCGAGAACGCCGCGGTCCTGGCCCAGGTGCGCGAGATCGTGCGCACCGTGGCCGAGGCCGCGGGGGCCGCTCCCCCGACGGCCTGAGGGGTCGGCCGACGGGGCCGCGGAGGCGTTCACGGTCCCGTTCGTCCTGGTGAGTGCATCGAATTGGCCAATTCGGTCCCCAGAGTGCTCCAGGAGACGCGCGGTGGTCCTCCCCCGGCCGGGCGCTTCGATATGGTCCCCCCGTGGCTGTCACCTCACTGCGACGAAATCTCTCTGTCAGCGCTGCCCTGGGCCTGCTCCTGGTCCCGGGCTGCCATGCCGCGGACCAGGCGCTCCCGTACGCCGAGGCGGTCCGCACCCCGGTCGACGAGATGCCCGGCCTGGAGTCGGAGACCCTGTCGGTGACCACCGACCACAGTGTGGTGAGTTACCGGTATCCGCTGCTGGGCGGCGCGCCCGCGCTCATGACCGAACTCCGCACCTCCATGGCCGAGCGGCAGACGGCTTTCCTGGAGGAGCTTCCCGGGGGCGGCACCCCGGAACTGCACCAGGACGTGGCCCTGCTGGCCGCCTCCTCCGAGGTCGTCGGGGTGCGGCTCACCGCGGCCGCCTCCGCGGGGACCAACGACACCTTCGACGCGCGCAGCCTGTGGTACGACGTCGCCGGGGAGAGGGTCCTGCCCTGGACCTCGCTCTTTCGCGACGAGGCCGCCATCGAGCAGGCGCACCTGGAGGTGGCCGGGATCCTGGAGGACAGCTACCACCTCCCGGTCCAGGAGATGCCGGGCCTGGTCGGCGAGGTCGCCGCCCGGGCCGCGCAGAACGGGGAGGAGGGCGAGGAGGGCACCGACACCGCCGCCGCCGATGGCGGCGCCCCGTCCCCCGGGGACGCCCGGGACGGGGGGCCGGACGGGGGCGGCGAGCCCCTGGACCTGACCGACCCGGAGCAGGCCGCGGAGGCCGCCGAGCGCTGGGCGGGCTCCCCTCTGGAGGACCTGGCGTTCAGCACCGCGGGCGGCCTGGCCGTCCGCATGGAGGCGGCCGACGTGCCGGGCGCGGGCCGTGTCGACGAGGTGCTGCTGCCGGTGGAGCCCGGGGACGCCGAGGAGCTGCTGTCCGAGCTGGGCTACCACGCCCGCGAGGCCGCCCTGGGCCGGAACACCGCCGACGAGGACTTCCCCCTGGGCGGGGGGCTGAGCGCCCGGGCCGGCGCCCTGGACTGCGAACGCCTCAAGTGCGTGGCCCTGACCTTCGACGACGGGCCCGGCGAGCACACCGACGAACTCCTGGACATCCTCGCCGAGTACGACGCCCGCGCCACCTTCTACGTGCTGGGGTCCCTGGTGGGCGAGTTCCCCAAGCCCCTGGAGCGCATGGCGGCGGAGGGGCACGAGCTCGGCAACCACACCTGGAAGCACGACGACCTCGCGGGCATGTCGGGCGAGGCGGTGCGGCGGGACATCGAACGCACCAACCAGGCCGTGAAGGAGGTGATCGGCTCCGACCCGCCGACCATCCGCCCGCCCTACGGGTCGCTCAACGGCACGGTGCGCGAGGCCGTCGACCAGCCGCTCATCCTGTGGGACGTGGACACCCTGGACTGGCAGAGCCGCGACACCGGCGCGATCAGCGAGCACGCGCTGGAGCACTCCGTGCCCGGCAGCGTCGTCCTCTTCCACGACATCCACGAGACGTCGGTGCGGGCCATCCCGGACGTGCTCTCGGGGCTGCACCGGGAGGGCTACCACTTCGTGACGGTCACCGACATCTTCGGCGCGGACGCGCTCACCGCGGGCAAGGTGTACACCGACGCCCAGCCCGCCGGACAGGACGGCGGGGACGGGGACGACGGGGGCGGAGAGGGCGGCGGCGGGGACTGATCCCGGGGATCGCATCCGCGGCCCGGTCCGGGCTCCCACGGGGCCCCGGTCCGGGCCGCGGGCGCGTGGCAGGTCCCCGGCGGCGGGCCCGCGGGCCGCGCTCCCGCCGCCGTGGAGTTCCGCGCGGCCCCGCCGGCCCGGCCCCGGTCACAGGAGCTTGCGGAGCAGCTTCTCCTTGACGCCCGTGATGGGCGCGTAGGCGACCTTCATCGTGTCCATGAAGAGCGACTTGTCGAGCACCGACTTGGTGTGCGAGAACGTGTCGATCGAGGCCGTCGAGTGGTAGGCGCCCATGCCGCTGTCCCCCACGCCTCCGAAGGGCAGGCCGGGGACGGCCAGGTGGGCGATGGGCAGGCCGAACGCCAGGCCGCCCGAGGAGGTCTCGGTCGTCAGGCGCCGCTTGGTCAGGTCCGAGGCCGTGAACCCGTACAGCGCCAGCGGCTTGTCCCGCTCGTTGACGAAGGCGATCGCGGCGTCCAGGTCCGGCACCCGGACGACGGGCAGGATCGGCCCGAAGATCTCCTCTCCCATCACGGGCGAGTCGGGGTCGACGTCGCCCAGCACCGTGGGGGAGATGTAGAGCCGCTTGCGGTCGCGCTCGCCCCCGGCCGTCACCGTCCCGCTCTCCAGCAGGGCGGACAGCCGGTCGAAGTGGCGCTCGTTGACGATGCGCCCGTAGTCGGCGCTGCGGGAGGGATCCTCGCCGAACATCTCCGTGATGGCGGCCGCCAGCTCCCGCTGGAGGGGTTCGGCGGTGTCCCCGATCGCGAGCACGTAGTCGGGGGCCACACAGGTCTGGCCCGCGTTGGTGAACTTGCCCCAGGCCAGGCGCCGTGCGGTGACCGCCAGGTCCGCGCCGGGCTCGACCACGGCCGGGCTCTTCCCGCCCAGTTCCAGGGTGACGGGGGTCAGGTGCTTGACGGCCGCGGCCAGGACGATGCGGGCCACCGCGCCGTTGCCCGTGTAGAAGATGTGCTCGAAGCGCTCCTCCAGCAGGGCGGTGCTCTCGGGGATGCCGCCCTCCACCACCGCGATCGCCTCGCCGTCCAGGTACCGGGGCACCAGCTCCCCCAGGACTGCCGAGGTGGCCGGGGCGAGCTCGCTGGGCTTGACCAGGGCCGCGTTGCCCGCCGCGATCGCGCCCACCAGGGGCGCCAGCGACAGGTTGACCGGGTAGTTCCAGGGCGCCACGATCAGCACGGTGCCGAGCGGCTCGCGGACCTTGCGCGCCCTGGCCGGGGCCAGGGCCACCGGCACCGGCACCCGCTGCGGGCGCAGCCACGACGCCAGGTGCTTGAGCGTGTGGTCGATCTCGTTGACCACGAAGCCGATCTCGGTGGTGTGGGCCTCCACCGGGCTCTTGCCCAGGTCGGTGTACAGGGCCTTCTCCAGGGCCGGCCGCTCCTCGGTGAGGAGGCGCCGCAGCGCGCGCAGCTGGGCGCGCCGCCACGCGATCGGCTTGGTGCGTCCCGACGCGAACGCCGAGCGCAGCCCTGCCACGATCGGCGGGATGTCGGTGGTCAGGGTCAGCGGTTCGGCGGGGGTGTCGGTTGTCGTCATGAACCGATGGTAAACGAAAGTGTTTCGTTTCCAACAGGGCGCTCGCATAGGATTCCGGTATGACCACCGACCATCTGCCCGGCGTCTCCCGCACCCCCCGCCGGGGGCGCCCGCGGGACGCCGCCCGGGACCGCGCGCTGATGGACGCCACCCTCGCCGAACTCCAGGCCAACGGCTACAGCGGCCTGACCACCGCGGCCGTCGCCAAACGGGCCGGGGTCTCCACCGCCACCCTCTACCGCCGCTGGCGCTCCAAGGAGGACCTCGTCGTCGGCGCCGCCCGCGCCTGGGCCGAGGAACTGGGCCCCGACCGCGACACCGGCGCCCTGCGCTCGGACCTGAGCGCCCTCCTGCACGACAAGGCCGCCGCCCTGGACGGGCCCTCCGGCCGCCTCCTGCGCGCCGTCCTGGGCGAGGCCGCCCACAACCGGGCCCTGGCGGACGTCCTCATGGACCAGTTCGTCATGCCCCTGCAGGAGCGGGTCGGCGCCGTCCTGGACCGGGCGGCCGGGCGCGGGGAGATCCCCCCGGTGGAGGACGCCCTCGTGGTGGGGGAGATGGTCATCGGGCCCATGGTGAGCCACACCTTCCTCATCCCCCACACCCCGGGGTCACGGCCGGGCGTGGACATGGCGGAGCGGCTGCTCCCCTACCTGCTGAGGGCGCTGGGAGCGGCCACCGCGCCCGTGCCCGAGGCCGCCGGGCGGGAGTGAGGAGCGCGGGCCCTCGAAGGGCCCGCGGCGCCCGCCTGCTCCGCCTCGGCGCGGACCGCGAGGGCGCGGGCGCGTGGCACGCTGCCCCGCCCGCAGGCCCCGGAACCCGGGGACCGGGCCCCGGCCGCCGGGGAACCGGTGGGGGCTCCGAGATCCCCGCGGCCCCCGCCGCCGGGCGCGGGATCAGAACGGGTAACGGGCCGGGTCGGCCTGCATCGTCACCCACTGGGTCTCGGTGAACGCCTCCAGGTTGGCGCGGGTGCCGCCGAAACGGGACCCCGTCCCGGAGTCGCCCACACCGCCGAAGGGGGCGACGGCCTCGTCGTCCACGGTCTGGTCGTTGATGTGCACGATCCCGCTGGGCACCCGGTCCGCGATCTCCATGCCGCGCATCGGGTTGCTGGTGAGCACACCCAGGGACAGGCCGTACTCCGAGGAGTTGGCCAGCTCCACCAGCTCGTCCACCGAGGAGAAGCGCACGACCGGGGCGACCGGCCCGAACACCTCCTCCGCGTAGGCGGGGGTCGCGGCGTCGACCCGGTCCAGGACGGTCGGCCGGTAGAACAGCCCCTCGTAGGTCCCGCCCGCGCGCAGCTCGGCCCCGTGGTCCACGCTGCCCGTGACCAGCGCGTGGATCTTGTCGCGCTGGCCGGCGTCGATGACCGGTCCGAGCGCCGAGCCGTCCGACTCGGCGTCTCCCACGGTCAGAGCGTCCGCCCTGGCCGAGAGCCGGTCCACATAGGCGTCGGCGACGGACTCGTGCACCAGGTGGCGGCCGGTGGTCATGCAGATCTGCCCCTGGTGCAGGAACGAGCCCCAGGCGCCGACGGAGGCGGCCGCGTCCACGTCCACGTCGTCCAGGACCACCAGCGGCGAGTTCCCGCCCAGTTCCAGGTGGACCCGCTTGAGGTGGCGCCCGGCCGCCTCTCCGACCCTGCGCCCGGCGGCGGTGGACCCGGTGAAGGAGATGACCCGCACGTGCGGGTCGGCCACCAGGGCCTCCCCCGCGGCGGCCCCTCCGGGCAGCACCTGGAAGACGCCCTCGGGGACACCCGCCCTGCGGAAGACCTCGGCCATGACGGCGCCCCCGCAGACCGCGGTGCGCGGGTCGGGCTTGAGGATCACGGCGTTGCCGACGGCCAGGGCCGGGGCGACCGAGCGGATGCCCAGGATCAGGGGCACGTTGAACGGGGCGATCACACCGACCACCCCGGCCGGCACCTGGCGGGAGAAGCTCAGCCTCGGCTTCCCGGTGCGCAGGATCTCGCCGTGCGGCTGGGAGGCCAGGGCGGCGGCCTCGAAGCACTCCCCCGCCGCCACGTGCACCTGGAAGCCGGCCATCCCGGCCGCCGCGCCGCCCTCGCGGCGCAGCCACCCCATGATCTCGCCGGCGTTGGCCTCCAGCAGGTCTCCGGCGCGGCGCAGGACGGCGGCCCGCTCCTCGAAGGACGCGGCGGCCCACCCCCTCTGGGCCCGGGCGGCCCGCGCGGCGGCGTCGCGGACGTCGTCGGCGTCGGCGATGCCGGTGCGTCCCAGCACCTCCCCGCTCGACGGCGAGACCACGGGGGCGTCACCGCCCTTGGCCGGGGTCCACGCCCCGGTGAAGACGGCGGAGGTGAAGTCCTCGGAGGCGATCAGGGTCACGGTGTGTCTCCTTCGACGGTTTCCCGCGCGTGCGTGCGGGAGCGGTTCGGTGGGGCCGGTGCACGGGACCGGCGCCCGTGGACGGTGGGCGGTCAGCCCGTCGGGGACCCGCCGGCGACCGGGCTGCCCTCCCGGCCCCCGGTCCGGTCCTGCGGGCGTCCGTCCGCCCCCGCGGCGCCCCTCTTCGCCCTCTGGATCTCGGCGTAGACGCGGGTGCGCAGCTCGGTGAAGCGACCGTCCCGGCGGGTGGTGAGCTGGTCCCGCCCGGCAGGCAGGTCGACGGTGACGTCGTCCTGCACCACGGTCGGCGAGGAGGAGAGCACGAGGACCCGCTCCCCCAGGTAGACGGCCTCGTCGATGTCGTGGGTGACGAACAGGACGGTGACCCCGAGACGCTTCCAGAGCGCGCGGATCAGGTCCTCCAGGTCGGCACGGGTCTGGGCGTCGACGGCGGCGAAGGGCTCGTCCATGAGCAGGACCTTGGGCTCGTAGGCGACGGCGCGGGCGATGGCCACGCGCTGCTGCATGCCGCCGGAGAGCTGCCAGGGGTAGGCGTCGGCGGATCCGGCCAGCCCCACCGCCTCCAGTGCCTCGCGGACGAGGCCGGTGCGCCGCTCCACGGAAAGCCTCTTCTGCTTCAGCGGCAGTTCGACGTTGGCGCGCACACTCATCCACGGGAAGAGGCTGCGCCCGTACTCCTGGAAGACCACGGCCATGTCGGGCGGCGGCGCGGTGACGGGGCGGCCTTCGAGCTCGACGGTGCCGCCGGTGGGCGGCATGAGCCCGGCGATGCACTTGAGCAGGGTGGTCTTGCCGCAGCCGGAGGGACCGACGAGGCAGACGAGTTCGCCCTCGGCGAGTTCGAAGGTGAGGTCGCGGACGGCCTCGACGGCGACGGCTCCCCCGTCGTAGACCTTCCGGAGGCCGGTGACCTTGAGCATGGTGGGGCGTTCTCCCTCGTGGTCGGTCGTGGTCGTGGTCGGTTCCGCGGCGGCGCCCACGGGCTCACCCGCCCCGGTTCGCGGCGCGCAGGCCCCGGTACCAGCCCAGGACGCGGCCCTCGACGAGCTCGAACAGCGCCGACAGGGCGAAACCGATCAGGCCGAGCAGGACCATGCCCGCCCACATCTCGGGGATGGCGAAGCTGCGCTGGAACTGGACGATGGCGAACCCCAGGCCGCTGGAGCTGGCGAACATCTCGCTGATGACCATGAGGATGATCGCCAGGGCCAGGGCCAGGCGCAGCCCGGCCATGATCTGCGGAGCCGCCGAGCGCAGGACCAGGACGCGCAGCCGTGTGGCGCCGGTGATGCCGTAGCAGCGGGCGGTGTCGGCCAGGACCGGGTCCACGGCGCGCACGCCCTCCACGGTGTTGAGCAGGACGGGCCACACGCAGCCGGAGACGATCACCATGACCTTCATGGAGTCGTCGATGCCGGCCAGCAGGATCATCAGCGGCACCAGGACCGGCGGCGGGACGGCGCGCAGGAACTCCAGGACCGGCTCCAGGAGAGCCCGGGTCCGGGGGGACAGGCCCAGCAGGACCCCCAGGCCCACACCGAGGACCGCCGCGACGGTGAAGCCGGTGAGCAGGCGGGCGATGCTCGGGAGCACGTCGGTGAAGAGGCGTTCGGAGAACCACAGCTCGACGAAGGCGGCGGCGATGAGGTCGGGGGTGGGCGTGTAGTAGCTGTCCGAGGCGGCACCGGCGTAGGCGTAGACCCCGACGAGCACGACGGGGAGCAGGAGCACGTGCAGGGTGCGCAGGCCCAGCCGGCCCGCGGCGCCGCGGCGCGGTCGCGCGGCCGGGGCCCGCGTCCCGGCGCTGTCGTCGGACCGGGCGGTCCCGAGGGGACGGTTCATGCCGCTGCCTCCCCGCGGACGGACGCGTGCCAGTGCAGGACGCGGCGTTCCAGGGCGCGCACCCCGGTGTTGACCAGGACCCCGAGGCCGCCGGTGGCGACGATGAGCGCGTAGACCGAGGCGACGGCGCCGCTGGACTGGGCGACGGCGATCTCGCGGCCCAGGCCCGGGGAGCCGATGACGAGCTGGGCGGTGACGGACAGGATGAGCGCGACCGCCGCGGCCAGGCGCAGGCCCGTCATCAGGTAGGGCAGGGTGGTGGGCCACACGACGTGGCGGACGCGGGCCAGGCGGCCGAGCCCGTAGGAGCGCGCGGTCTGCTCGGCGACGGGGTCGACGTCGGCCACCCCGTACAGGACCTGGATGTAGAGGAGCCAGAAGGAGGCGTACACGACCAGGAGCAGGGTGGAGCGCAGGTCGGTGCCGTACATGAGGACGGCGAGCGGGATGAGCGCGACCGAGGGGATGGGGCGCAGGAAGTCCACCGTGGAGTCGGTGAAGGCGCGCACCCGGGGCAGCGAGCCCAGGGTGAGGCCGAGCAGGACGGCGGCGGCGAAGGCGATGGCCAGGCCCAGTGCCCATCCGGTGAGCGTATCGCCCACGGCCGCCCAGAAGGCGGCCGTGGCGGCGCGTTCGGCCAGGGTGGCCAGGACCTCGGAGGCGGGCGGCAGGTGGCGGGCGGAGACGGCTCCCAGGCGCGGCGCGGCCTCCCAGAGCGCGAGGAGGGCGGCGATGCCCAGGGCCCCGAGGAGCGGCCTGTCGGGGCCCGCGCGCGCGGCCCGGCGCGTGCGGGCGCCGCCGCCCGCGGGTGCGGCCGGCGGTGCGGCCCCGGGGGTGAGGACTGCCGGCCCACGGCGCATCGGCGCTCCAACCGCGTCGGGGTGGGCACCGGCGCCCACCACTGTACGTTTTGCGAACACTTGTTCTTTTGGCGAACATAGGTGATGCGGCTCACCGGGTCAAGATGTGGCGCGGGCGCATTTCGACGCCATGGACGCCGACGGCGGGACGGCCGCGCCCGGGCGGGACGCTTCGGGATCCGCGCCGCCGGACGGGCCCACCGCCCCTCCTGCTCGTTCGTCATGTGAATATGTGTTCGCATAAGGAACTTCTGTGGCACCCGGGCGCCACGCCCGACCGACGAGGGGACACCTGATGCGCACACGCGTCGGCATCATCGGAGCAGGGCCCGCCGGCCTCCTGCTCTCCCACCTGCTGCACCTGGCCGGCATCGAGTCGGTGGTGCTGGAAACGCGGGACCGCGCCTACGTCGAGGCCCGCCAGCGCGCGGGCGTCGTGGAACACGGCGTCGCCCGCCTCCTCCGCCGCAGCGGTCTCGGCGAGCGCATGGACCGCGAGGGCATCACCCACGACGGCATCGAACTGCGCTTCGACGGCCGATCCCACCGCGTGGACTTCTCCGACCTGTGCGGGCGCAGCGTCGAGATCTGGGCGCAGACCGAAATCGTCAAGGACCTGACCGCCCGGCGCCTGGCCGACGGAGGACAGGTCCTCTTCGGGGCCCGGGCCACCGCGATCGAGGGGATCGAGACCGACAGCCCCCGCGTGCGCCACACCCTGGAGGGCCGGGAGGAGGTGCTGGAGTGCGACTACGTGGCGGCCTGCGACGGCTTCCACGGGATCGGGAGGCGCAGCCTGCCCGAGGGCGTCGTCCGCACCTTCGAGCGCCTCTACCCCTTCAGCTGGCTGGGCGTGCTGGCCGACGTGCCGCCCTCGTGCGAGGAGCTGGTCTACGCCCGCCACGAACGCGGCTTCGCCCTGCACAGCATGCGCTCGGAGGAGGTGAGCCGCCTCTACCTCCAGGTGCCCAACGGCACCGACCCCGACGACTGGCCGGAGGAGCGGGTGTGGGAGGAGCTGGCCGAGCGCATGGCCGTGCCCGGCTGGGAACTGCGACGCGGACCGCTCACCTCCAAGGGCCTGACCCCCATGCGCAGCCTGGTCACCGAGCCGATGAGCCACGGGCGCCTCTACCTGGCCGGGGACGCCGCGCACATCGTGCCGCCCACCGGGGCCAAGGGGCTCAACCTGGCGCTGCACGACGTGGCGCTGCTCGCGGAGGGCCTGCGCGCCCGGTACACGCACGGCGGGACGGGGGCGCTGGAGGACTACTCGGCCGCGGCGCTGCGCCGGGTGTGGCGGGCCGAGCACTTCTCCTACTGGATGACCACGCTGCTGCACACCTCGGGCGACGCCTTCGACCACCGCCTCCAGCTCTCGCACCTGGAGTACCTGGCCTCCTCCCGGGCCGCCTCGACCCAGCTGGCGGAGAACTACACCGGCCTGCCCCGCCCCTAGAGGCGTTCGGCGGCGGACGCGGGCACGTCGGCCGGCCGTGCCGTTCCCCCGCGCGGGGAACGGCACGGCCGGGGCGGCGGATCACCCGAAGACGACGTCCGAGCAGTTGTAGAACGCCTCGGGGCTGTCCGAGCGCTCCCACACCACGTACACGATGTGCTGGCCCTGCCGCTCGGGCAGGTCGACGTCCCAGTAGTACTCGGCGCCCTGGACGCCGCCCTGGCGCAGCGGCGGGTCGGTCACCTCGTCGATGAGCTCCAGGTCGTCCCAGGCGAGCGGGGAGCCGGGGTCCCACCCCTCCTCGGTGACGTAGGTGAAGAACGTACCCGGGTGCTGGGCCCAGGCGTTGTGGTGGAACTCGACCGTCTGCCCCGAGGGCAGGCCGGTGGTCGGCCAGTCGGTGCGCGCCGCGTTGAACGCGGAGAAGGCGGGAGTGGGCCCGCACAGCTCGCCGTCGGCCACGACCTCCTGGTGGCGGCCGTCGGCGTCGCTGATGAGGTTGCCGAACCAGTTCCAGAACGGGTACGAGCCGCCCTCGGCCAGGGCGTCGGCGCAGGCGGGGTTGGTCGGCTCGACGTTGCCGCCCGCGCCGCCCTCCAGTCCGTCGACGTAGCAGGCGTAGGTGCGGCTGGCGGGGTAGGTGAACGCGCCGTGGGCGGCGGCGGGCTGCGGGGCGAGCGACACGGCCAGCGCACCTGCGAGGGTGCCGGCCGCGGCGATCGCGCCCGCCTTGGTCACAGTCTTCACGGGGGGTCTTCCTTTCCGTCTGCGGGCCTGTCCGCCCGGCCTCCCGGCGGCTCCTCGCCCTGCCCGTTCCGGGTGGACCCGGCGAGGGCCCCGGCAGGGCTGCCCCGACCGCCCCTTTTCCTCGCACGATGGCGGCGCCCGCCGAGGAATCGGCTGCGCCGCCCCGACGGGGGCGGGGGCGTATCGGGACTTTCGTGAGCACCATGAACGGGCATTCATTTTGGGAACGCTCCCATGGCCTTGCACGGTGCAAGTTAACAGGAACGACACAGGCCCACAACGGGTCCTGGAGAAGAATTTTCGCGGTACGGATCGAACCGGACACGCTGAGCTACAGGCCCTTGCGGAACCCCGTCCGCCCTCGCAAGGAACGTGCGCCCCTGACGTGCGTCGACCACCGCCCGGGCACCCGGGGCCGCCTCCGCGCGAGCCCACCGCCGCGAACGCCGGAGTGCGCAAAGGTCAGTGTGTTCGCACCCTCAGGAAAGTATTCGGAACCGTGTCCGGCGAGGCCCGCCGACGCGCACCGCACGGGGTGGCGCGGCCCCCGTGCGCGAGGGGCCCGGGGACGTGGCCGGGGCCGCCCCGCCGACGGGGACCGCCCCGCACCCTCCCCGGGCGGCCGCCCGGCCGGACCGGTGCCCCCGGGCGCCCCCCTCCGGGCGGAGCCGAGCAGGCCCGAGGGCCCGCTCCGCTCCCACCGGCACGGCGCCCCCGGTCGGCCCGGGCCCCCCGGGAGCGCCCTCCCCGGTCAGCCCCAGAAACCGAAGCTGTACAGCAGGCCGTTGGTCGCCGCGACGACGCCCAGGGCGAGCACCGCCCCCGTGACGAACGAGGTGCGCAGCGAACGCACCAGGAACTCCAGCGACACCAGGTTGTTGAGGAGGAAGTAGCCCAGCATCGTCGCGTGCCAGAACCCGTCCATCGACAGCGGCTCGAAGTAGTAGGCCGAACCGGTCCACACATCCGTCTCGGTCGTGAACCACGCCCACGCCAGGGCCGCACCGTACCCCAGCGGGATCTGGATCAGCGGCAGGATCAGCAGCGGCAGGAGCTTGACGAAACCCCACAGGCCGGGCTGGTCGGCCCGGCGCGCCTCGGACTGCGCCCTGCGGGCCGCGTCCTGCTCCGCGCGCAGGCGGTCGCGGTGCACGCGCTCGGCCTCCTGCCGGCGGCGCTCCTCGATCCTCTGCTCCTCCATGCGGCGCCGCTGCTCCTCCTGCTGGCGCTGCTGCTCCGCGGCCAGGCGGCGCTGCTCCTCCTGCTGCCGGCGGCGCTCCTCCTCCTGGCGCCGCTGGTGGGCGCCGGTGTCGGCACGCCCGCCGCGGGGCCCGCCGTACAGGTCGGCGTAGGGGTCGTCCGCGCCCTGGTCGCCGTACGCCTGCCCCTGCTGGTACTGGGACGTGGCCCCCTGCCCGTACGGGGAGGCCGTCTGTCCGGGCTGCTGCTGCGTGGGCGGGAACTGCGCCGTGGGCTGGTACCCGCCCGGCGCGGAACCCGCCCCGTGGCCGGCGCCCTGCGTGCCCGCGACCCGGGTGGCCTGGTCGTCGCCGAACGCCCCTGCCGCGGCGGCTCCCCCCAGGGCCCCGGCCGCACCGCCCAGGGCGGCCGCGCCGCCGGCGCCGAGCACCTCCGTGCGCTGGTGGCCGCCGGTGGCCTGCGGGTCCCCCGCCGAGGTCGCCAGCGCCCGGTTGACCTTGGCCACCTGCTCCTGCACTCCCGCCATCACCGCCGGGGGCAGCCAGGACGCCCCGGCGTGCACATCGCCCAGGTAGTCGAGGATCTCGCCCGGCCCGGGCCGCCCCTGCGGGTCCTTGGACAGGCAGGCGGCGACCAGGTGGCGCAGGCTCTCGGGCACCGCCGACAGGTCGGGCTCCCGGCTGATGATGCGCATGACCATGGTGGGCATGTTGCCCTCGCCGAAGGGCCCGGTGCCCGACGCCGCGAAGGCCAGGACGGCGCCGTAGGCGAACAGGTCGCCGGCGGGCGTCAGGTGCTCCCCCTGCACCTGCTCGGGGCTCATGAACCCCGGGGTCCCGATGATGGACTGGGTGGCGGCCGTGCCGTCCGTGGCACGGGCGATGCCGAAGTCGATCACCCGCGGCCCGTCCTCGGACAGCAGCACGTTGCCCGGCTTCAGGTCGCGGTGGATCAGGCCGACCCGGTGGATCTCCACGAGCGCCTCGGCGAGCCCCGCGGCGAGCACCCGCACACTCGCCTCCGGGAGCGGCCCGTACGCCTGCACCGCCTCGTCCAGGGGCAGCGAGGGAACGTAGGAGGTGACCAGCCACGGCACCTCGTCGTCGGGACCCGCGTCGATCACCGGGGCGGTGAACGCCCCGCTCACCTGGCGGGCCGCGGTGACCTCGCGCGCGAAGCGCTGGCGGAAGGAGGCGTCCGCGGCCAGGTGCGGATGGATGCGCTTGACCGCGACGGCCCGGCCGGCGGCCGAGCGTCCGAAGAACACCTGCCCCATGCCGCCGGCGCCCAGGCGCCCGATCAGCCGGTACCGGCCAATGCGTTCGGGGTCAGTGTTCTCTAGGGGACCCAACGTCCTCATCCTCCGACTCTGCCGCGACTGTCGTCCCGCGACTGCGCTCCCGGGACCCCCGCGATCGTAGCCAACGGCGGGTGGCGCGCCGACCGCGGACCGACCCCCGCGTCCGCGCGGGAAGGGGCCCAGTCTAGGGGGTTCGGCCGACACGGCACCCCTCCCTCCCGGAAGCGGGGGCGCGTGTCCGCCGTTCGCCGGACCCCGCCGGAAACGCCCCGGCCGACCGCGAAGTTCCCCCCTGGCCGCCACCGGCCAAGTTGCCGCACGCAGTGGCTGCGGCCCTCACGTCACACCTAGTGTCGTCCACATCACCCCCACTCGCACGGAGGACGCCGCGGACGCCGGCCCGGGGACGGCGTCCGGCCCTGCACAGGACCGCCACGGCGGCCCCCCACCGCGCCCGCGGGGCGGGGACGCGTGCGCGAGGGAAACGGGGGACCGGGTACGCGCCCTCCGGCCCGGACCCCTCGGAACGGCACAGCGACCCCGGCCCGCCACCCGACAGCCGCTCCCCCGCCGCACCGCGTGCGAGGACGGGCCCCGCCCGCCCCGGCCGGGAACGCCGGAGCACCGAGGAGAGGACCACACGGCCATGCAGACCATCGACGCACTGCGCATCGACGCCCGGCTGCGCGCGGCCCACAGCCTGTCATGGCTGTCCGCGCAGACGGGCGACCACCCCAGCCGCCTCCTGCACCACCCCTGGCGCGACAACCCCTACCCGACCTACCGGCGGATGCGCTCCCAGGGCCCCTTCACCACCAGCAAGCTCGGCTTCCGCTCCGCCAACACCTACGAGGCGGTGAGCACCCTCCTGCGCAGCCGGGACTTCGGCGTGCAACCGCCCGCCGGGGCCGCCCTCCCCGGACAGTTCGACATCATCGACCTGTCCTTCCTCATGCTCGACCCGCCCGAGCACACCCGTCTGCGCGCCCTCGCCCGCCCCGCCTTCAGCCCGAGCCGCATGGCCGGGTACCGCACCGAGATCGAGAAGATCACCCACGAACTCCTCGACACGGCGACCGCCCGGCGCGACTTCGACCTCATGCGCGACTTCGCCCAACCCCTGCCGATCGCGGTGATCAGCCGCCTCCTGGGCATCCCCGAATCCGACGACGCCCGGTTCGTCCGGATCGGCCACACCATCGGCGGCGCCCTGGACGGCGCCCGCTCGGCGGGCCACCTGCGCCGGATCGACGAGGCCTCGGCCGAACTGGACGCCCTCTTCGACCGGCTCATGGCCGAACGGCGCGCCCGCCCCCGCGAGGACGTGATCTCCGCCCTGGTCGCCGAGGCCGACGACGGCGCGCTCACCCCCGCCGCACTGCGCGCGATGTGCCGCCTGCTGCTGGTCGCCGGGTTCGAGACCACGGTCAACCTGATCGGGAACGGGGTCATGGCCCTGCTGCGCCACCGCGAACAGTGGGAACGGCTGGTGCGGGACCCCGGCCTGGCGCCGGGGGCCGTGGAAGAGGTCCTGCGCTTCGACTCACCGGTGCAGATGACCACCAGATGGGCGCACACCGAGTCGACCGTGCAGGGCAGGCGACTACAGCCGGGCGACTACGCACTGTGCCTGATCGGGTCCGCCAACCGCGACCCGGACCGCTTCGAGGACCCCGACCGGTTCGACATCACCCGCGAGGACGCCTCCGACCACCTCTCCTTCTCCAGCGGCGCCCACTACTGCCTGGGAGCCCCGCTGGCCCGCCTCGAGGGCGAGATCGCCCTGCGCGCCCTCGCCGAACGGCTCCCGCGCCTGCGGCCCACCGCCGTCCCCACCCGCCGCGGCACCACCGTCGTACGCTCCCTGTCCCGGTTCCCCGTCACCACCGGCACCCCCTGAGGAGGAGCCCCCGCGCGACACGCGCGACCCGACCCCGGCGCGCCCCAACGGCACACAGGCCCAGCGAGAGGAACCCCGGTGGAACCGAGCCCGCGAGAACCCGAGGAACACGGCACACCGGCGGACCACGGGCACGACACGGCCCCCGGCGCCCGCCGGGCCCCCGCCCGGGCAAGGGGCGCGCTGCTGACCGCCGGCGCCCTGGGCGCGGCGGTCCTCACGGTCACCGCGACCCTGCTCCTCGCCCTGCCCGACCGGGCGCCGGTCGGCGAACTCCCCGCGCTGGCCCGCTCGCACGGCATCGGCCTGGGGGTGGCCGTGGCCGTGGACCCGCTGGCCCGCGACGGCGGCTACCAGGACGTGGTCACCTCCAACTACACCTCCGTCACCGCGGAGAACACCATGAAGTGGGAGTACGTGCAGCCCGAGCGGGACGAGTTCGACTGGAGCGGCCCCGACGCGGTGGTGGACTTCGCCCGACGCCACGGCCTCGGCGTGCGCGGCCACACCCTGCTCTGGCACAACCAGCAGCCGCCCTGGCTGTCCGAGGGGGACTGGACCGGCGCGGAGCTGCGCGAGGTGATGCGCGAGCACACGGACGCGCTGCTGGGCCGCTACCGGGGCAGGATCACCACCTGGGACGTCATCAACGAACCCCTCGTCGACGACGGCCCCCGGCTGCGGGACAACCTGTGGCACCGGGTCCTGGGCGAGGACTACATCGCCGAGGCGCTGCGCATGGCCCACGAGGCCGACCCCGGGGCCAGGCTCTACATCAACGAGTTCGGCATCGAGGGCGCCGGCCCCAAGGCCGACGCCCTCCACACCCTGGTGACCGACCTGCTGGACCGCGGCGTGCCGCTGCACGGCATCGGCTTCCAGGGACACTTCGTCCACGGCTCCGTCCCCGAGGACCTCACCGAGCAGATGCGCCGCTACAGCGACCTCGGCCTGGACGTCACCGTCAGCGAACTCGACGTGCGCATACCCGAACCGGCCGGACAGGAACAGCTGGAGGAACAGGCCCGGGAGTACCGGCGGGTGGTCCAGGCCTGCCTGGACGTGCCCCGGTGCGTCAACGTCACGGTGTGGGGCGTCAGCGACCAGCACTCCTGGATCCCCGAGTGGTTCCCCGGCTACACCGCGGCCCTGCCCTTCGACGGCTCCTACCGGCCCAAACCCGCCCTGGCAGGCATGGCGCAGGCCCTGGAACGACGCCGGACAGGGGCCCGACCGGGCCGGACGGCCCCGCGCACGCCCCCGGGCCACAGGACACGGCTCAAAAACTCAAAGGGACCAGGTACTCGGGAACCACGACCCGCGTCCGCGGAGCGACCCGCAACACCTCCGCCGTGAACTCCTCCACACCCATCCCCTTCCCCGTCCCGTCCAGGGGCGGGTTCACCAGCTCCCGCTCGAAGTGGTCCCAGTGCACGGGCACGACCGTGGCCGGCCTGTCCAGCGCCTCGATGAGCCGCGGCACGTACTCGTGCGTACTGGAGGTCGACGGCAGCGCGACCATCGCCACGTCCGGCGCCAGCCCCGCCACCTCCCGCTCCGCGAAGTCGCTCGCCCCCATCAAGAACACCGACGGCCCCGACCCCGGCCTCACCTGGAAGGCGAGGGTGTCGCCCTCCGGCAGGTCCGCGACCGTGACCGGGGCCTCGGGGACACCGACGCGCACCCCGGGGAAGAGCACCGACCTGGAGGCGTTGCGGCTGTGCAGCGCCCGGACGACCTCCACCACGCACCCGCCGAAGTCCAGGACCTCCCCGCCCCGCACCGTGGACACCTGGCCCGCGGGAACCCCCATCGCCCGGGCCAGGTGGTACGTCGTCAGGGTCCCCACGACCCGCGCCCCCGTCGTGGTCGCGATGTGGGGGACGTCGGAGAAGTGGTCCCAGTGGCTGTGGGTCACCAGGACGACGCCGTCCTCACCGATGTCGGCGGTGTGCTCGTCCACGAGCACCGGGTCCACGACCAGCTCCGTCGCGGCGTCGAACCCCCGATCGGGGTCGAACAGGCCGGTGGAGAACCGGGTGAGGAACGGATCCACCAGAATCGGCGCCCGCCCCGGGACATCGATGCGCCAACCACTGGTTCCCAGCCACCGGAACGTCGCACCCGACCCCCCGCCCGAGGACTCCGACGGCGCCCCCGCCACCGCACCCGCCGCCCCCGACAGCAAGGGCGTGAGCGCCCCCGCCGCCACCGCACCCCGCAGGAAACCCCGTCGTCCGATCGCCATGCGCCGGTCACCTCTTCCACCCGCTCCCGAGCCCGGCCCCGGTGGACCGAACGGCGCACAGCCAAACACGGGCTCCGAACAGGCGTCCAATAAGCAGGCGGCACCCGACCATAGGCGTTCGCCTATCGGCCCCGGTCCACCCCGGTCCGCCCCGCCGCGGGCAACCCGGAAACCCGGCGCAGCCGCTCCACCGCACCGCGCGCCGCCCGCCCCAGCGCCAGATCCGCCTCCAGCCCCGTCCTCCCCGGGTCGGGGCCGACCGCGCACACCGCCACGGCATAGCGCGCACCGTCCGGGTACTCCACCACGCCCGCCTCCGCACGAAGCCCCGGCAGCGTGCCGGACTTGGCACTCACCCGCACCCCCGGACCGAACCCCGACGCGATCCGCGTGCGCACGAGCTGGCGCGCCATGAGATCGCGGACGAACGCGCACGCCTCCGGCTGCGCGGCCCCGTCCGTCCACACCAGCCGCAGGAGCCGCGTCAGATCCGCCGGCGTGCCGGACGTGACCCGCCCCAGCACACCGGCCGGCAGGACCGCGGAACCCGCACCCCCCGGCCCGCCCTCCTCCAACAGGATCCGCAACAGGTCCCGGGGACCGCCCGTGAAACGGGTGGAACCCAGCCCCAGCTCGGCCGCCAGCAGCTGGACGGGCTCCACGCCCACCCGGTCCACGAGCAGGTCGGCCGCCGTGTTGTCGCTGACGGTCATCGCCAGGTGGGCGCAGTCGCGCAGGGACAACTCGACGTCGTCGGCGAAGTCCGCGATGCCCGACCCGCCCAGGCGGTCCGCGCGCCGCGCCACGACCCGCTCGGCCGGATCCAGGATCCCCGCCCCGGCCTGACGGGCGAACTCCAGGACGATGAGGACCTTGGCGACGGAGGCCAGCACGACGGGGACGTCCGCGAGGCGCCCCCACTCACGGGTCCCGTCGACCTCGCGAACGTGCACGCGCACGGCAGGGGCGTCGGTGGTGGTCACGGCGCTCACGCTACAACCCCTTCCGCTAGTGTCTGGCCGTGGATCTCGGACGACACCTGCGGTACTTCCTGGTCGTGGCACGCGAAGGCCACTTCGGCGAGGCGGCGGTCGAGCTGGGCATCGCCCAGCCGGCCCTGAGCCAATCGGTGCGCCGGCTGGAGGAGGAACTGGGCGTCACCCTCTTCGACCGGTCACGCCGCCGGGTCTCCCTCACCCCCGCCGGACGCCTCCTGGTCTCCCAGGCCCGCGACCTCGTCGCGGGCGAGGCCCGGCTCAGGGAGACCATGCGCCGCACACGCGACGGCGAACTCGGCACCCTCCGGGCCGCTGTACGACCCGGCACCCCGGCGACGGCACTGCGCGGCCTCCTCCGGGGCATGGCCGAACACGCCCCCGGACTGGACGTCGACCTGTGCGAGATGACCGGCGCCGAACTCGTGCGCGCCCTGGGCGAGGGCACCGTCGACACCGGCCTCCTCACCACACCCTTCGAGGGCTCCGGCCTGCTCGGCGAACCGGTGCTCCGGGAGGAGCTGGGCGCGGTGCTCCCCCGGGCCGAGGCGCCACCGCACTCCGCCCCCGTCGCCCTCGCCGACCTGGCCGACCGCGAACTCGTCCTGTCCGCGCGCCGCTCGGACCCCGCCTGGTTCGAGCGCGTCCTGTCCGTGTGCCGGGAACACGGATGGACGCCTCCCAGGGTCCGGGAGGCCGGCGACGCGGGATTCCTGCTGGGCCTGGTCCTGGCAGGCCTCGGCGTGGGACTGGAGAGCGCACGGGTGGCCGCACGGGAACCCCGCCTGGCCTGGCGCCCGCTGGAGGGCGCACCCCTGCTCCGGAACACGGAGGCGGTACGCCCCGCCCGGGACGCCCACCCGGCCGCCCCCGCCTTCGCCGAGGTGGCCGCACGGGTACTCGCCGAACACCCCCGCAGCGCCCTCGCCGACCCCCACGGGGAACGCCCCTGGTCACTGGTCTACGGAGGCGGAACCCTCACCCGCCCCCGGTGAGAACCCGGCCGGCGCCCCGCCGGACACCCCCCAATGGGAAGCGCCGCACGGACGGCGCCGGTAGGGTCGTGCCGTCCGTGACCGCCGACGAGCCGTGAGGTGTTCGGCATGCCTTAGACCCGTGGTCCCCCGCCCTTCTTCGTCACCGCCGGAACCGACGACGAAGAAGAGGAACCCGTGCACGAGACAACACCCCCACCACACCCCGTCAGGGTCCCCGAGACCCTGGCGCCGCTCCTGGACCGCGAGTTCGGCACCGAGTGGACCTCCGGCCTGCCCGCACTGACCGCACACCTGCTCCGACGGTGGAACCTGCACCCCACGGGCACGCCCATGCACGGCATGGTCGCCCTCGTGGTCCCGGTGCGGCGCGCCGACGGCGCCCCCGCCGTGCTCAAGATGCAACCCGTCGACGAAGAGACCGAGGGCGAACCCCGGGCCCTGCGCGCCTGGGCGGGAGACGGAGCCGTCCGCCTCCTGGACCACGACCCGGACACCGGCGCCCTGCTCCTCGAAGCCCTCGACCCCACCCGCACCCTCGAACACGCACCCCTGGACCAGGCCCTCACCACCGTCGGCGAACTCCTCGCCCGGCTCGGCGCCCACCCCGGACCGGCCGGGGTACGCAGGCTCGGAACCATGACCCGGTCCCTGGTGGAACGTGTCCGACCCTTCCTGACCGACGAGCGGATCGACAGCCGCGCACGCAGCTCCCTGGCCCGCTGGACGGCGGTCGCCCGGGAGATGGCCGCCGAACCCGGCGACCGGCTCCTGCACTGGGACCTGCACTACGCCAACGTCCTCGCACCCCTGCCCGGCACACGCCCCGACCCCTGGGTCGCCATCGACCCCAAACCGCTCGTCGGCGACCCCGGATACGAACTGATGCCCGCGCTCCGCAACAGGTTCGCCGAGGAGGCGGCACCCGGCGGCGCCCCCGCCTCCGTACGCCGCAGGTTCGACCGGCTGACCGGCGCCGCAGGCATCGACCGGGACCGCGCCCGCGCCTGGACCCTCGTCCGCGCCCTGGAGGACTGCCTCTGGCAGCTGGAGGAGGGAAAGCGCACACGGTTCGGCGCCACCAGGGCCGTCGCCGACGCCCTGACCGGGTGAGGCGCCCGCGGGGCGGCTGCAGGGCCCGCCGCCCCGCGGGCGTGCCCCGGCCCCTCCCGGCCGACACGTCCGGGCCGGGGACCGGCGAACCGCTCAGGCGGCGACGAGCGCCCGGCGGTACTCGGTGGGACTCACACCGCGCAGACGCTTGAACGCCACGCTCAGCGCGAACGTGTTCGCGTAGCCCACGCTCCGGGCGATCGAGGCGACCGTGGCGTCCCCTCCGCGCAGCAGGTCGGCCGCCCTGGCGATACGCCAACCGGTCAGGTACGCCATGGGCGGCTCCCCGACCAGCGACGTGAACCGGCGCGCCAGCGAGGCCCGGGAGACCCCGCAGCCGTCCGCCAGGGCGGCGACCGTCCACGGGCGCGCCGGGGCGTCGTGGAGCAGCCGCAGGGCCCGGCCCACCACAGGATCGCCCATGGCGGCGTACCAGGAGGGGGCCCGGGTGCCGGGGCGGTCGAACCAGGCACGCAGGGTGGAGATGAGCAGCAGGTCCAGCAGGCGGTCCAGGACCACCTGCTGCCCGGGCGCCCGGCAGACGACCTCCTCGGCGATCATGGAGGTGACAGGGCGGTGGCAGTCGTCCGCCGGCACCACCAGCACCTCGGGGAGGGCGGAGAGCAGGCGCCGGCTGACCTCTCCCCCGACCTCGTACGAGGCCCCGAGCAACCGGTCCGGGGCGTCGGGGCGGTCCCCGTAGGTGCGCGGCCCGAGCAGGGCCCCCTCGTCGAACTCCTCCCCCTCTGGGGTCGTGCAGAGGTCGGCGCCGTGCACCAGGCAGGTGGGCCGGGTGTCCGGACGGTCCGCCACGGTGTACGGATCGGGACCGCGCACGATCGCGACGTCACCGGTGCCGAGCGCGACCGGTTCACCGTGCGCCGGAACGACCCAGCCACGCCCGCGCACCATGGTGGCCACGCTCAACGGCGACCGGTTCTCGAAGCGCACGGCCCAGGGAGGGGCCATGATCGACTGGCTGAACAGGGCCCCCCGGGCCCGGACTCCGTCCAACAGGTCAGCGAGAGCATCCATGTCCCCACCTTAGACGCGAAGACATCGGAGTGAGGCTTTCGACCATGGATCGTCTCACTCTCCTCCGGTTGACTCAGGGCATGACAGACACAAGGAACACCGCGCGAAGCACGGCCCGGCGACCGGTCCTGGTGGTCGGCGCCACGGGCAAGACGGGCCGAAGGGTGGCGGCGCGGCTGCGCGCAGCCGGACACGAGGTGCGCGCGGCGTCGCGCTCCGGGGCATGGCCCTTCGACTGGAACGACCGCACCACGTGGGGCCCTGCCCTGGAGGGCGTGGAGACGGCCTACGTGGTCCCCTTCGATCCCGCACCGGTCGTACGGCCCTTCGTCGAGCAGGCCGGGGCCGCAGGACTGCGCAGGCTCGTGCTCCTCTCCGGCCGGGGGATCGACGACCCCGACTACCTGCCCGGAGACGCCCTGGCCGGCAGCACGCTCGTGGACGCCGAGGAGGCCGTCCGCTCCAGCGGCCTGGAGTGGACGATCCTCCGGCCGGGATGGTTCTCCCAGAACTTCGACGAGGGCTTCCTCGCCGACATGGTCGGCTCCGGCAGGATCGGGCTGCCCGCCGGGGACGGCGCGGCGAGCTTCGTCGACGCGGAGGACATCGCGGACGTGGCCGTCGCCGCCCTCACCGGGACGGGACACGCGGGCCTGATCCACGAACTGTCGGGACCCCGCGCCCTGACCCTGGCGGAGGTGGCGGCGGAGATCTCCGCGGCCACCGGACGGACGGTGGAGTACGTCGCGCTCCCACCGGAGGAGTTCGTCGCGGAGCTCGTCGGCCGGGGGGTGGGGGCCGAGGACGCCGAGGCGTTGGCGACGACGGTCTCCCCCATCCTGCGCGGCAAGGACGCGCACCTGTCCGAGGGGGTCCAGCGGGTTCTGGGACGCGAGCCGCGGGCCTTCGGGGAATACGTGAGGAACGCGGTGGCATCGGGTGCTTGGGCCGGTTCCAAAATGATTTTGGAAAAAAGAGGAACGGCCACCTTTACCTCGTAGATTCACGCAAGTCGCCGAGGAAGGCGGCGTGCACGCCGGGGCCGGCCCCCGACCCTCCTCCGCCGAGCGCTCGACGGAGCGGCTCGCGACCGGGTCCTGACACCCGCGAGCCGGCAGAGGTGGGAGCGGGCCCCGGGGGCGCACCTCCACGGGCTCCTCCGGGGGCGTCGGCGGGCCTGAAGGGGGAACGCACGCCCCCGGCAGGAGCGCCGGGGGCGTGCGTGCGCGGAGGCGTGCCCGGGGGTGCGGGGAGGTTCCCGCGCTCCCCCGCCACCGCGCCGGTCCGGGGTACGCCCTCCGCACGGGCGCACTATGGCGGGGCGTCCTCGTTCCACCCCCCGTGACAGGTGCGCCCTCCGCGCGGGAGCGCTATCGGCACACCCCCGCGGTCAGGCCCGCGACGCCTTCCAGTAGGCGACGTCCGCGGCGCGGTTGAAGTAGGCGTTGGTGCACACGTCGTACTTGTCGCCCTCGGTGGAGTGCTGGTTGGTCTCCAGGAAGCCGCCGTTGCCGGCGTAGAGGTTCCAGATCAGGAGCACGTCACCGGTGCGCACGTGCTGGTCGGTGGGGATGGAGGTCTGCGCGAAGATCCGCCACCGCCCGGTGCCCTCGGCGCGGTCCCGGCTCTGGGAGGTCGACACGTCGTACTTGGCTCCGGCGGACTTCTGGGTGCTGCTGGCGTGGCCGTTGGTGGCGAGGTAGCCGCCGTCGCCGCCGTAGAGGTTGCGCAGCCAGACGACGTCACCGCTCAGGACGTTCGCACCGGTGGCCTTGCCCTCGGGCGAGAGGATCTCCCAGGTCCCGGTTCCCGGTCCGCGGGTGGGGGTGTCCGCGGTCTGCACCCCGTACTTGGCGGGGGCCGGGCGGTGGTTGATGCTGTCGAGGTAACCGCCGTGCCAGCCGTTGTAGCCGTTCAGCAGGTGGATCCGGTCGCCGAACCTGATCTCGTTGGCCATACAACCTCTTCCTGTCCCAGTGCGCTGCCGGTGGCGGTGCTCGGCCGGGCCGGTGAGCCGAACCGGCCGACGACCACCACCGGGACAAAGGTATCCACTGGTTCACTTTGCGTAACAGGACTGTCCCGACCCGGCCAATCACACCGAATCCACCCCTGGGGCCGACCGGTGTGCTAAGCGCGCTCACCGGCGACGCGAGTCCGCCGTCCGGCGCGGGCACCGCCCGCCGGGCCCCGCGGGACGGACGGGAGGGGGCTCAGGCCGCCTTCCCGGAGAGCGGACCCCCTTCCCCGAAGGCGAACCCGGCGAAGCGCTCCCCGATGCGCCGGTGCGTGGCGGCGTCCGGATGGAGCCGGTCGGGCAGGGGCAGTTCGTCGGCGTCCGCCCCGCCGTAGAGGACCAGGCCGTCCAGGTAGTGCAGGTTCGGGTCATCGGCCGCCCGCTGCCGTACGATCCGCGCCAGCTCCTCCCGGACCACGGTGAGCGTCAGCTTGCCCTCGGCCCGCTCGGCCGGGTCCCCGTTGGCCCGGAACCGCAGCTCACCCGCCCGGAGGGCCTCGGCGTCGAAACCGCAGGGCCCGGGGGTGTCCTCGTGGATGGCGCAGTGGATCGGCGAGACGACCAGCAGCGGCGCCTCGGGGTGGCCCTCGCGGATCGTGTCGAGGAAGCCGTGCACCGCGGGGCCGAAGGCGCGCAGGCGCATCAGGTCGCCGTTGACCAGGTTGAGGCCGATCTTGACGCTGATCAGGTCGGCGTCGGTGTCGCGCATGGCGCGGGCGGTGAAGGGGTCGAGCAGGGCACCGCCGCCCAGGCCGAGGTTGACCAGGTCCACGCCGCCGAGCGATGCGGCCAGCGCGGGCCAGGTGGTGGTGGGGCTCGCCGCGTCGGAGCCGTGGCTGACGGAACTGCCGTGGTGCAGCCACACCCGGCGTCCCCGGTCCGGCAGGGGCGCTATCGGGGCGTCGGCCCGCAGGGCGACGACCTCGGTGGTCTCGTTGTGCGGGAGCCAGATCTCGACGTCCTTGTCCCGGTCGGGCAGGCCGGCGAAGCGGAGTGTGGCCGCGGGACCCCTGCTGTGCTCCACGGCGCCGGTCGCCAGGTCGACGCGCAGGGTGTCACCTCCGGTCGCGACGGCCTGGTCGGTGAGGCGGCCGTCGACGAGCAGGTCGTACACCCCGGCGGGGCGGGGCGGCGCTCCCGGGTAGACGCGTCTGGTGGGCACCGTGTCGAGTTCGACGGCGGTGGCCCGCGTGCGGAAGGCCAGGCGCACCCCGGAGGGCTGGGACTCCGCCATGGCGAGCTGCGGGTCGGCGCACTGGGCCCGGGCCCGGGCGGGGAGCCTGTGCGGGAGCAGTCCGCGTTCGGTGCGCTCCAGGTCGAGGGCTCCGCGCAGGAGCTCCGGTGTGACGGTCGTGGTGGTCCAGTCGTCCTGGGCGTGCATGGTGGCGGCCTCCTGTGGTGGTCGTGTGTGCGTGGTGGGCCGGTCCGGCGCCCGGGCACGGCAGATCCGGTCCGGCGCCCGGGCTCGGCGGGACGGCGCCGAGGCGACAGCTCACCTGAACCGGTGCCGGAACTGGGCACCGGCACCGTGCGCAGGGGGCGGGCGGGTGTCCGCCGCAGGTCAGGCCGCGGGCCAGTTGCGCAGCAGAGCGTCGAGGGCGTCGATGGTCCGCGACCAGGTCTCCTGGGTGTCGGGGGCGCTGTGGCTGAACCCTCCCCCCATCTCCAGGGTCACGTAGCCGTGGAAGACGCTGCCCAGCAGGCGGACCGCGTGGGTCTGGTCCGGTTCGTCCAGCTCGTAGCCGCGCAGGATCGCCCGGGTCGTCCGGGCGTGCCTGACCCCGGCGCTGGCGGCCGCCGTCTCCGGGTCGAGTCTGAGCTGGGCCGCCTCGTAGCGGCCGGGATGCTCGCGGGCGTAGTCGCGGTAGACGTTCGCGAGAGCGCCGAGGGCGTCCCTTCCCGCCCGGCCCGCCACGGCCTCGGAGGCCCGGTCGGCCATCTCCTCCAGGGCGAGCAGCGCGATCCGGGTCCTCAGGTCCCGGGAGCTGCGCACGTGCGAGTACAGGCTTGCGACCTTGACGTCGAACCGCCTGGCCAGCGCCGAGGCGGTCACGTTCTCGAAGCCGACCTCGTCGGCCATCTCCGCGCCCTCCCGGGCGAGGCGCTCCGGGGTCAGTCCCGCGCGTGCCATCATGCTTTCTCCGTTCGCCTTGAAGTACTCTACTTCTCCCTAAAGCCTTTAGGCAAGTCCTGTCAGGCTGAAGGCCGACGGGGACGGAAAAGGGCCGGGCCGTCCGCGAGGTGCGCGACGGCCCGGCCCGAAGGGCTCCTACTCCACGACGGTGATGCCGAGGGCGCCGAGGATGAGGCCGGCCTGGGCCGGACTGATGTTGGCCCCCCGCAGGTACCCCGCCTGGTCCAGGCCGAGCTCGCCCAGGTCGGCCCCGCGCAGGTCCGCGCCCGCGAATCTGGCGTTGACCAGGTTGGCGCCGCGCAGGCGCGACTCCTTCCACACGGTCTCCCGCAGGTCGGCGCTCGCCAGGTCGGCCTCGTCCAGGCGCAGGCCCTCCAGCGTGCGGCCGCGCAGCGAGAGCCCCTTGCAGCGGGCCAGCATCATGTTGCACTGGGAGAACGTGTAGCCGATCCCCCGCAGCGAGGTCAGCCCCGCGCCGGTGAGCCGGCACCCGGTGAACACCGTGTCGGTGAGCAGCGCGCCCTGCCAGCGGGTGTTGGCGAGGTCCATCCTCTCGAAGCGGGTGTCGGCGCACTCCGCCCCGGTGAAGAGAGCCCCGGGCGCCCCTCCCCCCGTGAACCTCGCGCCGTCCAGGACGGCGCGCTCGAACCGGGCGCCGTCCATGCGGCAGTCGGCGAAGACGGCATCGGTCAGGTCGGTGTCCCTCAGGTCGGCGCCGGAGAGGTCGCACCGGGTGAACACGCGCGGGGCGGATACGGCGTCGGCCAGGACGTCGCGCAGGTCGGAGTCGGACAGGTCCGCGTCCGTGGTCTCTGGAGAGGAAGGGTCGGTACTCATCGCGAGGACCCTAGCGGTCGCCGGTGACATCCGGCGCCGTCCCCTCAGTCGCGGAGCTTGAGGGCGAGGAACAGGTCCACTCTGTGCTCCAGGCTGCTCAGGTCCCGCCCGGTCAGTTCCTCCACCCGTCCGATCCGGTACCGCAGGGTGTTGACGTGGACGTGCATGGCGGCGGCGCAGCGCTGCCAGGAGCCGGAGTGGGCGAGGAAGCGCTCCAGGGTGTCCACCAGCTCGGAGCGGTGGTCGCGGTCGTAGGCGAGCAGCGGTCCCAGGAGGCGCTCCCGGTAGGAGGCCTGGACCTCCTCGGGGACCGAGGCGAGCAGGAGCTCGTGGGAGTCGATCTCGGCCCCGGCGATCACGCGGGACCGTCCGCCCCGGAGCTCGGCCAGCCGCCGGGCGTGGCGCGCCTCCACGGCGGCGCCGCGCAGCTCGGGGATGCCCCGGGCGGCCGAGCTGAGACCGATGGCGAGGCGGTGGTCGAGCAGGCCGCCGTCCAGCACCCGGGCGCGGTGGAGGAGCCGGGCGCGGATCTCCTCGGCCCGCGCGCGGGCGTCGGTCCCCGCGCCGGCCACCGGGAGGATCGCGAGGGTGTCGGTGTCCCCGGTGACGACGGCGCCGGGGTGGTCGGCGACGAGCTCGGTGACCACCCGCCGGGGCAGGTCGGGCACGCGGGGCTCGGGCAGCATGACGGCGCTCACGACGACGTGGCCCCCCTCCTCGGCGCCCGTGGCCGTCCCGGTTCCGCGCATCAGCTCGGTGACCTCGTCGAAGCGCTGTGCGGCCAGCAGGCGCGGCAGCCCCTCCAGGTGGCGCGCGTCGGCCAGCGCGCGTTCGTCGGCGCGGCTGCGGGCGAGGCCCGCGACGGAGGCGAGCTCGGCGACCGCCTCGTGCTCCTCGTCGGTCCAGGCGGTGTGGTCGCCGGCGCAGACCATCAGCCAGGTGGCGAGGGGGTGGGACTCCTTGGTCTGGACGGGGACCACGGTCAGGACGCGGCCCCCCTCCTCCGGCAGGCGTGTGGCGTGCGGGAAGTTCTGCCAGGTGAGCGCCTTGGCGGCGATCCACTCGCGGTCGGCCTCCGGCAGCGGCGCCCCCGAGGAGGCGACGTGGCGCCCGGTGGAGGAGATCACCCAGGCGGTCCGCCCCTCCTGCGCGGTGGCGGCGGTGAACGCGTCGGAGAAGTCGGCCCCGGCGGCGACGTCGGCCATCAGCCGGCGGTGGCGGTCGCGGGTCTCGGCGATGGTGGTGAAGCGGCGCTCGGTGAGGGAGCGCAGCACCTCCTCGGTGACCGCGCCGAAGGACGTCTCCGCCGGAACCTCGACCAGGGGGATGTCGTGGGCCCGGCAGGCCTCCACCAGGTCATCGGGGACCTCGCCCAGGGCGGTGCCGGCCCCCAGGGCGACGGCGCCGGCCCCGACCACGGAGGACACGAAGGCCTCCGAGTCCTGGGGGCGGGTACGCCACATCATGCCCGTGAGGACGAACTCCCCGCCGCGCAGGTAGCGGGCCGGGTCGAGCAGATCGGTGGTGTACGCCCACCGCAGGGTGCGGTGCGCGTGCTCCGCTCCCGACAGGAACCTCAGGTGCAGCCGCTTGATGGCGAGCAGCTCACTGATCTGCATTGACGTCCTTCTGTGCTTGTGCGGGCGGGTGTTCGCCCGTGACCGGTGGGCGGCGGTGGGAAGGTTTTTCGGAAACGCCGCTTGTAGGAAACGCCCAACCCTAACGGTTCGTTCCAGGATCACTTCATGTCATCACGTTCTGGCCGGGCCCGTGTATCGGTGTTGTACTTCACAACAGCAACGGACCGACCAGGGGTTGCGCGCCCGCCGACGACCTGACCGAACCCCGACGACGAGGACCAGCATGGAATTCCTGAGCCCCTCCACACTGGAGGAGGCGCTCGAAGCGAAGAGCGCCCATCCCGACGGGCTGCCCATCATGGGCGGCACCGACGTCATGGTGGAACTCAACTTCGACAAGCGGCGCCCGGCCGCCCTGATCGACCTGACCCGGATCCCCGAACTGGCCGAGTGGGGCGCCGAGGACGGCTGCACACGCCTCGGCGCGGGTGTGCCCTACACCCGGATCATCGAGCACCTGTCGGCGGCGGCGCCGGCACTGGCCAAGGCCTCCCGCTCGGTGGCCTCCCCGCAGATCCGCAACCGCGGCACCGTGGGGGGCAACCTGGGCGGCGCCTCCCCCGCGGGGGAGGCGCACCCGCCGCTGCTCGCCACCGACGCCGTGATCGAACTGGCGTCGCTGCGGGGCAGGCGCCGGGTGCCCGCCCGGGAGTTCTACCTGTCGTTCCGGACCACGGCCAGGCGTGACGACGAGCTGATCACGGCGGTCCTGCTGCCCGAGCCGTCGGGGCCCCAGCAGTTCGCCAAGATCGGCACGCGCAACGCGATGGTCATCGCGGTGACCTCCTTCTCCCTGGCGCTGGACGCGGAGCGCAGGACCGTGGGCACCGGCCTGGGCTCGGCCGGCCCCACACCGCTGCGGGCCGAGGCGGCGGAGGAGTTCCTGGCCGGGGAGTTCGACTGGGAGGGCGGCGCACCGCTCTCGGAGGCGGCCGTGCGCCGTTTCGGGGAGCTGGTGGCCGCGGCCTCCCGTCCCATCGACGACCAGCGGGGCAGCGCCGGGTACCGCAGGCACGCGCTCTCGGTGATGGCGCGCCGCGCTCTGAGCTGGTCCGTCACCGACTACAGGAAGGAAGCCACGCGATGCGCGTGAGTTTCAACGTCAACGGCGAGGACGTGACCGCCGACAACGTGTGGCCGGGCGAGAGCCTGCTGTACGTGCTGCGTGAGCGGTTGGGCCTGCCGGGCAGCAAGAACGCCTGCGAGCAGGGCGAGTGCGGTTCGTGCACGGTGTACTTCGACGGCGTGACGGCGTGCTCGTGCATGATCGCCGCCGGGCAGGCCGAGGGGCGCCGCGTGCGCACCGTGGAGGGCCTGGCGCAGGGGTCGGGCAAGGGCCCCGAACGCGAGCTGGGCACGGTGCAGGACGCGTTCGTCGAGGCGGGGGCGGTCCAGTGCGGCTTCTGCACGCCGGGGCTCCTCGTCCAGACCGACGACCTGCTGGAGCGGACCGTGGGGGCGGGCCTGCCCGCTCCGGACGACGCCGAGATCCGGGAGGCGCTGGCGGGCAACCTGTGCAGGTGCACCGGGTACGAGAAGATCATCGACGCGGTGCACCTGGCGGCCGAGCGCCACGCGGGAACCGGGGGCGGGGCATGAGCGCGGCGGACACCGTGGCGGGGACCGGCCGGTCCGTGGTCGTGGAGGGCGCGCACGTGGTCACCGTCGACGGGGCGGAGTACGCCGACGGCCACGTGGTGGTGCGCGACGGGAGGATCACCGCCGTGGGCGCGGGCCCGGCCCCGGCGGCCCCGGGCGCCGAGCGCGTGGACGGGCGCGGGTGCCTGGCCACGCCGGGCCTGGTGAACACGCACAACCACCTCTACCAGTGGGCGACGCAGGGGCTGTTCGCCGACGGCACGCTCTTCGAGTGGCTGGTGGGGTCCTACGAGATCTGGGGCCGCCTGGACGCCGCCGTGGTCTCGGGGACGACCTCGGCCGGGCTGGCCCACCTGGCCCTGTCCGGGTGCACGACCGCCTCCGACCACCACTACATCCACCCCTCGGGGCGCGGGGACATCGTGGCCGCCGAGGTGGAGGCCGCCCGCGAGGTGGGGGTGCGCCTGGACCTGGCCCGGGGGTCGATGGACCGGGGCCGGAGCCAGGGCGGGCTGCCCCCGGACGGCGTCGTCGAGACGCTGGAGGGGGCGCTGGCCGGGACCGCCGCGGCCATCGACGCCTACCACGACCGCGCCGACGACGCGATGACGCGGGTGGCCGTGGCCCCCTGCTCGCCGTTCTCCGTCTCGCGGGAGCTGATGGTGGAGGGCGCGGCGCTGGCCAGGGACAGGGGGGTGCGGATGCACACCCACCTGGCGGAGACCCTCGACGAGGAGGAGCAGTGCCTGGCCGAGTTCGGGTGCACCCCCGTGGAGTACGCGGAGAAGCTGGGCTGGCTGGGCGAGGACGTGTGGTTCGCGCACGCCGTTCACCTGTCCGACGCGGCGATCGCGAGGATCGCCGCGACGGGCACCGGCATCGCGCACTGTCCCACCTCCAACGCCCGCCTGGGCGCGGGGATCTGCCGGGTCACCGAGCTGCTGGACGCGGGCGTGCGGGTCGGGCTGGGCGTGGACGGCCCCGCCTCCAGTGAGCTGACGCCCCTGGCGGGGGAGATGCACCAGGCCCTGCTGATGGCCCGTGCCCGCAAGGGCCCGCAGGCACTCAGCGCGCGCCAGGCCCTGGAGATGGCCACCCTGGGCGGTGCCCGGGTGCTGGGCCGCGACGCGGAGCTGGGCTCGCTGACGGTCGGCAAGCTCGCCGACATCGCGCTGTGGCGGGTGGACGGGTTCGGCTACGACGTCGTCGCCGACCCGGTGGTGGCGGCGGTCTTCGGCCCCACCCCGCCGCTGGAGCGGCTCTGGGTCGGCGGGAGCACCGTCGTCGACCGCGGCGAGCTCCGCACCCTGTCCGCCGAGACGGCCGCCGCGCGCGGCCGGGCCGCGCACCGCGCACTGACACAGGAGGTGAACCGCTGATGGCGGCGACGACCCGTACCGTGACCGGCCTGACCAGCACCACGAAGGACGGGGTGGGCGCGAGCCCGCGGCGTCCCGACGGGACGCTGAAGGTGACCGGTGAGTTCGCGTACTCCTCGGACATGTGGATGGAGGACATGCTGTGGGGGGCGACCCTGCGCAGTCCCCATCCGCACGCCGAGATCCGCGGCATCGACGTCACCGGGGCCCTGGAGGTGCCGGGTGTGCACGCGGTGCTCACGCACGAGGACGTGCCCGGCGAGAAGCGCTACGGGCTGGAGTTCCAGGACCAGCCGGTGCTGGCCTTCGGCAAGGTGCGCTACAAGGGGGAGCCGGTGGCGGTGGTCGCCGCCGACCACCCGGAGACGGCCCGGCGCGCCATGGAGCGCATCCGGGTGGACTACGCGGTGCTGGAGCCGGTCACCGACTCCCGGCGCGCGGCGATGGACCCGGACTGCCCGCCGGTGCACGAGGCGGGGTCGCTGCCCGAGCACCCCGAGTTCAACCAGCGCGGCAACCGGCTGCGCCACCAGCCGATCCGCACGGGCGCGTTCGCCGAGGCCGCCGGGTCGGCCGCCCGCGAGGGCGCGGTGCTGGAGAGGCTGCGGTCGGAGGCCGCCGTGGTGGTGTCCTCCGAGTACGAGGTGGGCATGCAGGACCAGGCCTTCCTGGGCCCGGAGTCGGGGATGGCCGTTCCGGCGGAGGACGGCGGGGTGGACCTGTACGTGGCCACCCAGTGGCTGCACGTGGACCAGCGCCAGATCGCCCCCGCCCTGGGGCTGCCGCAGGACAAGGTGCGGCTGACCCTGGCGGGCGTGGGCGGTGCGTTCGGCGCGCGCGAGGACCTGTCGATGCAGATCCACGCCTGCCTGCTGGCGCTGCGCACCGGCAGGCCGGTCAAGTTCGTGTACAACCGCGAGGAGTCCTTCTACGGGCACGTGCACCGGCACCCGGCGAAGATGCGCTACGAGCACGGCGCCTCGTCCGACGGCAGGCTGCTGTACGCCACGGCCGAGGTGGTCGTGGACGGCGGCGCGTACGCGTCGGCGACCCCCGCGGTGGTGGGTGTGGCGTCCTCGCTGGGCATCGGCCCCTACGAGGTGCCCAACGTGCTGGTCGACGCCTACGGCGTGTACACGAACAACCCGCCGTGCGGCGCGATGCGGGGGTTCGGCGCGGTGCAGGCGTGCTTCGCCTACGAGTCGCAGATGGACAGGCTCGCGGCCGAGCTGGGGATGCACCCGGTGGACCTGCGGATCAAGAACGCGTTGTCGCAGGGCTCGCGGATCATCACGGGCCAGGAGATCGACATGCCGCTGCCCATGGCGGAGATGCTGCAGCGCTGCCGCGACCTGCCGATGCCGCCCGGGCGCGGGGCGCTGCCCGACCCCGGCGACCTGCGCACCCTGCCCGGCGGGGTGGCGGGGACCACCCGCGGCGAGGGCGTGGTGCGCGGCGTCGGCTACGGCGTGGGGCTGAAGAACCTGTGCTTCTCCGAGGGCTTCGACGACTACTCCACCGCCCGGGTGCGGCTGGAGGTCGTGGCGGGCGAGCCCGTGGTGATGGTGCACACCGCCGCGGCCGAGGTCGGCCAGGGGCTGGTGACGGTCAAGGGGCAGATCGCCCGGACCGAGCTGGGCGTGGAGAAGGTCGTCATCCACCCCTCCGACACCCAGGTGGGCTCGGCGGGCTCCTCCTCCGCCTCTCGCCAGACGTACATGACGGGCGGCGCCGTCAGGACGGCGTGCGCGTCGGTGCGCGCCGCCGTGTTCGCCCTGGCCCGCGAGCGCGGGCTGGTGCCCGGCGACCTGCCCGACACCGACCTGGCCCTGGCCGGCGGCAAGGTGGTGTCGGCGACGGCCGGAGCGCTGGTGTCGCTGGCGGACCTGCTGGGCGAGGCGGCGCAGGGCGGTGTGGTGGTCGAGGAGACCCGTGAGTTCCACCACCGGCCCACCGAGATGCTCGACCCGCTGCTGGGCCAGGGCGCCTCGCACACCCAGTTCGGGATGTGCGTCCACCGCGCCGTGGTGGACGTGGACGTGGACCTGGGCCTGGTGAAGGTGGTGGCCCTGGACGCGGTGCAGGACGTCGGCAGGGTGATGCACCCTCAGCAGCTGGCCGGGCAGATCCAGGGCGGGTCCGCCCAGGGCCTGGGCCTGGCGCTGATGGAGGAGATTTTGGTGGAGGACGGCGTGATCCGCAATCCGTCGTTCACCGACTACCTGATCCCGACGATCCTGGACACGCCCCCGATGCGGATCGAGGTCCTGGAGCATCCGGACCCGCACGCGCCGTACGGGCTGCGGGGCGCCGGCGAGCCGCCGACGCTGTCGTCGACCCCGGCGGTCGTCGCCGCGGTGCGCGCGGCGACGGGGCGTCCGCTGACGCACGCACCGGTGCGGCCGGAGGACATCGTGGGCATCGACCTGTAGCCCGTCGGGGCGCGGTGGGCGGGGAGCCCCGCCGCGCCCCGTGGACCCCCTGCTCCCGCTCCCCCGGTCCGTCGGCCCCGCCACGCGGGCGCCGCGGCCGGTGGGGGGGGGGGCTCCCCGGGGGCCACGCGCCGACGCGCCCCACCGAGAACA